>JAXDKH010000290.1:0-14201 GCA_034667185.1 Chloroflexia bacterium | reverse complement strand
TTCTGTCATCCAGAACGCAGTGAAGGATCAGGTGGCATGGTAGGGTCCGCAAAGTTGGGGATGATGCAGGTAAGAGGTACATAGTTGCCACGATACCAAGAGTCAAACCACGGCTACTGATCCTTCGCTACGCTCAGGATGACAGGTGGGAGCAGGGCTCCGGTATATCACATGGGCAACGCCGTAATGATGACACGTCTGAACTAGCCCAGCCTACCCGGATACTGTACAATGGGGAGATTATTGTCATCGTGGGAGTTGTACTAAATGGCTTTGAACCTTGGCATAGTGGGCCTTCCAAAAAGCGGTAAGACCACCCTCTTCAACGCGATTACCGGCAGCCACGCTGCTACCTCGGCTTACGCAAGCGGGGACCAACCGAACGTGGCCGTGGTGAAGGTGCCCGACGAACGGCTGGACGTGCTGGCCGACATGTTCCACCCGCGCAAGGTCACGCCTGCCGACGTGCAGTTCACCGACGTGGTAGGCATGACGGGCGGCAAGGACACGGTCAACAAGGAGCCAATCAGCCGCCAGGTGCTGGGATTCATCAGCACGGTGGATGCATTGGTGCTGGTAGTTAGGGCCTTCGAGAACGCGGCGGTACCCATGCCGGAAGGCACAGAAGGGGTCGATCCCCTGCGCGACGCCGAGAGCGTGATGCTGGAGCTTGCCTTCTCGGACCTGGGCATCATCGAGCGCAGGCTAGAGCGTCTAAAGGGCGAGATCCAGAAGACCAAAGGCCCGGAGCGGGAGTTGCGGGAGCGCGAGCAAGAGGTGCTGACGCGCGTTGGCCCTGCGTTGGAAGAGGGCAAGCACATTCGCGACCTGGGATTGAGCGAAGACGACGAGAAAGCCATTCGCAACTTTGGCTTCCTCACCGCCAAGCCGATGCTGATAGTCGCCAACCTGGGCGAGGATAGCCTGGACAACGCCGCCGAAATCGAGGGGCGGCTGGGCAAGCAGTGGAGCAGCGCATCGACGCAGGTGGTCGCCATCCCCGCGCAATTGGAGATGGAGGTATCGCAGTTATCGGTGGAAGATGCCGCCGAGTTCCGTGAGAGCCTGGGCATGGGGCCTTCGCGGCTGGGAGAGGTCGTGGGCCTCTCGTATACGCTGCTGGGCCTGATTAGCTTCCTCACCGCCGGGGAGGACGAGGTGCGCGCGTGGACCATACGCCGGGGCACCGCTGCCCAGCGGGCCGCCGGGGCGATCCACTCCGACCTGGAGCGGGGCTTCATACGCGCCGAGGTGGTGCACTACGACGACCTGATCGCGGCGGGGAACATGGTCGAAGCCAAGAAAAAGGGCGTGCTGAGGAGCGAGGGCAAGACCTACATGGTCAAGGACGGCGACATTATCAACGTGCTGTTCAACGTCTAACGAAGAACAGGACATTCCTGAACTTAGGGTCTTCCGACTCGATTTCGCCACCCTTTCAACAGTAGGGCAGCAGCGTTGACGCGAGTCGGGAAGTCGCGAAGGAATTGATCTTAGAAGGCATCAAAGAGCAAGAGAGAGTCTTTAGGTTAGACTCTCTCTTGTTATTTTCAAGTGTTCTACTGATCAAGGTATCGGAGTAACCAGGCCAAGAGTTATTCCCTAACTCCTCACGGGGTCTGGCAGTTGGGGAAGAAAGCGTTAGCAGCTATCTTCGCCATCTGGCCTCTGCTGGTGTTGTCGGTGTATCGGAAGCAAGGGGTACCTGTGGGGCACTTCTCCGGGTCTCCGTACCCCGATATTATCCCTCTATCGGACAGACGCTCGATGTATACCCAGAAGGGGCTATTCGTCGGTACATCGGTGAACGTCTGCTGATCAGCCGGGATGTCTTCGTCGTAGCCTGCCGCTATGGACACGATCTTGGAGATCTGGCCTCTAGTTGCAGGGTTGTTGGGCCGGAAGTATGGTCTCTCCAGGGAGTCACATGGCTCTCCAGGACCGGATTCGCCGCACGGGTACCCAGATATAGCCCCGGTCTGGGCCAGCCTCTCTACGTATGGATAGAAGGGGTCACCCGGCTCCACGTCCGCGAACTGCTGCTGTCCCTCGGCTATGGGATCGTTCAGGCCGGCGGAGTTCGCTACTATCTTGGATAGCTGCCCTCTCGATACGTTAGCACCTGGCCTGTAGTAGGGGTCGTTGTCCTGGTTACAGTCCTCTCCAGGCTCGCCGCACGGGTACCCACCTACTATGTGGCGGCACGCTAAGCAACGCACGTAGCTGTAGAAGGTAGAGCCTTCACCCGTGGGCGGCACGTCAGCAAACTTGATCGTGCAGGCCGTAGCGGTGGCAGCGGGAGTGCTGGTGGAAGCCGCCGTAGTACGCGTGGCAGTAGCGGCTACGCTCGTCCGGGTAGCTGACGCTGTCCCGGTGTTTGTAGCCGATGCTATCGCCACACTTGTAGCTGTGCGAGTAGGTGTCCCAGTCCCCACAATCACGGTGCTGGTTCCACTTGGCGTAACAACAATTGTGACTGTGCCAGTAGGCAAAATCGACGTGCCTGTGCTCGTCGCGACCAACGCCGTATTGGTGCTTGTAGCAACTAATGGCGTACCTGTACTTGTGCTCGGTACCGAGGTGAGGGTAGCTGTGCTTGTGCCTACGACCAAGGCTGTATCAGTGCTCGTGGCGACTAATGGCGTACCTGTGCTTGTAGCTGCCAGAGGTGTACCTGTCTCAGTGGGTATCCCGGTGTTCGTGGGTGTACCCGTCTCAGTGGGTGTGCCCGTGACTGTACTGCTACCGGTAGGCGTCCTCGTAGGTACCTCCACCGGCTGGCAGCCGACCACGGGCGTGGGGGACGGGAAGTTGGGGTCGGGCGTGGCAAGCGCGTAGATGTATGGCGGCATTGGGTCCACTATCTCCATGATGTCGTCGGTGAGAGTGGCGTTGGTGGTGCCGTGCCGCGCAAAGCCGTAGGACGTGACGTTGTACAACTGGCTCCCAAACGAGGGGTGCGTGTTGTCGTTGCCCGTCACCTTGTCGAAGGGCAGTTGTATTCGGATCAGACTGGGTTCCGTGCCCGTCGTGTACGAAGCAGCACACAGGGTCCCAAGCTCGTTGTAGCTGAAGAAACCAAGTCCGGTGCCCGGCTCAGGTGGCTGTACTTCAAAACGCACGTCCAGGTTCCCATACACAAAGCGCGGTTGCGTAGCTCCCGACTTCCAGTCCATAGCCACCCAGTACACGTAATCCTTGTACTCGAACTGGGTAAGCCATGTATAGGTATCAAGCGGGGGCGCGCTGGCAGGGCCCGGAGGCCGTGGGGCCGTGGGCGCGTTTGCCAGGTTCCCGTTCACGATCATGTTGAAGGTAAGTGCGTCGGGGGTCTCGTCGGTAATGCGGCTTTCCAGCATATCGATCAACGGGAAATTGGTGGCCGTCATAACCGTCGGGCCATCGTAAGGGTCGCTGGCATCGCTTGGTGGGTCGGTGGTGTAGTCTGCACACGGGAAAGTAGCGCTGCCCGTGCAGCCCACCGGCAGCGTCAGCGTGCTCGTCATAAAGGCGCTCTCGCCGCCAACCTGCTGCGCCTGCATCAGGTAAGCATAGGAAGGCGGGAAGGCTACCCCCGTCTGGTTGGTGTTGTCCGCATAGGATATGGTGGCAGCGCCGTCTACCGGACTGACGTTGACCTCAAAGAAGTCGAGCAACTGCCGGTCCTGGCTGCTATCTGCGAGGCAGCCCGTGCCGCTCAGACAGATGCCGTTGTAGTGCAGAGGCGTCTGGCTAAAGCGGGTCTGGGTAAAGGCAGGCACAGCGTCATGCCCGTTGAGGGTCTGCGCAAAGTAGCCGTGCCAGGTGGCAGGGGTAACCGTCTGGGGGTCGGGCGGGTTGTTCACGGACGTGGTGCCGTACCACACAACGTCCACTCTACCGTCGCTACCCGCTGCTATATAAGGGAAGATGTTCAGCTTGAGGTCCGTAGTGTTGACACGTACCGGCGTTCTCCACGTGTTGCCCCGGTCGGTGGACGAGGTGTAGTAGATATCGTACGTCGATGCGCTTTTTTCCGACCACGCTACGTACAGGTTACCGGAGTTGTCAATCGCTATGACCGGGAAGATATTGTCTACCTTGCCGGCGCGGTTGGCTATTATGATGGGGGTGCCGCCGATGCCGGGCTGCCAGGTCTTACCGTGATCGGTCGTGCGGCCCAGCCTGAGCTGCTGCGTGTCGTTGTAGACTACATACGCGCAGCCGGCCCCCGTTTCGAGACCACCACAGTCGAGGCGTTTGTCGATGACCACGTTACCCGCGTGGCTTACGGCAGCGACCGTGCTATCGACGGGGATGCCAGGCTCGAAGACGGTAGGGGCACCGCCTACGGGTATAGTGCCGTGGTTGGCCCACAGACCGGATGGAACCTGCCGGTATACGAGGTATATTTCGTCGCCGTAAGCGTCGGTCCACTGCCGGTCGTCAGCGACGCTACCCAAACCAGGTAGTGGGTCCTGTGACGTGAACGTCTTACCATCATCGTCGCTGCGGGTGTAGGCGAAGTTGCCCAGGTAAAGGTCGAAGAAGTGCAAGCGGTTGAACATGTCCACCGCGATGTCGGTGTCTCCACCGCCCGGAGCAACGGGTATGCGGTGATCCAGGCTCACGCCGCGTGGCTGGAACGTCAGGCGGCTGGCGTCCTGCGAGCGCCACAGGTAGCTTGTATTGCCCACCCCGAATGGCGAAGAAACGTAGGCGTGGTTGTGGCTGTCGATGCGGTTGCTCGGCTCGCCACTCGCCCGCTGCGGGTCGAGGATGATGTTATGCCAGAATTGCACGCCCACGGGCCCGCCGTTGGACGTGCCTGTAGCTGTCGCACTGGCGGTGGCACCTGCTGTAGCCGTCCCGGTTGAAGTGGCCGTGGGAGGTGTGCCCGTAGCGGTTGCCCCCGCGGGTCCGAATTGGGCGGCGCTGATCCAGGTGTCCCAGCTGTCGCTCGTGCTGGCGGGCGCGAATTCTTCCAGGTGCCATATTCGCACTCCATCCGGGTCGGTCACCAGGCCGGAATAGTCGCCGTAGCGCAAGCCTTCATCGAGGATCAAAGCCCTCCCGCCAAGTTTGACTACTCCTTCAGTGCCCATTGCGTTTAGGGGGTCGCTTGCGAGCCGCCCAACGTGCTTGATACCGAGTGGCTCCGTCCTCGAAGAGTATGCATATGCCAGCCGGACGTTGCCGCTGGCATCCACCGCTATGTTCGGGTAGGCTCGCGACTGCTGCACCCCTCCGTTAACTATGCCCTGTTGCAGCAGGGTCGGGGTGGCATTGATGTTACCCACCTGGTACCACTGCACGCAGTCTGTGCTGCCGGTACCATCGTTGCAACCGATTGTGTGAGTGGCGTACAGGGTGCCGTTGTACCACATCGCACCCAGCATGCGGGCATCGATGAAGGGCACCGGCGGCATCGGTTGGCCCGGCGGCGGCTGGATCATGGGCACCGGAGGGAGGTAGGGTGCGCCGTCCACACCCCCGGCCGCCACGAACTGGTTTGTGCTGAAAGGCAGCGTCCAGCGCCACAGGGATACTCGCGTATTTGGCGCGGGCGCGACGTTGATGAAGTAGTTGGTAGGGGAAGGCAGTCCCACGTTGAACAAAGCGGGGCGTAGCGTGTCAGCGGGGGTACCGTCCGAGTTGAGCACCACGTCCGAGTATATCTGGGTGGCCGTTATTACCCCGCTGTACATCGCAGCCTTGTCGTAGGCATTGACGCGTGCGCCAGAACTTTGCTGGCTGGAGCTTGGATAAAGGTTGCCCGTTGTGAAAATAGCGTCCTGGCCCACCGAAATGTGAGGGAAGTCGTATAGCGCGGGCAGGCCCATGAAAGGCTGCTCGAAGCAGTACTGGTTCCACGTAGTTGTGGGGTCAGGTGACCGCGATACCGCAAGGCTCACGTAGGAGGTGTTGGTGGTGCTGTCGTAACGTAGTATGCCGATTGTGAAACGGTCAGCCACGGGATCATAGGCCGCAATGGGGTCTGAGCTACCCAAGTCCGGGGCCCCACAGGTACCAAAGAAATCGTCAAACTTTATCGCGTTTGTCATGGTGATGCCCGTCTTAGTAAACACCTGGAAGGAGTTATTCACCTCACCTATGACGTGGTTCGGGCCAACCGCGATATCACCGTCCGGTGGCAAGCAACCACACCCGGACTCGCTGTATGAGATAGCCTCGTAGCCCGCAACTATAGTAGGAGCGGCAGCCACAAGCGGTGCCAGCGGCTGTGAACGAGGCAGGTTGGGAGGCAGGTTACGCGCTTTGGCTTGTGCAGCGGCGAGGGCGTCTGGACCCTGCGGGTACCTGAAGGGTAGAACTTTGCTCACCCTGCCCGGCTTTGCAGGTGGCAGCTTGCGCAGATCGACCACGTTGAGCCTGGCGGGTGGTCCGGCTACCGGGGCAGCCGCTTTACCTGGGACGGGCGCGGAACCCTGTGATACGGGGTAGGCTGCGAACCCGAACTCCGTCGCCATTGTGCTTGCCACCAGGAAAGCCGCTAGCACCAACAGGCCGACCACAATTATCTTTCTGCCCAGTACTCCTCTATCTGGTCTTGACATGTCCGTCTTCCTTTCTTGCTAAGAGTCCAGCTGCAACGCTGTACGCCGAATTACTCCGCATTGAGTAAGCTGTGAAGGCTTGGGTGTTGTTCCACCAATACCCTGTAGCCCGAAAGGACCCCAACATGCCAAGCCGGTTAGCTGTGGTCCCACATGTGAGGACATCAGCCACTATAATGGCTCGCTCTGAAGAGGCGGTAAGTGTTGAAGAGTATATCAACCCGCAGGTTTCATGCCATCGTTAGATCGTAGCGGCATTCCCCATTCCTCCAACACAAACCAACCAAGCAGAACTTCCACCAACCACCCCATCATTCTTTGCCACTACCAAGCAGGTGCGTAGTATTCAGGGTGCTTCCTCTTCCACGCCTCGCTCCTTTGACTGTTGCTTTGCAACCCGCTCCAGGTCCGCTCCCCATATCCTGCCTCCGCCAAATCGCTGTATTATATTGCGTACCTGGTCTTCGTCGATCACCTCTTCATAAGGTTCATAGGTGTAGTCATCGTACCAGTGCTTCAGGAACTGACCTCCGCTACCTCCTGTATACTCTACAGTCCAGGTCTGGGGAGTGGTGGGACCGAGCACGATTCGCAGTCGTCCGGCTTTCATCTCCGCGATATAGTAGTCAAGTTCGTTGGGCATAGGATTAGTCACTCCGGGCAACCGGCCTCTATCCACCTGTAGATGTACTCAATCGCCCCCGGGGCCAGGGGAGGGTGCTCGGCGGGCATACGAGGAAAGCGCGAGGGATCGCCCTCGACTCCGTCGAACGGTGGCTCGCCCCTCAGCGCCTTGATCAGGTTGGAACCGGCCGCGTCAAAGCTGCCGTCCTCCCTTCTAGCCAGTAAGGGGTTCCCAAAGACGCTGGTCGCTACAAACTCGTCGCGGGTGACGCCTCGCCAGAAGTTGTGATGTGCACCTATCCTGAAGCCACGCACGGCGCTCTCCAGCAACCGTACCACCTTAGAGAAGCCAGTGCTCTGAGTTGGCAGCGCCTCGCCTCGCTGCATAGCCCTCGTTACAGCCAGCGCCTGGGCATCCTCCGCCAGAAGCTCTGCTACCAGATTGTTACCCGCCTCAGCCCCCGACATTGGGTCCGCAGCTGCTATGGCTTGCTCTAACTTCATGCATGCGTTCAGCACGTCAATGTGAGTGCGCCAGCGGTCCTGCTCCCTATCGGGTAGGTTGAGTGTGTAGGGCAGCTCGAACGGGGCCCCCGCCCGCTCGGGCGATTCCTCTCCGTCCGGGCCAATTGCCCCCCGCGGCAGCTTTGCCAGCTTCGTTGCTATGTCACTCAGGTGCCTCATCTCGCCAAACGTCCAGAGGTTGAGATACCCGCGCCCCGTGTACTCAGCACTTGCGTCCAGCACCGGCCCCTCCGTCTGCAGGAAGTGCGCGAGAAAGGAGAGCAGCAGCCGGTAGCGCAGGTTGAATAGCTCAGCCCACCGGAGGGCATCGGGGTGAGTGATGCCGCCCGCTTGGTCGCTGACGATCACTCCATCACTGGTGCCGGTGTTGGGGTCGGTGGGCACGGCGTAGGTAGGCTCCCATCCCTCCCCGGCCTCGGGGAAGTCGCGGTAAATAGCCAGGAAGCGCTGAAAGTGTGAAGGGGTCTCCTGTGCGTCCTCCAGCCCCTCACCCTGCTCGGCAAGCTCCGTAACGGCCCTCAATGCTCCGGCCCTATCGTAGAGATCGGGCACCAGCACCGAGGTCTCGCCGCCCCAGTTGTCATAGTGTGCCTGGCGTGCCCCCACTCCGGATAGAAAGTCGTCGTCGTTTAGACGCGGTTCAGAGCTTTCAGTGCTTCCGCCGGGTGCGGCTAGAAGCTGCATCACCCGCGCATAGATCGCACCTACCTGGTTCACCGGCATGGTGCTGGCGGTAGCGGCCCGTGTGACTATCTGCCGCAATTCCTCCGGCAGGTCGGGGAAATAAGGCATCTCAGCTACTACGTACTTGGCGAGTGACCCCCTGCTGAGCCGTTCCAGTCTGAACGGGAAGGGGTAGAGTTGGCTGCGGAACGGATAATCCTCCCGCTCAAGGTTCAGCGGTCCGCCGATCAGCCGGAGCAGATTTTGCACCGTGATCAGGTGGCCCATCTCCTCCCTGGCGATGCCCAGCAGGGTCTTCCTCCAGGCGCGCACCTTGTCCGCGTGCTCCTGGGGTACCTCTTTAGGCGACTTCAGCGAGTAGGCGGCATAGAGGTACTGCACCAGCAGGGCGTGCTCTATCTCAGCCCCGGTGTGAAGCAGAAAGACAGCCTCATCTCGCGGTGCCAGAGGCGGCTCATGTGCCGGGATGTCGAAGCTTGCATGCCCGCCCGCGCTCGGCGGTAGCCACCTCAGGTGTTTTGAAGACTGCTTGCCTGGCATAATGCAACCTCCATGTCATTTTTGAGATAGCTCCTGGTCATGCCCCTGCTATAATAGTGTTACGACAACTTCTCATGATGTCGAAACGGGCGCACTCACTTCTAAAGCGAGGGTATTTGTCTCATGATAGAGCTAGGCGGTCAGGAACGGCCTCAAGACAGTGACGTTGATAAACTCGCTGACTCGCCTGCTGATACTTCTGTAGAGGCAAGACTTAGCTTTGCCAGGGAAGTGTTCGCCAACGTCCAGGACTTAACCAGGACGATGGACCAGAAAGCTAACAACCTGCTGTCCTCAGTCGCACTGCTGACTGCCGCGCTGGGCATCCTGGCCTCTAACGCCATAACCGCCAGCACGCAGGAAGACTGGCAGCGCCTGTTCAAAGGCGCGGGAGTGCTCCTTATAGCCGTCTACTTGCTGATGGCTTTCAACGTAATCTACATAGCCACCAGAGTATACCAGGCGCGCACCCACTCGGTTCGTCCCGATACCGCCGCGCCGGGCATGTTGTTCCCGCTGATGCTGCTTGAACGGTACGCGGTCGAAGGAAAAGCTGACGAAGATGCTTACCTGGAGAGGCTGCAACGCATTGGGCCGAAGGAGATACTGCACGATTACGCCAACCAGATTATCGAGGTGTCGGACATCTATAGAGAAAAGCAGAAGCTGGTAAATCTTGCCCTCGACCATTTCAGAAGGCTGAGCATACTTTGGGTCGTCACCATGCTCGTGCTCATGCTCATCGTTGTCTGGCTCCGCTGAATTCGCCACCGCCCGAGGCCATCTTAGTAGTGCCTTCCTTGGCGACTGCGCCAACCGCGCCCGCCTGGGCCAGCCGGATCGCCGTTTCCATGTCCAGATAACGCCCTGTTTCCCAGGTCCGGCTGTCCAACCTGTCCCGCATAGAGGCCAGTATGCTGCTCTCGTAGTGTTCGCGTTGCACCTGGGCCAGCATGCCTCCCAGGCTGTCAAGGAGTTCTTCCGCGGCCCCAAACAGTCTGGCGGCAACCTCTCGCTCGCCAAGCTCGAACCTTATCTCCCCTATGAGGAACAGGCACTCAGCGATCCTCCGCTTGTTCAGGAGGCGCTCGAAAATCGAGAGACTTTCCTTCGCGTGCTCCAACGCTTCGGCGTGCAGCCCAAGTTTGTGTTTAGCCTGGGCAAGCTGGACGAGCGAATTCGCGATGCCCATCTCGTTTCTTGTCTCATGCCGCAGCTTTAGACTCTCCTCGGCGTGAAAGCTGGCGGCCTCGTAGTCACCCTTGCGAAATGCAACTTCGCTGAGGTCGCTATGTGAGAAGGCCAGGTCAGTCTTGTTGCCGTGCTTGCTCCGTATGTCATGGCATGTAGTAAACAGCAGCATAGCCTCGTCGTACTGGCCTTGCATCATCAGTATCCTGCCCTGGCCCATGAGCGAGTCGAGAGTGGACAACTCTTTGTATTTGCCCTTTTGCTGGCGGGCGTGCGTGAGGCATTCTTCGTAACGCTTTCTTGCTCCCTCATAATCGCCCTGCCGCCACGCAACCTCCCCCAGGCTGTTCAGCGCGCGAACAATGCCCCTCTGGTGCTTCGTCTTCACCGCCAGGTCCATCGCCTCGCAAAGTCGCTGCTCGGCAACCTCGTAGTCTCCGTTCCGGGCAGCAGCGATCCCGATCTTGTTCAGCACGCCGACCACGCCATGCTTCAGCCGTACGTCGTCGCTCTTTGATGCTAGCTGGCGTCGCAACTTGAGGCTCTTTTCGTATAGCGATATCGCCTCCGGATAGTCGTGCTGCATAAACGCAAGTCTTGCCGCCGCCTCCAGGGCTTCCACGCGGCACCTGTCGAGTTCCGGGATTCGTTTGGAGCGTAGCGCCTGGGCCAGACGCTCGCGCCCCTCGGTCAAGAAGCCCCGTCGCTCCCAGAAAGGGCCCAGCTCGGCAGCCAACCGCAGCTCAAGGCCCGCCGCCCTGCCTGCGTCGCTCTTTCGCGCCCATTCGAGTGCGCTCACCAGGTCGTCATAGTCTTGCTCGAGCCTGGTCAACCCGACCCCCGGCTGGTCGCCCCAGACTTTGGCCGCCTCGTGCTTTGCGAACGCGGTGAAATACTTGGCGTGCTCCAGGTGAAGCCTGTCAACTTCATCGCTTGCCCGGAGTTGCATGCGGGCGTACTCCCGGACCGTTTCCAGCATCCCGAACCGCGACTCCGGCTCGCTGCTCACCTTGATAATCAGGTTCTTGCGCACCAGGCCGTTCATTATCGCTACAAGCCTGCCGGCCCCGACCTTTTCATCAACGCACACGCTCTCCGCCGCCTTCAGCGACCACGCCCCGGCAAAGACGGCGAGCCTGCGAAATACTGTGGCTTCGTCCGGGTTCAGCAGGTCATAGCTCCAATCTATCGCTGCCTTGAGCGTCTTATGCCTGGGCACCGCCTGCCTGGACCCTTGCACCAGCACTTCAAAGCGCTCGCGAAGGCGCTCCAGCATTTCGTCTACAGACAGAGTGAGAGTAAGTGACGCGGCTAGCTTGATGGCTAAGGCATTACCGTCCAGGTGCTTGCAGATGTCGGCTATGCTTGCGACATTCGCATCCGTAGCCTTGAAGGTCGCATCGGCATTGATCGCCTCGGTAACAAATAGCTCTACCGCCGCATACTGGTGTAAGTCGGCAAGGGTCATCTTCCGGGCCAGTCTCGGCACCTTCAGCATCGACAAGTTGTGCACGGTCTCGCCGTTGATGTCGAGCCGCTCGCGGCTGGTAGCTATTACCTTCAGCGCGGACGATTTACCCAGCAAGGCGCTGATAAAGTCGGCACAGGCATCCAGGAGATGCTCACAGTTATCAAAGACGAGCAGCACCGCCTTCTTCTGCAGGTAGTAAATCAAGGCGTCCCGCAGAGAAGAGGCGCCGCTCTCTCCAACGCCGAATACGGAAGCCACAGCCTGTACGACCAGGTCCGGGTCGGATACCGGCCCTAGCTCTATAAGCCCTACACCATCCTCGTATTCGGTTGCTACCTCTCTGGCTAAGTAGACGGCAGTGCGTGTCTTTCCGACACCACCAGCGCCCGTTATAGTGAGTAAGCGGGTCGCCGCCAACTCTTCGCGCAGTGTCGTTATCTCTTCACCGCGCCCAACGAACGGGCTTAGCTCGGTGGGCAGGTTCGTAAAGAAGGCCCTTTCAGTCCTGAGTGGCGGAAAGGTGGTTCGGAGGCCGGGCGTTACCACCTGGAAAATGCGTTCGGGCCGCTTGATGTCCCTCAGCCCGTAGACCCCCAACTCCCTGAGTTCCACACCAGTCAGGGCAGGGTCTCGCCTCAGCGCTTCGCGTACGAGTTCGCTGGTGACCAGAGATAGCAAGATCTGCCCGCCATGTCCTGCGTCCATTACACGGGCGGCCCGGTGCAGATCATCTCCCAGGTAGTCCGAGTTTCGCTGTTCAGCCTCACCTGTGTGCAGGGCGATGCGGGCGCGGAGGGGGGTACTGCCTTGCCAATCGGTGCTTCCTACCTTGTGCTGGATATCCAACGCCGCCTTGAGCGCATCGGGTGCGTTCACGAACGCGGCTTGGTAGCCATCTCCGGTGTTCTTGTAAATTTCGCCATCGCTCGCGAGCACAGCTTCTTCAACTATCCGGTTGTGCAACGCATGGTTGTTCGCCCAGGCAGCAGGCTCCTGTTGCTCGCTCCTGGTGCTACCTTCGATGTCAGAGAATAAGAATGTGCGCGTGACAGGCATTTGATAGGATACTGACCGGAAATCCTTTGTCCATGGGGCACCTGCTAGGCTGGTTCACAGGTCCTCGGAAGGTTAAATACCAGTTAGCCAAGAGAGGAAAATTCTACAGCAAGAACTCGCCTGACTAAAGGCATTTTAACATATACTAACCAGGCCAAAATTCCCACCTTGCGGAGTTGTCTTCGCTGGTTCTGGTGGCGATCCAGACGGTAGTCTACATTTTACTGGGGAGCTTGTAGCAGCCTCTCGTAAATGCTGGTTAGCTGCCGAGCATGTTGCTCCCACTGGAAATGCTGCTCCACAAACTGCCTCCCGGCATGTCCCAGGCATGCACGTGTCTGCGGGTCGTCCAGCAAGCGGGTGATGGCAGCAGCAAATTCGGGTGCGGTATCGGTTACCAGCAGGTCGCGACCCGGCGCACCACCCACCCCACGGTTCGCTATCGAAGTCGCTACTACGGGTGTGCCCACCGACATCGCCTCCTGTACCTTCATCTGGATTCCGGAGCCGGAGCGCAGCGGGCAAATCGACAGAGTGGCACGTCCCAGGTATTCGCTCACGTCGGGCACCCACCCCAGCACCTCTATGCCGCTGTCCGGCTGGGCCAGGGCGCGTACTCGTTCGGTGGGATTGGTGCCTACGATCTGCCAGCGCAGCTGCGGGTGAGTGGACCGCAGCAGGGGCCACACCTCGGCAGCGAACCAGAGCACGGCTTCTTCGTTCGGGTGGTAGCCCATGTTGCCCGTGAAGATTACGGTTTGTGAGTCTCGCCCCTCAGCACCGCGGAACTGGAAGCGTTCTAAATCGACGCCCATCGGCAGCACCGTAATGCCGTCGCGCCCGCCAAGCGCCTGTTTGTCGGCTGGAGATGTCACGATTAGTTCGGGATAGCGCGCCACCACTGCCTGCTCGTAGTCGCGCATCCTCCTGTACTCGATTTCATAAGCGAGTCGCTTCGGCCCACTTACCTGCTCCCGCCTATCGGCCAGGTTCAGCGTGAGCGAGTCGATCAAATCGACCACCACGGGCGGCTTTTGCACCGAACGGACGTAAGGCAGCATCCTGACCAGCGTCACGTGGAGCAGGTCGAACTCTTCTTCGGCTAGCAGCCTCTCAAGGTGTTCCTGTACGGCGGGGATGCGGTAGTAACTGACCTGCAAAGGCAGCTTCGAGAGCAGCCCCGTGCCCAGGTTCCAGAGCGTCCTCCAGCGGGGCAGCGGCACTACCACTACGCGCTTGCAATACCCTGCGACCCGTTCGTACTCGTCGGGGCTGACCGGCCTTTCGGCTATGCTCAGCAGCGTGATTTCATGGTCGCGGGATAGCTCGCGCAACTGGTGGTACACCCGGGAGGTATCGCCTTTTAGCAGAGGGTAGCAAAATCGTGGTGTGAGAAAGAGTATGCGCATGCTATAGTGCCTGTGTGCTCTGCGGGTCTTGTTGTTCCAGCACCTTCTTGTACACTAGTTCCGTGCCCTCAACCAGGCGCTCTACGGTAAATTGTCCGGCTACCTCCCGGCCTCCGGCGGATCGCCGGCATGCCAGCCCAGGCT
>JAXDKH010000289.1:0-18729 GCA_034667185.1 Chloroflexia bacterium | reverse complement strand
ATTGCGGATTTGTTGGATACCTGCTAAATCCGCAATCCGAAATCCCAATTCCCAAATTAGTCTTCCACCTTCAGCATGTGCTTGACCTTGAAAATCTGGCCTCGCAGCTGAGGGGAGTCTGGTAGCTCAAGCGTCTGGTTGAGGCGCTTGAAGCCGATGGCCCGGATTGTGGCCTTCTGGTCCTTGGGGTAGCCGATGTCGCTACGGACCCATGTCAGGCGTACCGTCTTGCTGCTGTTAGCCGCGTCCACGTCCGCCTCCTTGGGCACCGCGACCGCCGCGGTCTCCACCGCCACGCTCGTTGCGGCCACCACGTCCACCCGGAGCAGCGCCCGGCCCACCGCTAGCAGGACCCCTATCGCCAGGGCCACCCTTGTACTTGCGCTCCGACTCCGCAGTGCGGAACCCGGCGGGCGAAGCGTTCAAGGCAGCAGGCTCGCGAGGTGTGGGCGCAGGAGCGTGGCCGGCGGCGTGCGCCTTCAGCACCGCGTAGTCCTTGCGGTAGAGGCGGCGCTCCATCTCGTCCTGCGGGATGCCACGACGTAGCGCCTCGCTCTCCACCGAGTGAAGCTGCGAGAGGGCCAGCAGGGTGGCACGCACCAGGTTGACCGGGTTGTTGTTGCCAAGCGACTTGCTCAGCACGTCCTTGACGCCGGCTGCCTCCAGCACGGGGCGCACACCACCACCGGCAATCACGCCCGTACCGGGAGCCGCGGGCTTCAGGAGCACGGTGCTGGCACCATAGGACACGCGCACCTCGTGCGGGATGGTCGAGCCGACCAGGGGCACGCGGATCATGTGCTTGCGGGCGTCGTCGGTGGCCTTGCGGATTGAGTCGGGGACCTCAGCGGCCTTGCCCGTGCCCGCACCCACCGTGCCATGCCCGTCACCGACCACCACGACCGCGCTGAAGTTGAACCGCCGCCCACCCTTTACCACCTTGGACACGCGGTTCACCTGTACCAGCTTCTCCTCGAAGTCGGAGACGCTATTTCTATCTACTCTTGCCATAACTCCTCCATTTGGAATTTCGAATTGCGGATTTCGAATTTGCTCGGATATCAACTAAATCCGCAATTCGAAATTCCAAATCCGAAATCTAGAAATCCAGTCCTCCGTCACGGGCACCGTCGGCGAGGGCCTTGATGCGACCGTGGTACAGGTAGCCACCGCGATCAAATACGACCTTTGTGATGCCCGCTGCCTTGGCCCGTTCGGCCACAAGCTGGCCCACTGCCTTGGCCTGCTCCGTCTTGGGAGCCTCCGCCACGCCCTTGTCCTGCGTGGAAGCGGCGGCCAGGGTGTGGCCCTGGGTATCGTCAATAACCTGGGCGTAGATGTGGTTCAGGCTGCGGAATACGTTCAAACGCGGTCGCTCCGGCGTGCCCGTCACTCTAGCCCGGACTCTGTTGTGCCGCTTCTGCCGCGGCGACATCTCATGTGGTTTCTGCCTCATTGTTCCTCTACCTCTTCTCTGGTTGCCTGGTCACTACAGGCTCGTTAGTGGCTAGTGATTAGTGGTTAGTGGCCATTCTTGCTAACCACTAACCGCTCGTCACTTCCTACTTCTTACCGCCGACCTTGCCGGCCTTGCCTGCCTTGCGGCGGATGCGCTCGCCCTGGAAGATGATGCCCTTGCCCTTGTACGGCTCAGGCGGCTTGAGCTTGCGGATCTGGGCCGCCTGCTCTCCTACCAGTTGCTTGTCGATGCCCGCCACGCTCACACGGGTGGGGGTCTCCACGTTGAAGGCTATGCCGCTGGGCGGTTCGACGCGTACCGGGTGTGAGAAGCCGAGCGACAGCACCAGGGAGTTGCCCTCCTTGGCGGCTCGGTAGCCCACACCGGCGATCTCCAGCGTGCGGGTGTATCCATCAGTCACGCCCACTACCATATTGTTGATGAGCGTGCGGGTGAGGCCCTGAAGAGAGCGAGCGGTCTTCTGGTCGTTCGGGCGGCTCACTACTATCTGGCCGTCCTGTTGCTCTACACTTACCTCAGGGCGGAAGGATAACTCCAAGTTGCCCTTCGGACCCTTCACGCGCACCGTCTGCCCGTCAATGTCGACGGTCACGTTCTTCGGCACGGGAATAGGTCTGTTGCCAATACGAGACATTAGTATTCCTCCATTTGGGATTTTGGAATGCAGATTTCGAATTTAGCTGGATCCGTAGAAAATCCGCAATCCGAAATCCCAATTCCCAAATTCCGTCCTACCAAACCTGACAAAGTACCTCGCCCCCGAGGTTCTTCTGCCACGCTTCGCGACCACTCATCACGCCCTGTGGGGTGGAAATGATCGTGAGGCCGAGGCCGTTGAGCACCATCGGGATGTCGTTGCGCTTCGAATATATGCGCAGGCCGGGCTTGCTGACGCGCTTGAGGCCGGTCACTACGGGACGCTTGTCCGCGCCGTACTTGAGCCACACGCGGAACATGCGGCCACCCATCTCGGCGGGGATATCGTAATCTCTAATAAAGCCCTCGTCCTTGAGGATGCGGGCGATGTTCATCTTGATGCCGGAGGCCGGGATCAGCACGCTCTGGTGTCGCGCCATGCTACCATTGCGGATGCGGGTCAACATATCGGCGATAGGATCTGTCATGTTCATAACTTGATCAATTCTCCTTGCGGCGACGGTCATCCGACCGCCCTAAGCAATGTTGTTCCGATTTGGGATTTGGGAATTCGGAATTGGGATTTACTCGGACTTCAACTAAATCCGAAATCCGAATTCCCAAATCCCAAATTCCCCTTCTACCAGCTTGACTTTACGACACCGGGCAGGCGGCCGGCGGAGGCGTTTTCGCGGAAGCAGATGCGGCACAGGCCGAACTTGCGGATATAGGCACGGGGCCTGCCGCACACCTTGCAGCGATTGTGCTGGCGCACCTGGAACTTGGGGTCGCGATTGGACTTTACGATCAGTGACTTCTTAGCCATTGTTCCTCCCTTTGGGAATTCGGATTGCGGATTGCGGATTTGGTTGGATACGTAGTAAATCCGCAATCCGAATTCCCAAATCCCAATTGTCGATTATTTCCTGAACGGCATGCCCATCAGTTGGAGCAGGCGGCGGCCTTCTTCGTCGGTGTTGGCGGAGGTGACGATTACCACCTCCATGCCGCGGATCTTGTCGATGCGGTCGTAGTCGATTTCCGGGAAGATAAGCTGCTCGCGCAGACCTAGCGTGAAGTTGCCGTGCCCGTCGAACGAGCTGGGCGACACACCATTGAAGTCGCGCACGCGAGCCAGCGAGACGTTCACCAGCTTGTCAAAGAATTCCCACATACGGGGGCCGCGCAACGTCACCATCACGCCAATCGGCATGCCGGTGCGCAGCTTGAACTGGGCGATAGACTTCTTGGCGCGGGTGATTACGGGCTTCTGGCCGGTAATCTGCGTGATGTCGCCGGCAGCATTATCGAGCGCCTTGGCGTTCTCGCGAGCCTCAGAGCCCATACCGATATTGATTACGATCTTTTTTAATCGGGGCACCTGCATCGCGTTGGAGTACCCAAAGTCGCGCATGAGCGCGGGCACAACTTCCTCAGCGTACCGCGCCTTCATACGAGGCACGTACCCCTCAGGCACACCCGTAGCAACCGCACCGTCACCGTCGGCGCGGCCATTCGAGGAGGCGGCGGCCTGGGCAGCGTTCTGCTGGCCGCGATTGCCCTGATTCCCCTGGTTGCCTTTGTTGCCCTGCTCGTTCTTGTTATCGTTCTTAGCCACTCTACTATCTCCTATCTACTCGGCTGGTCACTACAGCCAGACCAATTTGGGATTTCGAATTGCGAATTGCGGATTTGCTCAGATTCCAAATAAATCCGAAATCCGAATTTCCAAATCCCAAATTCCTATCTCCTTCCGCCCCACTTCTCCTGGTTAGAGTCGCGGTCGAAGGTCTCGCCGCAGTTGCGGCAGACGCGGACGCGCTTGCCATCGGCCAGCTCAGTATGCCCCACGCGCACGGGCTTGGTGCAGTTGGGACATACAAGCATCACCTTGTTGGCCCACAGCGGCGCTTCCTGCTCGACGACGCCCGCCTGGCGAGCACCGGCGCGGCCCTTGGTGTGCTTCTTGACGATGTTCACACCCTCGACTATTACTTTGTTGTCGGCGGGGTGCACTTCACGCACCTTCGCGCGCTTGCCCCTGTCCTTACCGGCTATCACCTGCACGGTATCGTCACGTTTTATGTTCATGGTGTTCTCCAATTTGGGATTTGGAAATTCGGATTTTGGATTTAGTAGGATGCGGAACAAATCCGCATTCCGAAATCCCAATTCCCAAATTCCTACAAAACCTCTGGCGCCAGCGAAATAATCTTCATGAACTGCTTCTCGCGCAGCTCGCGGGCCACGGGGCCGAAGATGCGAGTGCCACGAGGGGCGTTCTGGGCGTTGATAATTACTGCCGCGTTATCATCGAACCTGATATGCGAGCCGTCCGGGCGCTTGTACTCCTTGGCGGTGCGTACCACCACGGCGCGTACCACTTCGCCCTTCTTGACGGTCCCACCGGGAGCAGCGCTCTTCACGGCGGCGATGATCACATCACCCACACCCGCATACTTCCTCCTGTGCCCACCCATCACATGGATGCACAGGATTTCCTTAGCCCCCGTATTGTCCGCCACACGCAGCCTGGACTCTTGCTGAATCATCTCTTTCCCCTTCGGGAATTCTCAATTTTTAATTCTTAATTCTTAATTGGGTGGTTGCCAGTTGGGCTTCTTCAATTAAGAATTCAAAATTAAAAATTGAGAATTCAACTTTAGACTTGCTCCGCACGCTGTACTATCTCAACAACCTGCCAGCGCTTGTGACGGCTCATGGGGCGGGCTTCCATGATGCGGACGGTGTCGCCGGTGTGGGCACCTATCTCGTCATGGGCCATGAACCGCACTGAGCGGCGCATCACCTTCTTGTAGATCGGGTGCTGGACTCGGCGCTCGACCGACACCACCACCGTCTTCTGCATCTTGTCCGAGACTACGCGGCCCAGCTCAACCTGGCGGCTCTGCAGGTACTCGGGGAGCTGGCCGTCAATCATGGGCGTGGTCTTGGCGTTAGGGTCTACGACCTGCTCTACCACCACTGCCTGCGGCTGTTCCTTCTTTGATTTCCTTGGCATTCCTCACCTCGTTGCGAATTACTAATTACTGATTACGAATTGTCTCATGTAATTACGGACTACAGTGCCTCAGCACGCGTAATTCGTAACTGGTATTTCGTAATTACTTCTTCCTGCCCAGTCCGAACAGGCCCCTGCGGCGCGGCTGCTCCGGCGTTGCGGCAGCTATGGCCGTGTCGTCGCCCTCATCGAACTCCTCACCCGTGACTTCAGCTATAAGCTGGCGCTCGCGGAGGGCGGTCTGGAGGCGAGCGATGTCCCGCCTTGTGTTGCGTATGCCGCTCGTGTTCTTGGTCTTGCGCGTCTCCACCTGGAAGCGGAGGTTGAACAACTCCTGGCGAGCGTCTTCGATCCGCTGGCGAAGCTGGCGGTTAGACAGATCGCTAATCTCTTCGGTCTTCATCCTATTCCTCCTCGTCCTCCGGCTCGGGCTCCGGCTCAGGGACGGCGCTGCCCTCGGCTATTCGCTTCACGAAGCGCGTAGGGATGGAGAGCTTGTGCCCCGCCTTGCGCATCGCCTCGGCAGCTACTTCTTCGCGCACACCGCTCAACTCGAACAGTATGCGACCCGGCTTGACCACGGCTACCCAGTGGTCGGGAGCGCCCTTACCGGAACCCATACGGGTCTCGGCGGGCTTGGCGGTCACGCTCTTGTCGGGAAAGATGCGAATCCACACCTTACCACCGCGCTTGATGTGGCCCGTGATGGCGCGCCTGGCCGACTCTATCTGGCGGCTGTCAATCCAGGCAGCGCCGAGGGCCTGCAAACCGAACTCGCCAAAAGCCACACTGCTACCGCGCTGGGCCTCACCGCCGCGCTTGCCGCGGTGCTGCTTGCGGTGCTTTACTCTCTTCGGCATCAACATAATAAGTTACTCCGCTCCACCTTCATTAGTGGTTGTTTCGGGTGCCGGGGCCGGGGCCTCCTGTACGGGGGCATCGGTCCTGGGGACCTGTCGCTCAGGGCGCGGGCCACGGGCATCGGGGTTGCGAGCCGCGCCGCCGAACTGGGGCGAGGTGCCGCCGCGGAAGGTAGGGGCGTCGTTACGACCACCACGACCACCACGGTCTCCACCACCACCACCGCGCGGCCCGCGGTCACCACGGTCATTGCGTCCGGGGCCATCGCCACGCTCGTCGCGCCGAGGCGGCCGGTCGGGGCGGTCCCTGCGGTCGGGGCGAGGCTGGGCCGTCGCCAGAGGTCGGTCCTGCTGGAGAAGGGAGTCGCCGCCCTTGCGCTCGATCACGTCACCCTTGTAGATCCAAACCTTCACACCAATGCGGCCGTAGGTCGTGTGAGCATGCACCTGTCCGTAGTCTATGTCGGCGCGGATCGTGTGCAGAGGCACCCGGCCTTCGCGCTCCCACACCGAGCGGGCCATTTCGGCACCACCCAGGCGGCCACTGATGCGAACCCGGACGCCCTTGGCACCGGAGCGCTGAGCACGCAGCACAGACTGCTTCATAGCGCGGCGATAAGATACGCGGCGGCTGATCTGCTCGGCGATGCTCTCGGCTACCAGGTATGCATCCAGTTCCGGCTGCTTCACTTCCTCGATGTTGATCTTGACCTTCTTGCCGGTCATCGTCTCAAGGTCCTTGCGCAGCAGGTCGACAGCAGTGCCGCCTTTGCCGATCACCACACCCGGCTTGGCCGTGTGCAGGGTCACCTCGATCTGGTTGGCCGAGCGCTGAATCTCGATCTTCGAGAGGCCAGCGCCGGTGAGACGCTGGCCCACCGTCTTGCGAATGCGTATATCTTCCAGCACCAGGTCCGCGTAGTTCCTGTCGGCGTACCACCGGGACTGCCAATCTTTAATTATACCAAGTCTGAAACTTGTCGGGTGGACTTTGCGTCCCATCTATTCCCCCTTCTGGGGAATTCTTAATTCTTAATTCTTAATTCTTAATTGGAGAAGGCCGATGTGGCACAGAGCCAATTAAGAATTGAGAATTGAGAATTGAGAATTCGCTAGGCTTCCTTCTCTTCCACGATCACCGTAAGGTGGCTGGTGCGTTTTATGATGGGCGAGGCCATACCACGTGAGCGAGCGCGGAACCGCTTGAACACAGGCCCTTCATCGGCGAAGATGCGCTTGACGTACAGGTCTTCGCGCAGCATCTGGAAATTGTTTTCGGCATTCGCTGCCGCGCTCTTGACGACGTTCGCCACTTCGCTGGCCCCACCGTGGGGCAGGAACCGCAGGATAGCGATTGCCTCGTCAACCTGCTTACCACGCACCGCGTCCACCACCAGGCGGATCTTACGAGGCGAGCGATGTATGTACTTGGACGTTGCTTTTACTTCCATGTCTGTCTCCTAGAGCCTTCAGTTACGAATTGTCAGTATTCAGTATCCGTTGCTCGTCTAACTGACGACTGATAGCTGATAACTGACGACTCGTCCCTACTTCAGCCGCGTGCTTCTCTCGGCCTTGTTGCCGTGGCCCTTGTAGAAGCGGGTGGGGGCGAACTCGCCTAGCTTGTGGCCCACCATGTTCTCGGTGAGATACACCGGAATGTGGCGGCGGCCATCGTGCACGCCTATTGTGTGGCCCACCATATCGGGCGTAATCGTGCTGGCCCGCGCCCAACTCTTGATCAAGCGCCGGTCGTTCCTGGAGTTCATCTGGAGAATCTTCTCCTCCAAGTTCGCGTCCACATATGGTCCCTTTTTAGCAGAACGGGTCATGATTCCTCCATTTGGGATTTCGGATTTCGGATTGCGGATTTAGTTGGATACGGAACAAATCCGAAATCCGCAATCCGCAAGTCCCAAATTATCTCTGTCCTTTGCCAGCGGCCTGGGGGCCTCGGCGGCGACCACGAATGATAAACTTGTCGGTGCGCTTGTTGTTGCGGGTGCGATAGCCCTGGGCGGGCTTGCCCCACTTGGTCTGAGGCTGCCCGCCGCGAGGAGCGCGACCCTCACCACCACCATGCGGGTGGTCTACCGGGTTCATGGCGGCACCACGCACTGTGGGCCTCCTGCCGAGCCAGCGCGAGCGGCCCGCCTTGCCGATACGCACGTTCTCATGGTCCACGTTGCCCACCTGGCCGATTGTAGCCATGCAGTTCACGTGTACCATGCGCACCTCGCCGGAGGGGAGGCGCACCTGCGCATAAGTCTCGTCACGAGCCATCAACTGGGCCGAGGCACCGGCGCTGCGCACCATCTGGCCGCCCCTGCCGATGTTCAGCTCGATGTTGTGGATCTGCGTACCGAGCGGGATGCGGCGCAGGGGCAGAGAATTGCCGATGCGGATCTCCGCCTGCTCGCCCGACATCAGGGTATCCCCCACACGCAGGTTCAGCGGAGCCAGGATGTAGCGCTTCTCGCCGTCGGCGTAGTTCAGCAGGGCGATGCGAGCCGAGCGGTTGGGATCGTACTCGATTGCCGCTACTTTGGCCGGGATGCCGTGCTTGTTGCGCTTGAAGTCGATGATGCGGTAGTGCTGCTTGTGCCCGCCACCGCGATGGCGCGTGGTAATGCGACCTGTGTTGTTGCGGCCACCGGAGCTTTTCTGGGGCTCTAGCAGCGACTTCTCCGGCCTTTTCTTGGTTATCTCCTCGAACGTCGAGACGCTCATCAAGCGGCGTCCCGCAGAGGTAGGCTTGTAGACTTTTACAGGCATTGTCGCTTACACTCCCTCGAATATCTCTATGCGGTCGCCGGGTTTCAGCGTCACGATGGCCTTCTTGAAACCGGGCTTGTAGCCACGGAAGCGCGTGCGCTCGCGGGTGCGCTTGCGGTGCACGTTCATCGTGTTTACCTCGAGCACTGTCACATCGAACGTGCGCTCCACTGCTTCCTTGATTTGAATCTTGTTGGCGGTAGGCGCTACCTCGAAGGTGTAGCGGCCCGCTTCCATCAGGTAGGTGTTGCGCTCCGTCATCATCGGGCGGCGCAGTACGTCATAAATGTGCGGCATCTTATGCCTCCTCCTCGGTGTCGCCCGTGCCGGCATCGGCAGCCGTACCGGCAACATCTACGTCGGCCAGGCTGCTGGTCTCATCGCTGGTCCCATCGCTGCTCTCTACCTCAGCACCGGCATCAGCAGCGACGTCGGCGGTTGCGGTGCCCGCGCTCTGGGTATCCGTATCGCTGGCAGCAGCGGTGGCAGTAGTATCGGCGTCAGCGGCAGTGTCAGCAGTCATCGCGGCCTCGGCTTGCACCGAAGCGGTTGTGGTGTAGGCCAGAGTGGGAGCGCCCGCACGAGGTGTCTCGCTGGGAGTCTCTGCTTCCTCTACGCCGTCACCGCCGTTCAGCTCGTGCTTGTTGCGGCCACCCTGGTTGCCCAGGATCGAGGTCACCACCTCCAGGGAGGAGATCGGCAGGACCACATAGTCGTGCTTGAGCATGTCCACCACGCTGAGGAGGTGGGCGCTCAACGTCTTCACGTGCGCCAGGTTAGAAGCCGCCTGCAAGAGGTTGCTCTCGCCCGTGGTGAAGATAAGGGTGCTGCTCTTGTCGGTGATGTTCAGGTTCTTCAGGGTGTCGGACATCACGCGGGTGCGCGGCTCGATCTCCTGGAAGCTATCCACTATTACCAACTGCCCATCGCGGGCCTTTCCCGAAAGCACCGAGCGGATTGCCAGCCGGCGCATCTTGCGGGGCATGTCCTGCTCGTAGGAGCGGGTGTGCGGGCCGAACACCACGCCACCATGCCTCCACTGGGGCGAGCGGGTAGAACCCTGGCGAGCACGGCCTGTGCCCTTCTGCCGCCACGGCTTGCGACCGCCACCCCTAACGTCGGCGCGGGTCTTTGTATTGTGAGTACCCTGGCGGGCATTGGCCTGCTGCCGGACGAGCGCCTGGTGCACCACAGCCATGTTAGGCTCGATGCCGAAAATCGCGTCGTCCAGTTCGATGCTCCGGACCACCTCGCCCGCCAGATTGTAAACGTTAGCTTGCACTATATCCTCCAAGTGGTTAGTGGCTAGTGGTTAGTGGTTAGTGGTTAGAGGCACTCTGAATACTCGCCACTAACCACCGATCACTGACCACTACTTTTTCTTCGCCTTTACAGCCTTGCGGACTATTACCATACTGTTTGTGGGTCCGGGCACCGCGCCCTTGACCAGGATCAAATTACGCTCGGCATCGACCGAGACGATGCGCAGGTTCTGCACGGTGACTCGCTCGTTGCCCATGCGGCCTGCCATGCGGGTGCCCTTGAAGACGCGACCGGGGGTCGAGCCGGGGCCGATGGAGCCGGGGTGGCGCTGGCGGTCGGACTGGCCGTGGGTGCGCTTGCCGCCCCGGAAGTTGTGTCGCTTCATCACGCCGGCGAAACCTTTGCCCTTGCTGGTGCCGATTATGTCAATAACCTCACCCTCGGC
The DNA here is from genome assembly GCA_034667185.1 of Chloroflexia bacterium. Lineage (GTDB taxonomy): Bacteria > Chloroflexota > Chloroflexia > QHBQ01 > JADMIH01 > JADMIH01. The sequence continues at coordinate 8,248 of JAXDKH010000289.1, read as the reverse complement.
GAACAGCGTCACGTCCAGGCGGTCGCCCAGTTTGGGGTCGTCGCCCGCCTCGTCCACATCCACTTCGCGCAGGTGGCGGACCAGAGGCAGCTTCTTCTTGCGCAGGTGCCCGCGCTCCGGCTGGGTGAGCCTGTCCTCTTCAACGGTCTCCCAACCAAGCTGCACGCCGCGGTAGCCGTCGGTCTCCACCGACTTCACCTGCGTCACAATGCAGGGCCCGGCCTCGATAATCGTCACTCCGGTGGCGATACCCCCCGTCTCAAATACCTGGGTCATGCCCAGCTTCCTACCTATAAGTGCCTTTATCATATTCGGTACTTGCTCCCTTTCCTGGAGTTTCGCTTGCCCAACCAGCGCTTGGCGCAATTCTCAATTTTGAATTCTTAATTCTTAGTTGGCAGAAACCTGCGAGCAATTAAGAATTAAATATTACGAATTACGCTCGGCGGTTCTTGCGGCGTCGAGATGCCGGGGCAAGATTCCCGCTAACGAATTTCGGATTTGCAATTTCGAATTGCGAATTTGTGGGAATTCTTCTAAATCCGCAATTCGAAATTCCAATTCCCAAATTCCTATCTAATCTCCACGTCCACACCCGCCGGGAGGTTGAGCCTCATGAGGGCGTTGATCGTCTTTTGGTTCGGCTCCACGATGTCGATGAGCCGCTTGTGTGTGCGAAGCTCGAACTGCTCCTGCGAGTCCTTGTCGATGAAGGGCGAGCGTATCACGGAGAACTTCTCGATCTTCGTAGGCAGCGGCACCGGGCCTGCGACCCGCGCTCCCGTTCGCTCGGCGGTCTCGACTATCTGCGCGGCAGATTGGTCGAGTATCCTGTGATCGAACGCCTTGAGCCTGATCCTTATCTTGGTCTTTTCAGCCATGTGTATTACTGCTCCTGAGTTGTGACTCGTAACACGTAACCCGTAACGCGTGACTGTTCTTGCCTCGCTGCCCCTGTGACGTAAGCGCTTTACTAGTTACGTGTTACGCGGTACGTCCTACGGGCATACAGAGGGAGCGAACTGGTTGAGGGTTCGCCCCCTGATTGTTGCTATGCTTTTGCCTTCGCAATAAGCTCCGTAGCCACCGACTGAGGCACTTCCTGGTAGTGATCGAACTCGAACGACGAGGAAGCGCGGCCCTGGGTCATCGAACGTAGGTCGGTAGTGTAGCCGAACAGGTTGGCCAGGGGCACAAACCCGCGTATCACCACGCCGCCCGCTTTCTGCTCGGTACCCACAACGAGGCCGCCGCGGCTGTTGAGGTCACCGATGATGTCGCCCATGAACTGCTCCGGGCCAGTGATCTCGATCTTCATAACAGGCTCGAGGATAGAGGTCTTGCCGCGCTCGACGGCCTCTTGCAGGGCCAGCGAGCCGGCGATTTCGAATGCCATTTCACTCGAGTCTACTTCGTGGAACGAGCCGTCCACCAGGGTAGACCGCAGGTCAACGATGGGATAGCCTGCACGTCCGCCAGCCTCCATATTGCCGCGGCTGCCCTAGTCAACCGGGGAGACGTACTCCTTCGGAATAGCGCCACCCACGATCTTGTTGACGAACTCGTAACCACCGCCACGGGTCTGCGGCTCGAACTCGACCACCACGTCGCCGTACTGGCCGCGACCGCCGGTCTGGCGCTTGTGGGTACCACGCACGCGGATCGGCTGGGCTAGCGTCTCCTTGTAAGCCACCTGCGGGCGGCCACGGTTGGCTTCCACCTTGTACTCGCGGAACATGCGGTCGAGCAGCACTTCGAGGTGCAGCTCGCCCATACCCGCGATGAGCACCTGGCCCGAGTCGGGGTCGGTCCTCACCTTGAAGGTGGGGTCTTCCTCCGCAAGCCTGATGAGGGCGTTGTCCATCTTGTCCTGGTCCGACTTGGTCTTAGGCTCCACCGCGATGGAGATGACCGGTTCGGGGAACTTGATGCTCTCAAGTATGACGGAGCTTGAGGGATCGCATAACGTATCGGCGGTGAAGGTGTCCTTCAGGCCCACGATAGCGGCGATGTCGCCTGCGTACACTTCCTGGATGTCCTCGCGATGGTTGGCGTGCATCTGGAGCAGGCGGCCAACGCGCTCCTTCTTGCCCTTGGTGCTGTTCAGCACGTAGGAGCCGGAAGAGAGTCTGCCGGAGTAGACGCGGAAGTAAGCAAGGCGGCCCACAAACGGGTCGGCCACGATCTTGAAGACCAGTGCCGAGAAGGGAGCGTTCTCGTCCGTCGGAATCTCCATCCAGTCGTCGGAGCCGGGCAGTTGCGCCTTCACGGGCGGCACGTCCAGCGGCGAGGGCAGATAGTCGATCACTGCGTCGAGCAAGAGCTGCACGCCCTTGTTCTTCAGCGACGAACCGGCGAGCACCGGCACGAGGCGGGTGGTCAGCGTAGCGCGGCGCAGGGCTGCCTTCAGCTCCTCGGTGGTGATCTCCTCACCCTCCAGGTAGCGCAGGGTCAGCTCGTCGTCGCTCTCCACAATCAGTTCGATCATCTTCTCACGCTGGACCGCCACATCGTCCTGCATGTCCGCAGGAATGTCGCTTGACTCCATGACGGTGCCGAGATCGTCTGTATATATGTAGGCCCTGTTCTCGATCAGGTCGATGAGGCCCTTGAACGCCTGCTCGACGCCAATGGGAAGCTGCACGGGCACGGGGGTTGCACCGAGGCGGTCCTTAATCATCTCAATGGTGCGCCAGAAGTTGGCACCGGTGCGGTCCATCTTGTTTACGTAGCAGATGCGCGGCACACTGTAGCGGTCGGCCTGACGCCACACCGTCTCGGACTGCGGCTCTACACCCGCCACTGCATCGAAGCAGACCACGCCGCCATCGAGCACGCGCAGGGAGCGCTCCACCTCGACCGTAAAGTCCACGTGGCCGGGAGTATCAATGATATTGACGCGATGGCCCTTCCACTCCGCGGTGGTAGCAGCGGCGGTAATGGTGATACCACGCTCGCGCTCCTGCTCCATCCAGTCCATCGTAGCGGAGCCATCATGTACTTCACCGATCTTATAGATGCGACCCGTATAGTAAAGGATGCGCTCGGTGGTGGTGGTCTTACCGGCGTCTATATGCGCTATAATTCCTATGTTTCTGGTCTTTTCCAGAGAAAAGGCTCTGGGCACTTATTTTTCCTCCATTTGGGATTTGGGAATTCGGATTTCGGACTTAGCTGGACACTGAACAAATCCGCATTCCGAAATCCCATTTCCCAAATCGTTAGTATCTGTAGTGCGCGAAGGCACGGTTGGCCTCAGCCATCCTGTGGGTGTCTTCGCGGCGCTTGATGGTCACGCCGGTGTTGTTGGCTGCATCCATCAGCTCGGCGGCGAGCTTGTCGCTCATCGTCTTGCCGTTACGCTTGCGGGCGGCACCGATGAGCCAGCGGATAGCCAGCGACTGGCGGCGGTCGCCCTTGATCTCGACGGGCACCTGGTACGTGGCACCACCGACGCGGCGGGGCTTCACTTCGATCACGGGCGTCGCGTTGCGCAAAGCCTGCTCGAACACTTCGAGGCCAGGGCGCTTGGCGCGGCGCTCAAGCTCGTCAATCGTGTTGTAGATGATCGTCTCGGCGGTGCTCTTCTTGCCCCGCACCATGAGCTTGTTGACAAATCGGGACACCAGCACGTTGTTGAACTTGGCGTCCGGCATCGTCGGGTGCTTCTCGTATCTACCTCGTCGTGGCATTTACCAGGCCTCCATTTGGAATTTCGAATTGCGGATTTCGGATTTATTTGTCTTGCGCAAAAAACGGGAACCGCCTTGCGCCAACTAGATGCTTACTCGCATCGCACACGGCGCACGGGACGGTCCCCATGCTTTGCAGCTACCTTCTTAGGGTAACCACACGCCCGTGGGCGTGCGTTATACACTCTCTTTGTGACGTGTAACTTGTGACTCTCTGCTAATCTTTACAGCACGCTCCGTGCCCAGCGACAGTTACGAGTTACGTGCTACATACTACTTCTTCTTCGCCTTCGCCGGGTTTTTGGTCCCGTACTTGGAGCGGCCACGCTTGCGGTCCTTGACCCCCTGGGAGTCGAGGGTGCCGCGGATGATGTGATAGCGCACGCCGGGCAGGTCCTTTACGCGGCCGCCGCGGATAAGCACCACCGAGTGCTCCTGCAGGTTGTGACCCTCGCCGGGAATATAGGCGGTCACTTCCATACCGTTAGAAAGACGCACGCGGGCGATCTTGCGCAGGGCCGAGTTCGGCTTCTTGGGCGTCTGAGTACGCACCTGTGTGCACACGCCGCGCTTCTGGGGCGAACCCTTGCCTCGACGCACCTGGCTGGTCCCCGGCTTCATATTGAAACGCAGAGCCGGAGCCTTGGTCTTCTTCGAGACGCTTGTCCTGCCCCTGCGCACTAGTTGATTAATCGTGGGCATTATTTCTCCTCAATTTCTACACGCGGCGCAATTACGCACAGTAAATGATTATAGCACACCGGCTATGCAGTGTCAAGCGCGGCCACGCACGATTCGCGCACAGTACGGCCGCTGATTTTACCGTCTAATGCAGCAAAAAGCCTCACCACAACCGGGTGAGGACAGAGTCGAGGCGGCGACTGCTCGCACGAACGGCCTCTTGCGAAATAGTGGCAAGGTTTGCCAGCCGCTCTACACCCCGCGAAGGTCTATTATATGGCAGTAGCGGTGGGAAGTCAAGGCAGGAATCAGTAGATTGCCGCCTTACCGACACGGCAGTTAGGAGTCATCTCATAAAACATAGTTAGTAGGAATGGGCACCTGAGTCGACCTTGTCATTTCGAACGCAGTGAGAAATCTCGTCCCCTACCGGGAAGCTTCCCTTTTCTAGGGGTACAGGATCGCTGTAGGAAAGTTGATATTGTGTGCTGAAGGACGAGATTTCTCACTGCGTTCGAAATGACAAGGTCGACTCAGGTGCTAACTTGCGGGTCTAGCTGTTTATGAGATGAGCCCTAATCAGAGAAGGTAGGAACAAAGCTCGCCACGACCGGGTTGTGGTCGCTGAGAGCGCACCAGTGCTCGTCCTCCAGCACGTCGCAGCTATGAAGCGCAGGTATCCAACCAGCAGGCACAAATATACCGTCGCAGTGATAGGGCAGCGAGTCGAGGCGGCGCATCCAGCGGAGGGTGCGGGCAGGCGTCTCGTTAGGGTGAGCCGCCTGCCAACAGGGTGCCAGGCCCATCTCCTCTTGCAAGCGCAGTAGCAAAGCTCGTTCGCCAGGGCTATTGTACAAGGGGTGGTTGGGCTGGCGTAGCGCCACAGCTACGTTGAAGTCCCCACCGAGCACAAGAGGAAGCCCACCGGCTATGTCTTTGGCATAGTCGAGGATGTGCCCCACCTCCTTTATATAGGAACTACCCTTTGCGGTGGGGGCGTGAATGCTGATCGCTACCACCGGTGACAACCCGATCATGGGCCAGCCAACACCCTCTACTACCGCCGCGACCACACGACCAGAGTAAGCGCCGGGCACAGGTAGGGGCGTAAGGCGGCCGTCGCGCACCCACAGCCCGGTGCCCCAATACCGGGAGGCGGCCTGCCACAGCCAGGACTCTTCAGTGGTGCCTGGGAGTGCCGCAAGCCAGGAGTCCGCAGGGTTGCGCGATTCCTGCACAAAGAGCAAGTCGGGGGCAAGCATCTGCAGGGCGCGAGACCAGAGGGTGGGGTCTCGGCGACCTCCCTGCCCTACGTTGTAGGCGATCATGCGCAACATGAGATTAGCCAAATTGAACAGCCATTCCATTGAAGCGGTGCCAAGTGTGGTTGGTAGATGCATACCAGATTTGGCGCCCTGTGCATAGGGGAACTTTCCAGGCCACGGCTGTGCCAGAGTTGGAGAGCGGCACTCTACGCGGTTCCACACAAGCGGCAATGGCTTGCTAACGGCTCTGGGCTATGCTATCATCCATTACATAGACCCACCGGGCAACTGCCAACCATCCATGAAGATCGCTCTACAACCGGCAAGACGCCTGACACGAGCTTTCCCCTGGCTGTACGACCGCCAACCGCCAAGTCTGATCCAATAGCGGTATCATATGGGTAGCGCCGAGGCAATGTGCCTCGTTATTGTTTCCTGTTTCAGAGGAGGAATATTCGTGTTCAAACGTAAACGTTTTACTAACCTTAGCCTGGTCATGCTGCTGGCGTTCCTGCTGGTTGCGTGCGGGGGGGATAACAATCCGGCACCCACCGCCACCACTGCGGCTACCGCAGTTACCAGTAGCGAGACGGTCGCCGCCACCGAACCGGCAGCCAATACTGAGCCGACGGCAGAGGGCGAGCCTACCGCCGAGGGGCAAGCAACCGCAGAGGGCGTACCTACCCCCCAGGCCGAGGCGACGACACCACCGGACGGGTCTAAGGGACGCGGCATTGGCGCATCGGGCGAGGGCAGCGTCAACACAAGCGGCACCTATGTGGCCGATCTCGGCTTCCGCCCTGATTTCGATGGCTTCCACTTCGCGAATTACGGCGGCGAGCCTGGGACCATCAACCTGATCCCAGCCGACGTGCGGCGCATGTTCGGCGACCAGGTGTGCGCCAGCATCCAGGGCGACGACTGCACCCTCACCCCCGCCGGCACTCAGTGGATGCAACAGATCAATCAGAGCATGAGTGGCGGGCACTGCGAGGGCATGGCTGTGCTCAGCAACCTCTTCTACACGAAGAAGGTCAACGTGGCCGATTTCGGCGTGGCAACCGTTCCCGAGCTGAAAATCGAGGGCAACGACCTTCTCCAGCGCGAAATCGCCTACTGGTTCACCACCCAGGCCACGCAACCCGCCCGCCAGGGTGTCGTTGAGCAGACGCCCAGCGGTGTCGTCAACACCCTGATGACGGCTTTCGCAGCAGGCCCACAGGGTAGCAATACCTACGCTGTGGGTTTCTACAAGCGGGACCGCACGGGTGGGCACGCGGTGACACCCTACGCCGTCGAAGACCGCGGCAACGGCGTCTACTGGATCATGATCTACGACAACAACTACCCTGGGGCCGCCCGCGCTATCGAAGTCGATACCAAGGCCGACACCTGGCGCTACTCAGGCTCGACCAACCCCGCCGAGCCCGCCGACGACTACGAAGGCGACGCCCAGAGCCTCACTCTGGAGCTGGCCGCGATAGAACCGCGCCTCGCCAAGCAGCAATGCCCCTTCTGTGAGGGTGGCAGTGGCAGCCGACCGCCCGGCCTCGGAGCGCAGGGTGATACCTCGGCGTTCAACGAAGTCTGGCTCGATGGCAACGCCGACCTGCTTATCACCGATACAGATGGGCACAACATCGGCTTCAAGGACGGGAAGTTCGTCAACGAAATCCCAGGCGCGCAGTCCAACGCCAACAAGTTCGGCGTAAACGTGTGGGATGTCAAGGAGGAGCCGGTCTACTACATTCCCATCAACGTGGACTTCTCTATCAGCATCGACGGTAGCAAGCTGACCGAACCCAGCAAGTCCACCGTAACCTTCATCGGCCCCGGCTACGTGCTGGAGGTCAGCGACATCATGCTGGACCCCGGACAGGTGGATGTCCTCGACGTGGCCCCTGACGGTAGCCTGCTTTCGTATCGCACCACCAGCAAAGAGACGCCGGTAATGCTGGTCGGCATCGAGACAGCAGCGGCCGACTACGAGTTCCAGGTGCAGGGATACGAGATGGAGTCAGGCGAGGCGCTAAACCTCTCTCTCGACACCAAACAGGGCACTCTAAGCCTCGATAGCATCGACAACAAGGCCAGCGCCAAGTACAGCTTGCTCGTCGCCAAGTACGACGATAAGGGCGAGCAAGTCTTCGGGGCCGACGACGTGGGGCTTGATCCCAATGACGTGGTGTACGTCGACTACCTGAAGTGGGCCGGCAACGGCCAGCCGATGGAACTGGATGTAGACCGTGGCGCGGACGGCACCGTCGATGAAACGCTGGAGGTCCAGGACATCACCGACACGATGCCTGAGTGAGCAAGGCGAATGTAGTGCTTAAGCTCTGAAGAAATCGCCCGACAGAACGCTCAGAATGGGAAATCAAAGAGGAGCTGGCATTGAGCCAGCTCCTCTTTGTGCCTCTTGATATCGTAATCTATAGTCTCTGCAGTCGGGGTGACAGGATTTGACCCTGTGGCCCCATCGTCCCAAACGATGTGCGCTACCGGGCTGCGCTACACCCCGATGTTAGCGAATTATACTTTAGCGCCACATAATCCGTCAAGCGCAAGGGTGGCATTTACGGACCTATCACGTTCTAGAACACTATGCCT
>JAXDKH010000288.1:0-3283 GCA_034667185.1 Chloroflexia bacterium | reverse complement strand
GGACTTTTATCTACCCACCTGATCCTTCGCTACGCTCAGGATGACAGGGCGGGGCTTTCGTCCCTTGCCTCCTACACTTTGCAAATAGTCCCTGGAAAACGATAGAGTGTAGTGTAAAGACGCTGCTAAGACTGTCCCTATTTGATTGTCCCCTCTGGCTATCTTTTATCTCCAGTTTGCTATGCCCCTCTTGTTTCGCGGCCATAGGACCATGGTCTGCTACAGATTAGCCCATTTGTGTCTCATATTCTGAACCAAGATTGGCGTATAGTGGAGGAGGTGCGGAACAGCGAGATTGTGCGATTCTTTTCCCTACGCTGCTTGCATCGGGCGCATAGCAAATTTGCTATGCGCGCTTCAATGGTCCCGTTCTTGGCGCTATTTCCAATAGGTAGGAAATGAGTCGTTCATTTTTGGCCCGCGGCTTGAGCACCCACCCTCACAGGGTGCCCGGCGCGCTATCCAACAAGCCTATATATAATCTTGTTAGCCATGCCAGGCGGCTGCTACCCGAAGGCGGCATGCTGGCCGAGCACTCCTGGCAGCGGCGGCACCGTGCCATTATGGTGCTCCTATGGCTGCACCTTGTTTTTGTGTTCGCGTTCGGGCTGGTCATGGGCACCGACATCAAGCAAGTCCTCTTCGGTACCTTCCTCATTGGCTTCCTGGGCCTGATAGCGCGTGAGTCTACCTGGAAGCGGGGTATGCGCTCCGGCGCTGCCAGCCTGGCTATGCTTACGGCCTCTTCCTTGCTGGTCAATTTCTCGAACGGCCTGACGGAGATGCACTTCCACTTCTTCGTCATGGTGAGCCTGATAGCCCTCTACCAGGACTGGCTGCCGTTCCTACTGGCAATCGGCTTCGTCTTTTTCGAGCACGCCCTGGTGGGTGTTATCACGCCCCACTCGGTCTATAGCCACTCGGCAGCCTGGGCCGAACCCTGGACGTGGGCGGCCATCCATGCCGTGTTCATCACGGGGTTGAGCATAGTGTGCGTGGTCAACTGGCACATCAACGAGACCGAGCGCCAGAGCACCCAATCCATCCTCGATGCGGCGGGCGAGGGTATCTACGGCCTGGATACCCACAACAACATCACTTTCGCCAATCCCTCCGCCCTACGCATGTTGGGGTATACCGAGAAAGACGTGGTAGGCGTGCCCTACTCTACGCTACTGGCTGAGGGCCATACTTTCGACCTCGATACCGAAGTCCCTGGTCCTGAGGGTGCCGCTGCCGTCGAAACAACTCCGGGTAAGCGCAAAGGTAGCACGCCCTCCACTTACTTCCGCCGCAAGGACGGCACCACCTTCCCGGTCGAATACCTCAGCGCGCCCAATCGCAAGCGCGACCTGCCGGTGGGCAGCGTGGTAACTTTCCGCGACATCACAGAGCGGCTGCTAACAGAACAGGCCCTCAAACGCTCGGAGCGCTATTACCGCAGCCTGTTCGAGAACGCTCACGATGCCATCCTGATCTTCGACCCCGACGGAGAGATCGTTCTTGACGCCAACGTGCAGGCCTGCGAGATGTACGGATTCACTAGAGAGGACTTCGTAGGCCACTCCCTCGAGCAGATAGCCGTGGACGTGGAGGCAGGGAAGCAGCGGGTACGGCAGGTGCTGGAGCAGGGCTTCGACTACCGCTTCGAGACCCGCCAGCGCCGCAAAGACGGCTCGATGATGCACGTCGATATCAGCGCCTCTGTAGTGGACTACATGGGTCGACGGGCCATCCTGAGCATCAACCGCGACTTCACGGAACGGGTGGAAAACGAAGCCAGGATCAAGCGTGAAGCGGAGCGGGTGGTTGCTCTTTCGCGGGTGGCCGCACGCCTGAACGCGCAACTGGACCTTGACGCCCTCTTGCAAGCGCTGTGTGAGGAGCTTGCAAGCGCCCTCGGCACGGAGGGGGCCAGCGTGGCCCTGCTCGACGAGAAGCGGCAGGTGTTGGTGGTGAAATGTGAAGTGGGGCTTCCGGCGGAGCGCTCCAGCAAGAGCATGGAGATCCCCATGTCGGTCTACCACCAGTATGCGAGCCGGTCAGGCCCCTCCATGCTGGTCGAGGACGTGAGGCGTTTCCAAGGCGTGCCTGAGTTCGAGCCTTACATAGAGCTTGGCATACGCACCTGCGCCACGTCCAGCATGTTGCGCGATGGCCAGCTCGTCGGCCTGCTAACTGCCTTCAGCGTGAGCGAGCCGCAGAAGCTGACCCAGGACGCGCTGGTCCTCATGCACGGCATCGCGGACCAGGCGACCCAGGCTATTGTCAACGCACGCCTCTTCACCGACTCGCAACGCCGCCTCGATTTTGTGCAGGCTCTACAGTCGATTGACGTGGCGATCAGTTCCAGCCACGACTCCCGCGTCACGTTCCAGATCATCCTGGACAAAGTGCTCGGCCAGCTGAAGGTGGACGCTGCTGACATGCTGTTGCTCGACCCAAATTCGCTCATGCTTGAGTACGCCGCCAGTCGTGGGTATCGTACAGGCGCTGCAAAGCAAACCAGAGTGCGTATTGGCGAACCGTTCGCCGGGAAGGCCGCGCTAACCCGGCGTAGCGTGTACGTACCCGACCTGCGGACAGCCGCCGATTCCGCGTGTGCGCCCCTTGTAACAACTGAGGGTTTCGTCAGCCTCATGTGCGTGCCCCTGGTTGCCAAGGGCAAGGTGCTCGGCGTGCTCAGGGTGTTCCACCGGTCTATGCTGGACCCCGACAAGGAGTGGGTGAACTACCTGGAAGGGCTGGCGGGTCAGGCCGCTATCGCGGTGGACAACGCGGCGCTCTTTGATGACCTGCAACGCTCCAACATAGAGCTTGGCCTGGCGTACGACAGGACGCTTGAAGGCTGGTCCGGCGCACTCGATCTACGCGACAAGGAAACGGAGGGTCACACCCAGCGTGTAACGGAGATGGCGGTGCGGCTGGCTCGTGCACTCGGCGTGCGTGAAAATGCTCTCGTGCACTTGCGGCGCGGGGCGCTCCTGCACGACATCGGCAAGATGGGCATTCCCGATTCTATTCTGCTCAAGCCGGGACCGCTTACCGACGAAGAATGGGTGATTATGAAGCGCCACCCGGTCTACGCCCACGAACTATTGTCACCCATAGACTTCCTGCGCCCGGCATTAGACGTACCGTATTGCCACCATGAGAAGTGGGACGGCACCGGCTACCCTCGTGGCCTCAAAGGGGAGCAGATACCTCTCTCGGCACGCATCTTCGCCGTGGTAGACGTGTGGGATGCCCTCTCGTCCAACCGTCCATACCGGGGGGCTTGGCC
>JAXDKH010000287.1:0-10723 GCA_034667185.1 Chloroflexia bacterium | reverse complement strand
TCTCTCCGGAGGAAGGCTGGGCGGTGGGACATGAAAGCGGGGCCGCTGACTCGCAAAGGGTGATACTGCACTACAAAGACGGCAAGTGGAGGGTCTTCAGTAGGGGAACACGGTAGAGCAGGGAGACGGAACCGCCAAGACGCCAAGTACGCCAAGAACTACGCCAAGATTAAGAATGGTGTTCTAAGCAAAAGGACCAGGGTACATGATAACGTACCCTGGTCCTTTTTGTACTCTCTAAACCTCTATTAACTTGGCGGGTTCTTGGCGTACTTGGCGTCTTGGCGGTTCCGTCTCCTTCGTACTCCATATAGTCCCGCAGCTTCTTGGACCGGGCGGGGTGGCGCAGCTTCCTTAGTGCCTTGGTCTCGATCTGGCGGATGCGCTCGCGGGTGACGCCGAACTCGCGGCCCACTTCTTCCAGCGTGCGGCTCCTGCCATCCTCCAGGCCGAAGCGTAGCTGTAGCACCTTGCGCTCCCGCTTGGTGAGTGAGCCTAGCACGGTTACTATCTGCGCCTTGAGCATGTTGTGGGTGGCGGCGTCCGCGGGGGCTATCGCCTTGTGGTCCTCGATGAAATCGCCCAGGTGGCTGTCCTCTTCCTCACCGATGGGCGTCTCCAGTGAGATAGGCTCCTGGCTGATGCGCAGTATCTCGCGCACGCGGTCGGCGGGCATGCCCACCGCCTTGCCAAGCTCCTCCGGCGAAGGCTCGCGGCTCAACTCCTGCATCAAGCGACGGGAGGTCTTGAGCACGCGGTTGATCGTCTCGACCATGTGCACCGGGATGCGGATCGTGCGGGCCTGGTCGGCAATTGCGCGGGTGATGGCCTGGCGGATCCACCAGGTGGCGTACGTCGAGAACTTGTAGCCCTTGCTGTAACGGAACTTCTCCACCGCTTTGAGGAGGCCGATATTGCCTTCCTGCACCAGGTCGAGCAGTGTCATGCCCCGGCCCGCGTACTTCTTGGCGACGCTCACGACCAGGCGCAGGTTGGCCTCGGCCAGGTGGGCGCGGGCGGCCTTGGCGTCTTCCAGCACGGTGTTCCAATGCTTGTCCAGAGTGTCGGCGCAGTCGAGCAGGATCAAGGCAAGCTCTTCGCCATCGGGCCACTGGCCCATATCGAAGGTCTCTTGCAGGAGGTCGGGCAGCATGGCGGTGGTGAGCAGGATGGTGCGCACCTCGTCGGCCAGTTTCTCAGGTGCCTTGCCGTCGCGCAGGCCGACCTTACGCAGCAGGTTGGGGTCGAGGCTCTCCACCGGGGTTATAGCCTGCAACACTTCGCGGCGCGACTCGGGTAGCTGCTTGGTCTCGTAATGCCCCTTGTACAGGGCTTCCAGGGCGGGCCAGCGGGCGATCAGCCCCTCGTAGATCTCCAGGCAGATGACCTCGCCGGGAGGGGTGAAGCCGTAGCGCTCCTCGATCTCGGTGACCTTGGTGCGTAGCGCCTCGCCCTTCTCGATGCGCTTGGCAAGGGACACCTCGGCGTCGGCGCTGAGCAGCGATACCCGTCCGATCTCGCGCAGGTACATGCGCACCGGGTCGTCGGTGCTCACGCCTTCAAGGTCGAGCAGGGTATCAATCTGCTCCTGCGTGACCTCCGGCTCCAGCACGTCGGCATCGTCGTCCGTGATGCTTATGCCAGGCATACCGGGCAGCCCCGGCAGACCTGGGAGGCCAATGCCGGGCATATCTACGGTGTCAACGGAGTCGTCGATGGCCGGTACGATGGCTAGATGCAGGTCGGCCTCCGCGATCTCAGGCTCGTCCATCGGCACCATCTGGAGGTGGGTGGGCTTGCCTTTGCGGTAGGTCGTTTGCATCGATGAAACCGGCTCGAACTCGTCGTCCAGGCTGTGGGCTTGCAGCATATCTTGCCTTCCTCTCCTACGTCCTCGAAAACTCAGACTACACTCTCTACACTTCGCTCGAACTCTCTATTGTCCCGGCTGGGATTATGTCGCTTCCCATGTGCCGGAGCGTAAAATGTGCCCTCACTCGCGTATTGCGCCCGCGTGCATGGTGAGAGCCGTACTACTGTTTGCCGCTGATTCACCTCCCCAGATTTAGCTGTTCGCTAGTGACTTCTTCCACTCGGCCACGTCCCTTTACTACCTTCCTTTACTACCTTTGAAAACCAATAAAGGGTGGGAAGAAGAGGAAACCGGGGGACACCCCCGAACCCCCGGCAGGGAGCACCCTGCACCCCTTTGTACCTCCATACCATCATCCTCTTTGCGCGTTCTTTGCGTCCTTTGCGTCTTTGCGGTTTCGTCAATTTTGTTGGTTACGTAGGATCAGTCCCTACTGTCCCGAAAGACGGTGCTCGGCTTCGGCTGGTAGTGACGGAAGCGGGACAGGGACGCGGTCAGGAGGGGGAGGAGCTTGCCTATGGTGTCTTTATCGTCGGTCTCCTGGGCCTCCTGTAGCATCACCTGGCACTGGTGCAGCCACATCCGGTCGTTGTGCTGGCGCAGCCGCTTGAGCCTCGTTTCAAGCTCGTAGGGCAGGGCGAAGCGGAATAGCTCCGGCTCGTCGCGTACCGATATGCGGTCAAAGTGGGGCCCAAGGGCCTCATCGAGTGCCTGGCGTGCGGCGGTGCGTATCTCTTCGGTCACAGCCGTGCTCTTGTCGCTCTCCGCGGCTACCCTGGCGACCGTCTCGAAGATGAGGCGGTTCTCCAGCCGCATGAAGTCCTCCGGCACGGGTGCGCCCGCCATCCAGGTCACCTGGGGGTACTTGAGCACTAGGCTCAACAGGTGCTCCTCCGCCGAGGTGACCATGTCCACCGTTGTAGGTAGGCTGCCGGACGACTTCGGCGTCTGTACGGGCGACTGCTCGGCGGTGCGTGCTTCCTCCCTGGATTTGCGGGTCTCGCGCTTCTGCGGGGTGGCCCTGCCGATTGCCTCCCGTACCGCGTCTTCCGGCACCCGTAGCACCGAGGCCACGCGCTGCATGTAGTGGGCGCGCTGCACCGGGTCGCCGATCTCGCGGACGTAGAGAGCCATCTCGGACACAGCCTCGCTCTTGCCGTGCGCGCTGTTCAGGTCGTGCCTGGCCGCCACCACGCCGATTACATGGTCCACCAGGGGCAGGGCACCCTCGCGCAGCTGCTCCCAGCGTGCCGGTCCACCCTCAGCAAGCAGCAACTCGTCCGGGTCGATGCCCCTCGGCAACTGCATGACGCGGATTTCTAGCTGCGACCGCCTCTCTACGCCCATGAGCCCGCGCTCGCCGCGTACCGGGATGCTGATCTTTTCGGCGTGCTCCTGCAATACCTCGGAGCCTTTGAGGGCCGCCATGTCGCCCGCCGTGTCGGGGTCGAGGCAGAGTATCACCTTCTTGGCGATGCGCTTGAGTAGCTCGGCATGCGCGTCCGTGAGGGCCGTGCCGATTGTGCCCACCACGTTGGTCTGCCCCGCCTGGTGCGCGACCACCACGTCCATGTAGCCCTCTACTATGACCACCTGTCCGTTGCGCTGGATGTTGGGGCGCGCTAGGTCAAGGCCGAACAGTATCTGGCTCTTGTCGAACACCGCCGACTGGGGCGAGTTGAGGTACTTCGGTGTAGTGTCACCAAGCGCACGCCCGCCGAAGCCCACCACCGCGCCTTTGTGGTCGCGTATGGGGAAGAGCAGGCGGTTGCGGAAGCGGTCGTATGCCCCACCTTCCTCGCGCTCGGCCACCAGGCCCGCGTCCACGCACTCCTGCACCGTGTACCCCTTGGAGGTCAGGTGGTTGAGCAGGATATCCCACGACTCCGGCGCGTACCCGATCTGGAAAAGCTCCCAGGTGGCGGTGGTGAGGCCGCGCTTCTCGGCATAGGCCCTGGCGTGTGCGGCCCCGGCATGCTGGCGCAGCAAGTTGTGGTAGAAGAGGGCGGCGGCGGCGCAGGCTTCCTTGAGACGCTCGCGCTGGCGGTCCTCGTGGGCTGCTTGCTCGTTGCGCGGCTTTAGCTCAACCCCGGCCTTGCGGGCCAACTTCTCCAGCGCGCCGCGAAAATCGAGGCCCTCGGTCTTCATCAGGAAGCCGAAGATGTCGCCGTTCTGCCCGCAGCCAAAGCAGTGGAAGGAGCCGTCCTTGGGGTAGACCACGAAGGAGGGGGTCTTCTCGCCGTGGAAGGGGCATAGACCTTTGAGGTTGCGCCCGGCCCGGCTGAGGCGCACCTTCTCACCCACGACATCTTCGATGTCGATGCGGGACTTAATCTCGGCTATAACGTCATTATCCATGCAGCGTCATATCGTGGGTGCCTGGGGCGGTGTATGCTACAGCTGGTCGGTAGGCCGAGGGGTCGTAAGAGGTGTATCACGGTACTTTGCCGCGTTGGTGCGAGCACAGCGATTACACGCTAGTATAACTCCGTAATGTGGAAATCTGAGTCGGCAGTTTAGGCGAGTTTTCCACAAAGAACGTTGTTGTAGGAAGATTTACGCAAAATATGGCACCATTTGGTCTAACTTTGCCCTATATCTAGTGTTGCTATGTTGTGGATGCGCTCTGCAACCGCATGCAACCAAGACGCATCCTGCTATCGTGGATGTATTCGTAGGTTGTATAAGGATGCTCGTTTGTGGAAATAGTGGATGCAATGCATCCACGTACTGGCAGCGTTGCGGTTTGTTGTGCGTCGAACCACAGAACCCTGCTCGCTGCTGTCACCCGGAGCGAGGTCTCTTGCAAGCATATTCCGATAATAGGACTAAGCCCTGTATTGTCATTCCGAACGCAGTGAGGAATCAGGTGGGTCGGATAGAAGCTGTATTAGAGCACGGGTGTGGCCTTGGCGCCCCCGTCTCTAAATTGCAACAGAGTACGACGCCCACCTGATTCCTCACTGCGTTCGGAATGACAATTCCTCTCCTGATCCCACTATTCCCAGATCGCTTGCAAGATGCACCACTGAGCGTATCGAATGACATCAGGAACCTGTGCTGAGATAGTTGTATTCGAGCCGTTAGTTTGTATAATCAAGGTGCAATCTTATTACCACAGAAGGAGAGAGCCTAATGAACCTCGGCCGTATTATCGCGCCCTTTATCGCGTTGCTCGCTATAGTGGGTGCCAGCAGCGCAAGCTCGCAAGCCGCACCTGCTGATGCCCCGGCACCCATTGTGCCCCTGGTGAACTTTGCCGGTAGCTCCTGCATACTCGGCGGTTCGCAAGGTGGTCAGTGGGTGACCGCCGACAAAATGGCTGCCAACGTGAAAGGGGGCATCAAGTACCGCATGTACAGCCTGGCGGGTTTCCTGGGCGTGTCTACTGGCACAAAGTCGGAGTCTCTCGGAGTGCCATGCGAGGACACGTACGAGTTGCAGGTCTCGCCCAAGCGCACCAGCAAGTACGAGGTCTTTGGGATGGGGGGCAATTGGGCGGCCGTGCCGAGGGTGCCCCGCATCGAGAGCACCAACCAGCAGGTATACATCAAGGCGGTGGGCGACGAACTGAAGCGCATGGGCCTTGCGAACCCCAAGGTTAAGGTCTCGCAGGTAATCCGCATCGACCTTGAGGGTGACGGCTCGCCGGAAGTGCTGGTGAGCGCCACCAACTACGCCGCGCAATATGAGGGCCTTGCTATAACCCCCAACGCGGCTGCGGGTGACTATTCAATCGTCTTCATGCGCAAGGTGGTCAACGGCAAGGTGCAGACGATCCCCATCGAGGGCGAAGTCTACACCGAGGATAAGGAGTTCATAGCTCCTTCCGCGCACTCCATCTCCGCCGTGCTCGACCTCAACAACGACAAAGTCATGGACATAGTCACCCACGGCTTCTACTATGAAGGCGACTGGCACTCCGTCTACCAAGTCAAAGGCACGCAGGTGGAAGAAGTGCTGACTTGCGGCTGTGGAGTTTAAGATACGGAAACGCAAAGACGCAAAGACGCAAAGGACGCGCAAAGAGAATCAAGGGTTTAAGAGAATAGCAAAAGGAGCAAGGTACCTGTGTCGTACCCTGCTCCTTTTGCTTATGACACAACAATCCTAATCTTTGCGCGTCCTTTGCGTCTCTGCGTCTTTGCGTTTCCGTCTTAACCCATCACGAATTCCATGACCTGGGCACGAAGATGCGCTCGAAGGTGGAGATGGCGAAGCGGTCGGTCATGCCGGCTATGTAGTCTACCACCATGCGCTCGTTGGTCTCGCCTCGGGGGTTGTTGCGGATTTCAGGGGGTAGCTCCTCGATGTGGTCGCAGAAGTAGCTGAACAGCGAGGCTATCAGGTGGTCCACCTTGCTGACCTCGGCCTTCGCATCGGAGCCGATGTATACGCGCTCGTAGAGGAACTGCTTCAGCGTATTGGCCGCGTGCTCCACTCGGGGGCTGACCTTTAGCTCCACGCTACACCTGTCTTGCGTGGCAAGCTCGCCTTCAGGGTAGGCTATAGTGTAGTTCTGCTCAATGATGTCTTCAACCAGCTTGTTGATGCGCTCCGCGTTGGTGTTGCCCAGTACTTTGCACACGTCGTCCGGTACGTCGCTGCTCTTGATGATCCTGGCGCGTATGGCGTCGTCCGTGTCGTGGTTGATGTAGGCTATTGTGTCCGCTAGCTTGACGATCTTCGACTCTATCGAGCCATGACCCAGGCCCTCCGAGGATAGTCCTTCCTCCACGGGGGTAGAAGTGACCAGCGCCTCTCGCACCTCGTTGGTGAGGTTGAGACCCTGTCCATCACGCGCCAGGTAGTCCACTATACGCAGCGATTGGTAGTTGTGCTTGAAGCCGTGGTCGTAGATTTCGCGCAGGGCGTCCTCCCCGGCATGGCCGAAGGGGGTGTGCCCCAGGTCGTGGGCCAGCGCTATGGCCTCGGTAGCGTCCTCGTTCATACGGAGAGCACGGGCTATCGTGCGGGCGATCTGCGACATCTCGACTGTGTGGGTGAGGCGGGTGCGATAGTGATCGTTGATGGGGCCGATGAAGACCTGCGTCTTGTGCTTAAGACGGCGGAACGCCTTGGAGTGGATCACGCGGTCTCGGTCGCGCATGAAAGCGGTACGCGTGGGGGAAGGCTCCTCCGGCAGCGGCCGGGTGGCCTCCCGCGACTTCGCCGCCAACGGCGACAACCGCGCGTACTCCTCCTCCTCCAACCTCTCCCGTATGTGATGTGGGTCCTTCTCCCAGTCAGGCATAGTTCTCTTCCTCGAGATGATTATTAGACGAAAACGCAAAGGCGCAAAGACGCAAAGAACGCGCAAAGATTATGGATTGTTTTGGTTCTGTGCGTGTGAGAGCACTACACGTTTTATGCCATGTTTTAGAACGGCGACGTTGAAGTTGATGAGCAGGCCGAGCTTGTGGCCTGTTGCTCTGAGGTATGTGAGTAACTGCACTGAGTGAATCGGGGCCAGTACCTCGACCGCTTTCAACTCTACTACGAGGCAGTCACCCACAAGCAGGTCCATCCTGCCTTCACCTACTACGCGCCCTTTGTACCAGATAGGTAAAGGTGCTTGGCGCACAAATGGAATCCTTCGCAGTTCCAGTTCTGCACAGAGCGCTTCCTCATACACCGACTCCAGGAACCCCGGCCCAAGTACGCGATGCACCTCCAGAGCAGCCCCAATCACGTCATGCGACAGCCTGTTAACCTCCGCCGCTAATTCAGTTGGATACTCATTCTGCTGGTTGCCCACGCCAAAACCCTCAATCCTTATCTTTGCGCGTTCTTTGCGTCTTTGCGCCTTTGCGTTTTCGTCTCTATGGTTGGTTATTTGTCCTTCTCTGCCCCTGCGGTGAGGGCGGCCTGGGCTGCGGCGAGGCGGGCGACTGGTACGCGATAGGGGCTGCAACTGACGTAGTTGAGGCCGGCTTCGTGGCAGAACTGGATGGAGGAGGGGTCGCCGCCGTGCTCGCCGCATATGCCTACCTTGAGGTCGGGACGGGTCTTACGGCCCTCTTCCACGGCTATCTTGACCAGACGGCCCACGCCCTGGCGGTCGAGCACCTGGAAGGGGTTTTCCGGCAGGACTTCGCGCTCGACGTACTGCAACAGGAACTTGCCCTCGGCATCGTCGCGGGAGTAGCCGTAGGTGGTCTGCGTCAGGTCGTTGGTGCCGAAGGAGAAGAACTCGGCATACTCTGCGATCTGCCCGGCAGTTAGGGCCGCGCGGGGCACCTCGATCATTGTCCCGAATTTGTAGGGCACCTCCCGCCCGGCTTGCCCGACTACATCCCTGGCTACCTTCTCCAGCAGGTCGCGCACTACCTTTAGCTCGTTCACGTGGCCCACTAGAGGGATCATGATCTCAGGGTGGGACTCCAGGCCTTCGTTCAGCAGTTGCAACGACGCCTGTAGGATAGCCCGCACCTGCATCTCATTGATGGCAGGGTAGAGGATACCCAGGCGGCAGCCGCGCAGGCCGAGCATCGGGTTCTGCTCGCGCATCTGGCCCACTATGCCAAGCAAGTGCTCCTTCTGCTTGTACTCCTCGCTGTCGGTCTCGCCACGCACGCGCATTTCGGTGGTCTGCACCAGCAGGTCCTCATAGGAGGGGAGGAACTCGTGCAGGGGCGGGTCAAGGAGACGGATGACCGTGGGCTTACCCTCCATCGCCTTGAGGATGCCGTAGAAGTCGCCCTGCTGTATCACGCCCAACTGGTCGAGTGCGTCCCTGTAGTCGTGCACGGCCCGCGAGTCCTGGGCGGCTTGCTGGGCCTTGTGCAACGCCTCTTCAGCAGCGCCTCGCTTGTCCTCGTCCGCCTTGTTGAGTTCGGTCTGCGCTGTCGCAACGGCATCTTCCAGCCTCGTGGCCTCCGCTGCCGACAAGATCATCTGGCGCACCACCGGCAGACGCACTTCCTCGAAGAACATGTGCTCGGTGCGGCACAGGCCAATACCCTCGGCCCCGAAAGCTACCGCCTTCTGAGCGTCACGCGGATAGTCGGCGTTGGCCCACACGCCCAGCTTGCGAGCGTCGTCGGCCCAGCTGAGGAGCTTCACCAGATCGTGCTCTTCCTCGTAATTCGGTTCGATGAGGGCTATGGCTCCCAGGAATACCTCGCCCGTAGTGCCGTCGATGGAGATAATCTCGCCCTCTCGCACCGTCTGGCCGTTAGCGGTGAAGAAGCCGGCTTGGTCGTCCACGTGCAGGCCGCCGTTCTCGGCACCCGCCACGCACACCTTACCAAACTGCCGCGCCACCACCGCTGCATGGGAAGTAGCCCCACCACGAGCCGTGAGCACGCCCTTCGCCGCGATCATGCCGTGCACGTCCTCGGGGTTGGTCTCCTCGCGCACCAGCACTACCGGCACACCGGCCTTACCAAGCTCCGCGGCCTTGTCTGCCGTGAATATTGCCTGGCCCACCGCGGCACCCGGCGCGGCGTTGAGGCCCACGGCCAACAGTTTGCCTTCCTTGATGGCGCGCTCCTTGTCGAACTGGTCGTAGCCGCCAAGGAGCAACTGCACCACGTGGTCAGGCTCCACTCGCTGGATCGCCTCTTCCCGGCTGATCAGCCCCTCGCTCACCATGTCCACCGCGATCTTGACAGCGGCGGCAGCAGTCCTCTTGCCGGAGCGGGTCTGGAGCATGTAGAGCTTGCCGCGCTCCACCGTGAACTCCAGGTCCTGCATGTCGCGGTAGTGCTTCTCGAGCCGCTGGCCTATCTCCACAAACTGATTGTATACCTCCGGCATGTCCTGCTCTAGCTGGGCGATCTTCTGCGGGGTGCGGATACCTGCCACCACGTCCTCGCCCTGCGCGTTCACCAGGAACTCGCCGTACAGCTTCGACTCGCCCGTCGAGGGGTTGCGGGTGAAGGCCACGCCGGTGCCGGAGTCCTCGCCCATGTTGCCAAACACCATCATCACCACGTTCACGGCCGTGCCCAGGTCGTGGGGGATATCCTGCGCGTTGCGGTAGGCGAAGGCGCGGGGCGAGTTCCAGGAGCCGAACACGGCCTCGATTGCCAGCCTCAACTGCTCGTGCGGGTCGTCGGGGAAGGGGCGGCCCGCCTCGCGCTGCACCGCCTGTTTGAACTGCTCCACAAGCTCGCGCAGGTCCTCGGCGGTAAGCTCCGTGTCCAGTTTGACGCCGCGCTGCTCCTTCATGCCATCCAGCAACTCGTCAAAGTGGTGGGCTTCAACGCCCATGACGATGCGCCCGAAAAGCTGGATGAAGCGGCGGTAAGCGTCGTGCGCGAAGCGCTCGTTGCCGGTGAGCTTCACCAGCCCTTGCAGCGTCTCGGGGCTGAGGCCCAGGTTGAGCACCGTATCCATCATGCCGGGCATGGAGAACTTGGCACCGGAGCGCACCGACACCAGCAGCGGGTTCGCAGGGTCGCCCAGCCGCTTGCCGGTCTCGCCTTCCACCGTGTGCAACGCCTCAAGCGCCTGCTCCCACATGCCCTCAGGAAACTTCTTGCCTCCTGCCAGGTATGCGCGGCACGCCTCAGTAGTTATGGTAAAGCCAGGGGGCACCGGCAGGCCCGCGTTGGTCATTTCGGAGAGGCCAGCGCCTTTGCCACCCAGCAGATCCCGCATCTTGGCATTCCCCTCGTGGAACAGGTAGACCCACTTGTGCCCGGTGTTCGTGCCCTGTGCCTCATTTTGCATCGTTGTTGCCATCAGTTAGCCTCCTTGAATGTGGTGCTTGGGGAGTGACGAGTGACGGACGCGTGCCATGCATCCAAAACAACCCTAACCTTTGCGGGTTCTTTGCGCACTTTGCGTCTTTGCGTTTTCGTCTATCACTCGTCACTCTTCACGTTCTATTACCTTGTTCGC
>JAXDKH010000286.1:0-9458 GCA_034667185.1 Chloroflexia bacterium | reverse complement strand
TCGAAGTCGTACACCTCGTCCACCATGCGCATGACCTTGGGTGCCTGCCCCTTCAGCGAGCCAAAATAGGAGCGCACGCGGTTCTTCAGCGCCACTGCTTTTCCGACGTAGATGATCTGGTCGGCGCGATTGTGCATTATGTAAACACCGGGCGTGCCGGGCAGAGCACTCAGGCGCTCCTGGAAGCCCGGCGCCCTATCACGAGGTGGAATTACAGAACTTCTCCCCATACCTGCATATTACCAGAAATTGGCCCTTTGTTCTAACTTTCGGGGTCGGCTGTCCCTCACTTGGCCGCCTGACTCATTAGGGCACCAACTCGAACACGGCGCTCCGGTCGGGCATGGCATACTCGCCCATGTCGGGGCGGGCGTCAAGCACCTGTGGGTCCACCTGCCAGACGCTGCGGTCCTCGAAGGATGCCAGGAAATGCAGTTCAGGAAGAGACTTCAGGTAGTCGAGTTGCCCTTGCCAGTCGGCACCATACGGCTTGCCGCTGACCACCACGTACCGCACGTCCCAACCGCGCATGACACCAAAGGCCGCCTCGTCAGGGAATGCCTGGAGGGCTTCTCTTTCGGCGTGCCAGGCTGGGGGCTCAAACGTTTCGTAGCCATAAGCCACAGGTTTGCCGGTCTGCACCCTCCGGTAGAGCGCGGGGCCCGATTGCGAGCTATCCAGCGGCATTTGCATCACTGTGCCCGCGGGTTGTTGAGCCAGGAAGCGTGCCGTCTCGGTCGGTTCGACCCGGCTGGTGCCCCAGGCGTATGGCCCGGTCCAGAAATCGGCCATTACCAGGAGTGCCAGCACAATTGTAGCCACTCCGGGGTTGCGACGGACGAGGCGCGGCCCATTTTTCAGCAGCGCAGCCCAGATCAGGCCAAGTAGAACGACCGCTGCCAGCGCCACGATCACGCCGAACCTCGCGAAGGCCCGCATTGAAGAATAGAGGGGCAGCCAATCGTAAAGCAGTTGCCCCGGAAGCGGTATCGCGCCGTTATGACCCAATCTCACCTGCCCATTGGCGTCGTGCAAAGTGAGTCCGAGCGACAACACGAAAGCTACCAGTCCGAGGGCGAGCCAGGCAACCCAAAGCCGTCGTTCTGGTTTATCGGTGCGCCTCCGTAACACTAGCCAGCCGGCGATAATGATGGCAGCTAGCGGAATGCCTATGTAGAGCGCACTCTCGATCACGTTTTGCTCGGCGTGTGCACGCATACCGGGCTCTCCCCACACGGGCTGGAGCGGGTTCAGCACCAGGTAGTCCGCCGGGGTCGCAGAGTGCTCGTCTGCAGCCTTGGCGCTGTGCGTCAACCCGCCTTGCGCCCACAGTTGCAGCGACGGGATGGCGACCGGACTCGCAAGCACCAGGAAGATTGCCGCACCGGCAGCCAGCCCGACGGCCAGACCGCGGACGCTTGATCCCAGTTTGCCGAGCAGAAGCCGGAGCACCAGGTATAACCCCAGCGCCAGCCCAACCATGTAGGCATAGTACCAGGCCGAAAGGGCGGTCATGCCGAACGACAGCCCAAGATACACCCCATCACGAGCCTTGCCATTCTTGAGCAGCCTCTCCAGGAAGTAGAAGGAAAGGGCAATCCAACCCGTCCCCAGGAGTTGCAAGTGCCCGGCAAACTGCGACATGCGGTAAGGGCAGAACGCGAAGGCCAGCGCCGATACAAGCGCCGCTAGCCTACTCCCCGTAAGTTCCTTTACCAGCAAGTAGGCACCAATGCCGGACACGGCGAAGGAACCTAGTGCGAGTAAGTTGTACGCCACAACGTCACTTGTTACAGCACCAATGAGCACACCGGGCAAGGTATTCGCCAGTGTGGGCTCGCCTTGTCCGAGGTTGAAGCCAAAGGGTGCATAACTACCAGGGTCGAAGAACGGCGAGACATGTTGCTCAAGTAGCGCTGTGCGGAACCACCAAAGCTTGTAGAGAAAGGCAAAGTTGTCTGCGGGCCAGCCTGGAAGCGAATCGCCAAGCCTGGCGGCCAGCGGCCATGTGGCCCCGATAGCCAGCAGCCCCGTCAAACCGCCAACAATGGGAAGCTCCCAGCGGCTCTGCATGAGTCGACGCAAACGCCCAACGTCAGGCGACTGCCCTTGCACAAGTCGGCACGCCACCAGCAATAGGTAGCCCACGGTTGCCAAGCCCAAGAGCCATGCGTAGACCGGCAGCCCAAGAGCCGGGACGATGACCAGATTTACAGCGAGTGGAAGCAGCGCTGAGGCAGACAGAATATGCAGGAGTCGCTTCGATGTCGCACGTCTACTTAACGAGTATCCATATCCAAAGCCCAGAAGGGGCGTGAGAGCAGCCAGAACAAGCCACAGGAGAGGCGGAAAGATCAGCCCAAAGCGATTTGGAGCCGGGCTGATGGCGACCTGCGACACGGCGACACCAAGCAGCCTACGGTCTCCCGCACCTGGGTAGAATGTGCCAGACTCCAGCACCAGGCGCACGTCAGGTGAGAAGCCGGGGCCAGTGCTGAGTGCATATGTCTGCCAGCCGGGCGCGGTATCGAAGGAGCCTATGTCTCTATCCCCAATGCGCAGCCACGCTCTGGGGAGAGGTTCGCCAGCGGGTCTTGCGGGGTCGACTGTGATGCTGATGACAACGCTGGACGCCAACGCGGGCAACGAGACAGCCGATATCTCCCGGCTCCAGCGGAACGCCCGATCTGCGGCGTGCTCTAAGCCATAGAAGTGACTGGCAGGCGTGGAAGGATCTCCGAGGTCCAAATAGACAGGGCCGGGGGGCAGCAACTGCCAACGGGCTAGAAGTAGAGCCGGGGCCAGGAGCGCGAAAAGAGCGCACAAGGCCAGTGCGCGAGGCTCGATGCCTCGTCGTGCCATGGTCGAGCTTGTTTGCTCGGCGTTAGTGGTGCCTTCGGTTGCCATACCCATCTCCGGCATCGCACCTACTGAATGCGCCTGGGGCGACCTATAACCATGAGCACGATGCCAGAAATGAGGCCCACCAGGAATAGGCATCCACCGATAAGGAGTATCTGAGCGACGAAACCGGAGGGGTTTGCCACCGCGTCAGAGCCGAACACGAGCACGCCCAGGCTGCACGGACAGCAAACTAGCACAATAAGCAACAGCGCTAGCCCAAACCAGAACTGCCCGCGCGCCGGGCTACCGACCCGCAGTGCCTGTAATACGCTAGGAGGCGAAAATTGGCGAGGGGCTTCGGCGGGAGGGTATGAGGCCGTTTGCGGTGTGGGCGGGGGTGATAGCGGGCTGGCCGGTGCGCCGGGTGGCGGAACAAACGGGCTCGCTGTCGCCGGGGGTTGTCCGGCTTGCTGCGTTAGAGGAAAACCACACATGCGGCAGAAGTGCGCATCAAGGCTGTTTTCGGTGTTACAACGTGGACAGTGCAAGCGTGGTAGTTCCCCTGACGGCTGGGTTTGACAGCATTATAGCACAGCACGCTCGTCCCCCACTTCTACACAAACCTGCGAACCCTCGCGGCGGCCAATACGTTAAGCTACTGCTCCATATAGTACTTTTCCGCCATTTTGGGACATTTCGGTGCCACTGCGGCCTGAACAGTTGGTATACTTAGAAGGCCCCTGGGACTTTGCGTCCTCGTTCAGGGTTGCGGAAGAAAACGAAAGGAAAGTAATGTCGAGGTCTTTTTCGCCAGGCGTGCGTCGCGCGCCTCTGCTGATAATAGCTATTATGCTACTCTCCCTTGTGCTACGCTCCGGGTTTGTGCCTGCTGAAGCAGCCGTCACTGCTCCAGGAAGTGCCCCGGCCAACTTCGCCTTCCCGGAATTTGCCTCTGTGTGGCAGCGCACGGACGGGCCGGTAGCTTCGGGGCAGGTAACACGCTCGTGGCTATGGGGGCCGGCACCCGGCAGCACCGTTGAGGAGGAGTTCGCGGAGGCTCATGCTGGCACGCGCACGGTGCAGTACTACGACAAGGCGCGTATGGAGTTGAACGAAGCCGAGAAGGACCAGGCTTCTCCCTGGCGCGTGACTACAGGCCTGCTTGTGAATGAGATGGTCACAGGGCGGATTCAAGTCGGTGCAAACCGCTTTGAAAGCAAGGCACCTGCAACGGTGTTTGTGGCGGGTGACGTTAACGTGCCCACCAACCCGACGTACGCCGACTTCGCTCCCGCAATCGCCTCCAGGGCACCCGACCGGACCGGCGCGGTTATTGATGACACTATGCCCCGCTGGGACCCATCGCTCCCCCGTGCCCTGCAGTCCTATGCGACCTATATCCCGCAGACGGGCCATAACATCGCTCAGGCCTTCTGGAACTACCTCGGCCAGAAGGGGCAGGTAACTGCACCAGACGGTAAGCTGCGGTCGGAGCAGCTATTCGACTGGGTCTACCTCATGGGGTATCCTATTTCGGAGCCATACTGGACCAAGCTGACGATCGATGGCAAGAACTACGCGGCTCTCATACAGCTGTTTCAGCGTCGCACGCTGACCTACATTGCTGAAATGCCCGCTGGCTGGCAGGTCCAGATGGGCAACGTCGGCCAACACTACTTCGAGTGGCGGTACGGAGCCGTCAAGCAATCCGGGGGGAACAATCCGGCACCTAAAGCTCCCGCGCCCACGCCCGCAGCACCTCTCCCCTCAGGCTCGTTCGTGACAGTTGAAGGTCACCAGTTCGTATATGCGGGTGCGCCCATTAAGCTCAAGGGGACCAACTATTGGTTAAGCGATGCACCTTTTTCCGGCACGTGGGCCTCCTGGAATGGGCCGAAGGTGTACGAAGAACTGAAGCGGGCCCAGGCGCTAGGGGTCAATGTCATCCGCGTCGGCATCCCCTTCGACCACGGCGACACTATGGACGTGGTGTGGGACAACGACAAGGAGATGGGCAAGGTCAGCATCTGGATACAGCGGCAGATGACCCAGGTGCTGCAAATCGCCTCTACACTCGGCATGAAGGTCATTTTCACGCTGTTCGAGTGGTACGACGAGCAGCCGAGTCAAGGCTCAAGGGAGGAGAGGCCCAACATCGCGTACCTTCAGGGCGTTGTGCAGCCCTTCGCCAACGACGACCGGGTACTGGCCTGGGACATACGCAACGAGCCGGATAATTACGATCGATGGATGGGGGGCGACCCCGACCGTGTGATCGAGTGGATGGACCGCATGGCCGCCAACGTGCGCCACCTGGACCAGAAGCACCCCGTCACAGTGGGCATGGGCGACTACCGCAACTTCTGGCTGAAGGACAAAAGGGGGCGGAGCGTGCTCGATTTCATTGACTTCGTATCAATTCACTCATATGATGCGCACGCGCTACCCACCCAGGTAGAGGCTTTGCGCGCGATCACGAACAAGCCGCTGATAGTGGAGGAAATGGGCTGGCCCACCTCACCGGGCGACCAGCCTGCGCCCAAGGGGGCGACCTACGACGAGAGCACCCAGAGCTACTTCTACACCGAGATGCTGGACGAGGCGAAGAAGCTCGATATTGCGGGCGTGGTGCAGTGGACGCTTATTGACTTCGTGCCCCGCACGACGGCCAAGGTAGAAAACTTCGAGGAGCATTTTGGGCTGTTCAGGTTGGACGGGAGCGCGAAGCCTGCCGCTGAGATCTTCAAGACCGGCTTTACAGGCCGCATTCTGCCGAGCGAAACCAAGTCGTACCTGCCCCTGGACACAGCTGACCACCCCAACCTGGCACCCTAGGAGCATCCCCGCATGCAAGACGCACAAGACCGCGCCGCCGAAACGGTCACAATTGACGTATTTGACAGTCTTGACATTCGTGCTGGGCGCATCATCTCAGTCGATCCGTTTCCCGAGGCACGAAAGCCTTCCTACAAGCTGCGGATCGACTTCGGCCCGCTGGGTAGCAGACAGTCGAGCGCGCAACTTACGGCCCATTACACCCCTGAGCAGCTCGTGGGCAGGATGGTAGTCGCGGTCGTCAATTTCCCGCCTCGCCGCATCGCCGGTTTTGCCTCAGAAGTCCTGGTGTTGGGCCTCCCCGATCGTGGTATTGCCAGGGAGGGCGGCGTGGTGCTAATTGTGCCTGAGCAGGAAGTTGAGCCTGGAGCCAGGGTGTTCTAACGAAGTACATTGGCATACCTTTTGCATTACGGTCGGTAGGCATGCGCCCAAAGCGCGCGGCCAGCGAAATGCCGTAATAAACGAAAGGATGGAACCCAATGTCAGAAGTAACCCGAACTGAACGGACCACGACCACCTCGACTGAGGCCGTCCCGGTCGTGCCTGCGGAAACAGCCACGACGACCAGCACGACAACCACGACGACAGAAGTCCAGCCCGCTGTTCCGCAGAGCACCAATATCAATGTTGCTCCGACTACCGGCGTCGATACTGCAGGCGGCGCAGTGTCGGTGAATGTTCCTGGACCCGGCACCGGGACAACGAACGTAAACGTTAACGATTAACTTACCAGGGGCAGGCCATGCCCCATACCATATACAATTACTTTGGAGGTAATCATGGACGACACTCTTGGTGGCGACGGAACAGAATCGCGACCGTCGGTACTTGACAACGCATCAGAAACACAGCTTCTAGAATTGGAACGGCACTACGCTGAGGGCGACCGGGACGCGTGGGGCGCGCTCACCGGAAGCTACGGTTGGTCGGAGCAGCAGGCCGAGGAGGTCTGGCAGTGGTTCGGCGAGAGGTCGCAGCCCGGCGACGCTTTCAACCAGTAGAGAAAGCCGAAGTTGAGACGAGAAGGAGGTGCAGTTGCCTCCTTTTTGTTTGGCCGGCGATTCTAATCTGTTTCTAAGATTCCTCTAAGGTTCCATTAATGCTGAAGCCCCATAATGAAATCATCGCGGGAGCGCACATGCCAGTAAGGGCACTGGTAGCGAGATAAACAATTAGGGAATGGGACCTAGCCGCGGTCGTCGTAAAGTGTGCTCCCGCTGATCCGAAAGCTAACGGGCCTCTCCGCCATCGAGTAAGAAACGTCATGTGTACGCTCGCAGGCAGGTCACAAGACCGGGAGAGGCCTGCTCTATACAAGTGGTATTCAGAACGGCAATCCAGAACGGCACAGAAGAAACTCTAAAGAAGAAAATCATCTAGAACAAACGGAGCGTGAAACGATGATTGGACGTGTGGCAAGGACGGGACTTGCTTCGCTGCTGCTGGTGTTGCTGCTGGTGCTGGGTGGGCTCTCGATAAGCGGGATAGCCTCCAACATGCGGGTAGCGGGCCAGTCAACAGCCACGGGCACAACGCCTGGAGCGCAAGTCAAGCCCACGAGCAACCAGGCCACGTCACCTTCGAAAGCCGACGACGCAGTACTCGCCCCTCAGCCCCAAATCCCGGCCCAGGGCGGCGTACTGGACGCCAGGACCGCGGCCCGCAAGACAGGACCGGCGGTGGTGACAGTGGTGAACTACCTGGACACGAACTCCCAGCCGGGCGCATTCGGCGCGGTGCCGCAGGCCAGTGGCTCGGGAGTCATAATCGACAGCAGAGGGTACATAGTTACTAACAATCACGTTGTGGAAAACCAGCGCAGCCTTGAAGTCATCTTCTCGGACGGCAAGAAGGCTCCCGCCACCCTGTTGGGCACCGACCCCTTCTCGGACCTGGCGGTACTGAAGGTGGACGCCACGATGCCTGCGGTGGCAAGCTGGGGCGACAGTGACAAGCTGGAACCGGGGCAACCTGTGGTCGCAATCGGTTCGGCGCTGGGTGATTATCAGAACAGCGTAACCGCGGGCGTAGTCAGCCAGGTGCACAGGGACATCAAGGACGCCGGTTCTACCGCCCTGCGCGATCTGATCCAGACCGACGCGGCTATCAACCACGGCAACTCCGGCGGCCCCCTCCTCGACGTTGAGGGCAACGTTATCGGTATCAACGTGGCAGTGGTGCGCAACAGCGGACTGACGGGCGACATAGCGGAAGGCCTAGGGTTCGCAATCCCGGCAAATACCGCAAAGGAAGTTACGCAGCAGATTATAAACAACGGCAGCGTGTCGAGGCCCTTCATTGGCATCACTTACCAGATGATCAACGACCGGATGGCCGGGCAGGAAAACCTGGCAGTCAACCACGGGGTACTGGTTTCGGACACCACGCCGAACAGCCCTGCCGACAAGGCCGGGATCACGCCGGGCACGATCATCACCAAGTTTGATGGTGTAGAGTTGAACGAGGACAACACCCTAATGGAGCTGCTGATGCAGCACAAAATCGGAGACACTGTGACGCTTACGATACTCGAACAGGGTGCAAGCGCAGAGAAGGACGTTCAGGTCACTCTTGCTGCCCGCCCGAAGGACTCGTAAGGTCCAATCCTAACTTAGCCAACCTTCCTTCCTCCCTCCTCGAACAAGAAGACCTGCCTAACAAGCAGGTCTTCTTGTTTCTCGGCCTCGCCTGTGTGACAGCGCATTGCCACACTGTGGCTTACATGCTAAGCTGTGACGGCCTGTATCCATCCGCCAGAAGGAGCCACTACCCAATGCGATTTGACCGCGTCTACTCAACTATCGAGTGCCACACAGCAGGCGAACCGTTGCGCATTGTTACATCGGGCGTGCCTTTCATACCGGGAAAGTCCATACTGGAAAGACGCCGTTGGGTGCAGGAAAACCTCGACCACGTGAGGCGAGCGTTGATGCACGAGCCACGCGGCCACGCTGACATGTACGGGTGCTACGTCACGCCTCCTGTAACGCAGGACGCCGACCTTGGTGTCATCTTCATGCACAACGAGGGCTACAGCAGTATGTGCGGGCACGGAGTGATAGCCCTGGCCGCTGCCGCAGTTTCGACCGGCATGGCCCCAGCTACCTCACCTGAGACGCGTGTGGGTATGGATACGCCTGCCGGCTTTGTTGAGGCCTTCGTGGAGTGGGACGGCAGCCGGACGGGCCGCACACGCTTCCTGAATGTGCCCTCTTTCCTTTACAAGCGTGACCTGACTGTGCTGACGCCCGGTTTTGGCAACATGACCATAGACGTGGCCTTCGGAGGCGCTTTCTACGCGTACCTTGATGCCGAGCAGGCCGGTCTGACAGTCGATCCCAGTCACTACCGGGAGTTGATACAGCTAGGCGACGAAGTGAAGCACGCGGTCGAGGCGGCACATGAGGTCGTACATCCCTTAGAGCCGGAGCTACGTGGCATCTACGGAACTATCATCTCAGGACCGTCGGCCGCACCCAGTGCCGACCAGGCGAACGTGTGTATCTTTGCCGACCGTGAGGTAGACCGGTCCCCCACGGGTACGGGCACCGCGGGACGAGTCGCGCAGCTGCACGCACGCGGGCTACTCGCTGTGGGACAGGACTTCGTCAACGAAAGCATCATCGGCACCCGCTTCACAGGTAAGGTGGTGCGTGAAACGAGCGTGGGCGACTTTCCGGCGGTGGTGCCGGAGGTCTCAGGGCAGGGATACATCGTCGGCTTCTGCCAGTGGGTTGTTGACCCTGAGGACCCGGTTGCGGAAGGTTTCTTCCTGC
>JAXDKH010000285.1:0-7071 GCA_034667185.1 Chloroflexia bacterium | reverse complement strand
TGCTCTTCCTCGATGAACTACCTGAATATAGCGGACAGGCCCTGGAAACCCTACGCCAGCCACTCGAAGATCGCATTGTCACCATCACCAGGGCGAGCGGCACCTTAACCTTCCCTGCCAACTTCGTCATGATCGGCGCTATGAACCCCTGTGCCTGCGGCTACTACGGCGACCCAGTCAAGGAGTGCACCTGTTCCTCAACAGCTATCTCAAGATACCAAAAGAAAATAAGCGGGCCACTCTTGGACCGGATGGACATCTACGTCGAAGTACCACGCGTGAAGTACGAGAAGCTATCTGATAACCGCCTGGGAGAGACTTCAGCCGCAATCCGTACGCGAGTTGAAGCAGCGCGCAAGGTCCAGCGAGAGCGCTTCACGAACACCCAAGGGATCACGTGTAACTCAGAAATGCGCCCCTCTCACATACAGGTGTTCTGCGGCCTCGACAACGCGGGGCAATCCCTCATCAAGGCGGCTATGCGCCAATTGAACCTATCGGCACGTGCCTATCACCGTACACTTAAACTCGCAAGAACGATAGCCGACCTGGCAGGCAATGAGTCCATCGAGGCGGCACACCTGGCGGAGGCGATACAGTATAGACCTCGGCCTCTGGTATGAGCCATAGAGGGGTACCGACATTCAATGACAGCGTTGGGAGGGCACAACCTGCTTGTTGATCCACTCAAATCCACATTAATCCACACTCTAGCCGGGATTCCGCTTCAAGAGGGTTATCCTGCGTATTATACTACTATATATAGTATCGCTAAGCGAAGTGTTGACGGACTGACTTCTCCAAACAGGAGGCCAGGGTTGACAGCTGTCCAAAACGAGTTTAGAATAAACCTAGAAGTTGTCGACGCAGCGCTTCTGTAGCAACTAAATAATCTTGATAGCGGACAGAGCCGCTAACGTCGTACGTACGAGGATCAAGCCCTCGGAGGTGCGATGTTAGCGGCTTTTTCTTTTCCAATAGAACCAAATCAGTTCTCCCGGGTAGCACGCATGTGCTGACCATAACTCTGAGGAGTCTATGCAGATGATCTCGCAAGACCAGACCCAAACCCATAAGACGACACAAGAGCGGCTTGCCGAATTGCTTGCGCTACTTAGCAGAGACCAGGTGCGGTTTGTTCGAGCGATGCTAAGTTGCAAGGATAAGAAAGAGGCCGCCCTGGAAGTTAAGCTCCAACCTAATACCGTCTACAAGTGGCCCGACTATATTGATGAAGTACTTCACTTGATCGCCTTGGACGAAGTGCAAGCAGCTCTCGATCTGCGCAGGAAGGCTCTTGTTAAGGCCGTGCTGATTAAACTCGAAGGCCTAGATTCAGAGGAAGAAGCCGTGCGCCAGAAGGTCGCGAGCGAAATTATCTCCGCAGAGTTGGACCGCAAAACCTCACCCCGCATGGCAAGCACGCTCCCAGGCGAGGCGATGCCCGAAGCCTATCCCACAGGGGCACCGCTTCAATCATCCGGCGGGGAGATGGGCCAGCGCATTGAGCGCTTCCTCATGGAGGCACCCGAGGAAGAGCGTGTTGACTTCATCTCAGAGTACATCGCTCTGATTGATAAATTTATCAACTAGCCAAAACTACCGTGAGCTAAATGATGGGCGAGTTATTACTGGGAACATGTCACCAACAATATATCACTGAGGACTCACTAGTGCCGGATCATTAGAACCTCATTCTGAGTGATAGAGGAGCAGGAGGAAACACCATGAACGAACATAGCCGAGTACCAGACCCCGATCAGTTCATCAGGGAGGCCGCTTGGACGGACGCACTGTTGGAGCGCTACTCGCCACGCCTGTGGGCACAACGATACGTGCCCACGGAGCGGGGTCAATCTCTGACATTCGAGGGTAAACCCTGGCTCCGGAGTGTCTACGATGACCTCCACCCTAGGAAGGTCTTCCAGAAGGCGGCACAACTCGGTATGACCACATGGGGGATAGCACAAGCCCTTTACCTGACAGGTGTGCACGGGCAGTCGGTAATTTTCACCGAGCCCACCGCCGAGGATACGCAAATCTTAGTCTCGTCCCGCCTCGATAAAATGATAGCTGCATCTCCCAGGCTCCGCCACCTTACAGGTAGGAGTGGCAATCATGGGAGGCCACATCCTACCGACAACACCGAGGTAAAGCATGTCGGTCTCGGCACGCTATACTTGCGAGGAACACAGACGGAGCGCGAAGCGCTTTCAGTGTTTGCGCACGCTCTATTCCACGACGAGGTAGACCGCTCCCGGCCGGAGACGCTGGAAATGTACCGCTACCGCTTAGCGTCGCTACCACCTGACCAGCACCAAATAAATCTGCTTTCGACGCCCACAATCGCAGGATACGGCATCTGTGAAGCTTACGAGCAGAGCGACGCCAGAGAGTGGTTCGTGCGTTGCCAGAGTTGCTCCTGCCAGCAGCCGCTCGACTATTGGGAGCACACGAAAGGTGAGCTGCCTTACCTTGCGTGCACGCGTTGCGGGGCTGTGCTCAACCCGATCTATGGTGAGTGGGTTGCCAAGTACCCCGAGCGCAGCAGCGACGTCCACGGTTACCTGATGTCTAGCCTCTTACTGGCGCTGCCCGACCGGCCTGACGTGTTGGAAAGTCTGCATAAGACACGGAGCACCGCCCGACACGAGCGACACTTCTACAACATGCACCTGGCCCTCCCCTCCTCCGATGGCGCCGACCGAATCACCCGCCAGCAGATGCTGGGCGCCCTCTTTACCCAAGAGTACGCGATGCAGGAGCGCGCAGAGCTGGGTACGGGCCCCTGCTACATGGGCGTAGATCAAGGTACTACCCTGACGGTCACCATAGCCCGTGCTGATCCACGCCGCGACGGGGGGAGGCTGCGTGTCGTCTACCTTGCCAGGCTAACCGACAGGACTGGGGGGCATGCGGCCTGGGAGAAAGTGGAACAGCTGATGAAGGACTTCGAGATACGCATGTGCATCGTCGACGGCGGCCCCAGCAAGATCCACGCTACGGACATGGCAAAGAAGTTCCCGGCGCGAGTGCTGCTGTGCTTCTACGGAGAGGACCAGAGGGCGGAGGTAGTCGAGCCTGCCGAGGTACGGCAGCGAGCCGAGCAGAACTCCTGGTCGCAGGCACCGCTCGACTCGACGAGTAAGGTACATATCAGCGTCGACCGCACCGACTCTCTGGATCGCACGGCCGAGGACCTGCGTGGTGGCAAGTTTGCGCTGCCGAGTCCCTCAACCCACCCTGAAGTAGAGGCGTTGATGCGGCATTGCGAGGCCAATGTGCGCCTACTCGAACCAAAGGCGGATGGCACGCCCGTCTACAGGTGGCACGGGACCGGTGCGAACGACTACTTCCATGCACTCAACTACCTGCGCCTGGCTGCTGAGCGAGCCGAGCACCAGACCCAGTCCAGCCCCTTCTACGGCCCCGTCATACTGCGTAGCGTGAAGACCCCCAGGTCTAAATCGGGGTTCGGGCCTTTCTAATGAGTTTACCGACCGCTTGGTGCTTCTCTTGGGCATCTACTGTACCCACTATGGATACACAAGCCTTCGGTCGTGGCAGCTCCCTACAACTAACAAGAGAGGCCAAAGCCTTCGGGGGCTTTGGCCTCTCTTGTTACATTTACCGGGTACAGTATGCCTGCCGGTGGAAGCGCTGCTAAGAGCAATCGTGATAATCAAGCAGGCTGATGAGCCGCTCTCATGGGTTTCTCTGCTCCACAGTTTCTAAATTACGACTCGCCGCTTCATTCGCCTGCAGGTCTGCTAGATCAGCAGCCACCCTCGCCAGCCTTTCTCTGTCTCTGTCGGGCAGCCTCCGCCATGCGCGCACAAAACGCCCAAGCATTGGATCGGACGACAATTCTGACGCCAGCGCCAGCGCCTGCACATCAGGCACTACCCGCAAACTCGCCTCAGGCTTAATACCTGCTGCCATCAGCAGCTTATCCAGTTCGATCTCCAGCACGCCTGAGAGTGCCTGGAGCACGGCGAGACCTGGCACCCGCACCTCGTTGCGCTCGATACGGCTAACCAGACTATGGCTGATACCTGCGGCTTGGGCAACGTCTCTCAGCGACAGGCCCAGCGCGGTACGTTTGTCCTTGACAAGATCCGCGAGAGATAGCTTAGGCATCATGCACCTGGCTAGATTATAGCACAGGCGGGTGCGTTGGTAAGCGCTAGTACACGTCGCAAGATCCCCTTGATATTTCGTCCCATATTATTTACAATATGGATACTATAATATACAAGATTAGGCAATGGGCAGCGACACCTGGATGCTTTGCCACTAGGGTGCCCACGCTTTATCCCTGTGAAGGGCGACCCCGCCGAATAGTCGGACTCTGCGCACGGCTATTGCAACCCACAGCCTAGAATATTTACTTTTGGGCAGGCCGCAAGCACTGGATGATACTAGTAATGCCAAGCCGGACCCATTCAAATGATAAGGAGGCCCCACTGCGCAGACGGTCAACTGCCACCTCAAGGAGGACCAACACCAGGAGGCTAACTATCAAGGAGCTACCGCTCGATAGCCGACCACGCGAGAAACTCGCCACTTACGGGGCGGCCGCTCTATCGGAGGCGGAACTCCTGGGGATCGTGCTGCGCACTGGCACCCAAGGAGAGAACGTGGTAGACCTCGCCAATCACCTACTCGAGTCGTACAGCGGCCTGGGAGGTCTCGCCAGGGCTTCTTTCGCTGACTTACTGCGCATGCGCGGCCTGGGCGCAGCCAAAGTCTGCCAGTTGTTAGCAAGCCTGGAGCTTGCCACTAGGCTCGCGCGCAGCCAGACGAGACAGCGCGTGCAGGTATTAACTCCCGAGGATTTGGCACCGGAGTTAATGCTCGATATGGGCCGCCTCGACC
This sequence comes from Chloroflexia bacterium, assembly GCA_034667185.1. GTDB lineage: Bacteria > Chloroflexota > Chloroflexia > QHBQ01 > JADMIH01 > JADMIH01. The sequence goes on along the minus strand of JAXDKH010000285.1, from coordinate 2,193 downwards.
ACGAAGTGCTGCGCGTGGTAATCCTCGACACAAAGTGCCGGGTGCTTGGTGCCACCGATCTCTACCGGGGCACCGTGGAGAGCGCCAGCTTGCGCGTACCGGAACTGTTCAAAGAGGCGGTGCGGGCGAACGCCACCTCCCTGGTGCTTGCCCACAACCACCCCAGCGGAGACCCCACACCCTCCCCTGAGGATCTTGAGGTAACAAAGCAGGCGGTGAACGCAGGGAGGCTGCTGCAGATTGAGGTGCTGGATCACCTGGTGATTGGAGAGCGAAGTTTCCTCAGCCTACGTCGAATGCACCCAGATCTGTTCGCATAGGCTCCCCGCTTTCGAGATAGTCACACCGTACCCAGCAACTATGGGCCAGCGTGAGCCCCTCTAGCCTCACGCACCTGGGTAAAAGGTCCAGGTTGCCGTCTGGGCATTTTAGGAGAGTAATCATGAAACCAGCCGCAATTTACTGTAGGGTAAGCACAGTAGAGCAGCGCACTAACTACAGCCTCGCTACCCAGGTGCAAGTCTGCTTGGAGTCGGCCCGGGCGCACGGCTACAACGTGCCCGAGGAGTACATCTTCAGGGAAGAGTATACCGGGGCCTCGCTGGAGCGCCCTGAGTTAGATAAGCTACGGGCGCTGGCGGCGGTCTTCGCGCTCGACCTCGACCGCTTAGCTCGCAACACCGTCTTCCAGAAGCTCATAGAAGAGGAGTTCGAGCACTACAAGGTGCCAATCCAGTACGCAACAACCCTGTACGATCGGACGCCCGAGGGCGCGGCACAAACAGGCGGCCTCTTCCTTTGCCGAGCTTGAGCGCAACAAACTCATGGAGCGAGGCGCACTCGGCAGGCGGGCGCGGGCTCAGGCGGGCTATGTACAGCCCGGCAAACTCCTCCCCTACGGCTACAGGTGCATCCGCGAGGGCAATAGGGCCTGGCTTGAGATAGTAGAAGATGAGGCCCGTATCGTGCGCCTGATCTTCGACTGGTATGTTCATGGGGATGAAACCGGACGACGCATGGGCGCACAGGCCATCGCCAGCAAGCTCTCCAAATTAGGAGTGCCCTCGAGGTCGAACCTCGTGGGCCTCGCCAAGCCCAGAAAGCAGATCGGCGTGTGGGGGATCTCAACGATCAAGCGCATCCTGAAGAGCCAAGTGTACGCTGGCACCTGGAACTACAGCCGCACCCGGCGCACCAGCAAGACCACCTTTACCGCCAGCAGTCAGAACGACTGGATCGCGGTGCCGGTACCCGCTATTGTGTCGGGGGCACTTTGGGAGGCGGCCCAGGTCAAAAGCCCGGAGAACTGTGTGGTGCGCGCCCTGGGGCAAGTCAGGCACTTCTACTTAATGCGCGGGCGCCTCAGGTGCGCCGTCTGCGGCTATGTCTTCAGTACCTATACAGATATCCGCCGAGCGCACCTGCCCAAGCCCTATTACCGGTGCGGCGGCCAGAAGGTGCAGTATGCACCCGATTTCGCTACCAAGCCGTGCCACAGGAGCTTGCGGCAGGAGGTCTGGGACGAGAGCATCTGGCAAGCTCTCGTCAGGCAGATGGAGACGACGGAGGTGCTCTTGCAAATACTGCGGGTCCGTCTGGCGCAAACAGCTGAGCGACTGGACCCTGTACGGGGTTGGTTGAACTCGCTCGAAAGGCGCCTCGGTGCCCTAGATGTGGCTCGCGAGCGACTGCTCGAACTGTATATAGAGCCGGTCGGTATCCCGAAGGAGCTACTGAGGGAAAAGTTGGCGCAAATCGCTGCGGAGCGCGCCCAGTTCGAGCGGGAGGCGGTAGCGCTGCGTGGCAGGATGAAGCAACAACAGGAACTGAACGCGGCTATATGCCAGGTAGAAACGTATTGCAAGCGAGTGGCTGCGGGTGTGGTCACCTTCTCCGACGAAGACAAGCTGCGGGTAGTTGCAAGCCTGAATGTGACCGGGGTGGTGTCGCGCGGTGGCAGACCGGAGGACGATACGATCACGCTCCACGGCTACCTCCCGGATATACGGCTGCAGATCGGCGAGGATACCCATCGCACGCACTGAGGAGCCCGTCCAAAGTCCTCCCCAAGAGTATTGACCCACCGTACTGCAACAGGAGAACTAACATGTCGTTGTCAGAAGAACAAAAAGCCACGATCTACGAGGTCGAACTCATCCGATCGAGGGCACGTAATCAAGCTCACCAGGAGAT
>JAXDKH010000284.1:0-5702 GCA_034667185.1 Chloroflexia bacterium | reverse complement strand
ACGACCTATTGCAACTTGCGTACCCAGGGTGCCCGTACATGGCCCAAACCACCGCCCTTCGCATGTGCATGAAACTTGCTCTATATTCCTTCTGTTAACAAGAGCAACAGCAGCTGAGAAATCTCGTCAGGAGCAGGAGAGAATGTCAGACACTACATTTGCCGATTTACAACTTAGCGAAGGCATGCTCGCTACGGTAGCCGAGCTGGGGTATGAGGCCCCGACACCCATCCAGGAGCAAACTATAAGCATCCTTATCGAGGGGCGGGACGTCATAGCCCAGGCGCAGACCGGCACAGGCAAGACGGCGGCTTTTGCCATCCCGATTGTGGAGTGCGTGGACCCTGAGAGCAAGCTGACCCAGGCGCTGGTGCTGGCTCCCACGCGCGAGCTTGCCGTACAGGTGGCGGAGGCGGTGCACCGGCTAGGGCACTTCAAGCGGCTGAGCGTGCTCCCCGTGTATGGCGGGCAGCCAATTGAGAGGCAATTGCACGCGCTCAGCCGCGGGGTGCAGGTCGTCATCGGCACGCCGGGGCGCGTGCTGGACCATCTACGGCGGGGGACGCTCCTGCTGGGCGATATCAAGTATGTGGTGCTGGATGAAGCGGACGAAATGCTCGATATGGGCTTCTTGGAGGATATAGAGAGCATCCTGGACAGCGCGCCCCCGGAGCGTCAGATGGCCCTCTTTTCGGCAACTATACCCCCCAGGATCGCCGCGCTGGCCCAACGCTACCTGCACGACCCGATCCAGGTGATGGTGCAGACGGCCCAGATGTCGGTGCCCACGATAGAGCAGTTCTATCTTGAGGTCACGCCGCGCAATAAGCTCGACGCCCTTACCCGCGTGCTCGACCACGAGGAGCCGGAGTCGGCCATGATTTTCGCCCGCACCAGGCGCGACGTGGACGAGCTGGGCGAAGCGCTACAGTCCCGCGGGTTCGACGCCGAGACCCTGCACGGTGACCTGAACCAGACGCAGCGAGACCGCGTGCTACAGCGCTTTCGGGGCGGGCAGGTCGATCTGCTCGTCGCCACGCAGGTAGCCGCCCGCGGCCTCGACATTACCGGTGTCACTCACGTGTTCAACTACGCCATCCCGGAGGACGCGGAGTCCTACGTGCACCGCATCGGGCGGACAGGGCGCGCGGGCCGGGCGGGTAAAGCCATTACGCTTGTGCAGCCCAACGAGATAAGATGGCTGCGGGTGATAGAACGCATTATTGGGCAGAAGATCACCCCAATGCGCCTGCCGACGCTGGTAGACATAGAGACCCGGCGGCGCGAGGCCATGAAGTCGTGCATTCGCGAGAAGATAGCGGCGGGCAACCTGCTTCCCTTCATGCAGATGGTCACGGAGCTTGCTGAGGAGTTCGACCTGGCCGAGATAGCCGCCGCCGCGGCAAAGATGGCGTCGGATGGCGAGCGCCCGCTGACCGAAATGGTAGAACCGGCCCAGGCACGCACGATCAGCGACGGCGTGGAGCGGGGCATGGTGCGGCTGGTGATGAACCTGGGCCGCGAGGCGGGGGTGCGTCCCGGCGACATTGTGGGCGCGATTGCTAACGAGGCCGGCATACCGGGGCGGGCCATCGGGGCGATTGACATTTACGACCGGGTAGCTTTCGTGGAAGTGCCGGCTGGCGACCGTGACCGGGTGGTCGATGCACTGCGGAACACTACAATCAAGGGCCGAAAGTTACAGGTCGAGCTTGCGGACGGAACCAACGGCAAGTCTGCTCCCGCTGCTGTTTCGAGCCGGTTTCGCGCCCCTAGGCCCGGCAGGGCTGCCGATGGTAGCGCGGAGAGGGTGGGTAGAAGCGGCAGACGCGCCGATGGCAAGTCTTACCCAACGCGCCGGGATGCTGGTGGTACGGCAAAGCCGAGGCGCCGCCGGGAGCGGGAATAGCGGACGGGCACATGCCCCGGGAGCATTGCAGTTGATCGGCCTGTAGTGTATTTGGCCTGGCTTGGAACTGTCTCTCCACTCCTTGACAGGTTTTGGCTCTGCCGATATATTTCCCGCGAGGGGAAGGCGGTATTGAGCGTGCGAGTAGTGGGACTTCCAGGTGGTAAAGGGGCATCCGGCGGATACTGACATACTGTTGCAGCCGCACGCAGGGTGGGCGTCTAACGCAAGCCCCGCCCTTGTCATTTCGAACGTAGTGAGAAATCTCGTCCCTCACCCGTATGTTTCACATTTCTTATCGTACTCTATTGCCGAAGAAGGAAGGGCGCTATTTGGATCTTGGAGGACGAGATTTCTCACTACGTTCGAAATGACAAGGGCGGGGCTTGCGTTAGACGCCCACCCTGTTTGTGAGGTGGCTTATTTCGAGCACATGTTTTGGCTGGTGTGGAGTGTAGTATGAGTTCTGACCGGGAGCAAAGGCTGCTTTTCACCAATGCGCGGGTCTACAGCCCCACGGGCATGTGGGAGGTGGGCTGGCTGCTGACGGAAGGCGGCAAGATAAAGTCGCTGGCACCGGGGCAGCCGCCCGACTTTCCTCCAGGACAGGTCACCCAGACCTTAGATGCCACAAACTTCAACCTCCTGCCTGGCTTCATAGACGTTCACGTTCATGGTGCCATGAGCTTTGAAGCTATGGATGCCAACCCCGAAGGGCTGCGGGAGATGGCGCGATTCTACGCACGGCACGGCGTTACCTCGTTCCTGCCCACCACCTGGACGGCTCGAAGGGAGGCAATCGCAAGTGCCCTGCGCGTAATCGCCGGTACAAAGGGAAGAGTTGCGGGCGGTGCGACCATCGTGGGAGCCCACCTGGAAGGTCCTTACCTGAACCGTGCTAACGCAGGCGCTCAAGACCCCGAGTTCATAAGGCGCGTCGATCAAGAAGAGGCGCGGGAGTTCCTGGATGCGGGCATCATACGCCGAATTACGGTGGCCCCTGAGTTCGAGGAGAACCACTGGCTTATATCGGAGTGCAGCCGCAGGGGCATCGCCGTGTCCGCGGGACACACATCCGCAAGTTACGAGCAGATGGTAGAGGCCGTCGCGCTGGGGCTGCAACACGTAACCCACTGCTTCAACGCTATGGGCTACCTCAATCATCGGCAGCCGGGGACGGTCGGTGCGGCGTTGGGGCTGTCTGAGATAACCTGTGAGCTGATCGCCGACAACATCCACGTCCACCCGGTGGTGATGAAGCTGCTGGTCGACGTGAAAGGCCCTGGCGGCGTTATTCTTATTACCGACGCTATCCGGTGGGCCGGGCGCAAAGAAGGCACCTACCACCTGGACCATCGAGAGATAGTCGTGAGGGACGGCGCGGTAAGGCTGCCCGATGGCACTCTCGCGGGTAGCACGCTGACGATGGACAGCGCGCTTCGCGACATAGCTAAGGCTACAGGCAGGAGCCTTTCGGAACTGTGGCCCATGAGCAGCTTGAACGCCGCACGAGCCACCGGCATTTCGGACGCCAAGGGCAGCCTTGAGGTGGGCAAGGATGCCGACCTGGTGTTGCTAGACGATGAGTTCGGTGTGGCCATGACTGTGGTAGAAGGCGAGGTTGTACATGATTCCGTTGAGCATCATGGAAATCGCAGGTTCTCGGCTAAGTGGCACGCTTGACAGGGGCCAGCACCTCATCTTCCACGGCTGTGTCAGAGTAGGATAGCAGAACCCTACTCCCCATTGTCATTCTGAACGCAGTGAAGAATATCGTCCTTCACCGGGGTGTGCCCCTTGTCTCTTGCGCTATTACCTGCCCGACGAAAGGTGGCATTTGGGTGCTGAGGGACGAGATTCTTCACTGCGTTCAGAATGACAGGGCCTACCTTTGCCTTGCGTATTCCGCTTTGACACAGCCGTGCCCCATCTTGCCTGAGTCTTGACACCCCCTGAACCTGCCGATATATTGCCATGATGAGCAGAGGTGATGAGACTGCGCGCCAGCAAATCGGCTGGAAGTTCTGCCTGACGGTTGAGGTGCGATTCCGCGACGTTGATATGTTCGGCCACGTTAACAACGCTGCCTACCTCACGTACATCGAGTCGGCCCGCGTGGCGTACTACGCCCATCTCACTGGACTGAAAGACCCCCGCGAGTTCGATATGACCGTGGCGCGTGCCGAGGTGGACTTCCTCAAGCCGGTGTTCTACGGGCAGACGTTGCACGTTTATACGCGCGCAGGGCGGATAGGCAACAAGAGCTGGACGCTCGAACACGAGATGCGAGACTCGCAGAGTGGGGAGGTCGTGGCGAGGGGTTCAACAGTGATTGTGCACTTCGACCACGTGACACAAGCAAGTAAGCCGCTGCCTCCTGAGATAGTTGAGCTTATCGAGCGTCACGAAGGTCGCTCTCTGAGAAGTCGCTAGCCGCGTAGTTACGCCGGAGGCAAAGCGGGTATGACTAATCGCTGGACCAGGCAGCGAACGCGTTGCTGATCTGCTCGCGCGTTGCGCCGCTGCTGAGAAGGAGCGATAGGAGAATGCGGGCCTTAGGTCCGTCCAGCGGTCCCGCACCGATCAGGCCGCCCGCGAGCAAGTCCTTTTCGGAGCCTTCGAAATCGTAGGTATGGCGCAGGGTCTCACCTGCACCGGTGCGAGAGGCCAGCACCACTGGTACCTCGGCGGCCAACGCCTTGAGCCTGCGGGCCACCTCCCTATGTACGTGCCCCGCGCCGAATGCCTCTATCACAAGCCCGCCGTATCCCGCCTCCTGCACCAGATCAATCAGTCGCCCACCATCTCCCAGGCTGGCCGAGAGCAGCGCCACCAGCACAACCTGCAGGACGCTGCCTGGATGCCAGTGAACGTGCGGGCGCGCCAATGGCCGGTTGAGAATTCGCACGCGTCCCTCGGTTACCCAGCCGAGCGCTCCGTTGAGTGACGAACGAAAGGCGGCGGGGCTTGTCGTGTGCGTCTTTTGCACGTAGCGTGCTGCATGGATTTCATCGTTGAATACGACCAGGGTGCCAAGGCCCCTCGCAACGGGGCTTGCGGCCACCCGGACGGCGGCCAGGAGGTTGGCAGGCCCGTCGGCCCCGGGCAGCATGGGGTTACGCATCGCGCCCGTAACCACCACCGGCTCCTCGCGGTCCAGGAGCAGGTCTAAGGCGAAGGCTACCTCCTCAAGCGTGTCGGTGCCTTGGGTGATGACCACCCCCTGCGTACCGTTGTCGAGGTGCCGTGTGACTTCGGTAGCAAGGGCCACAACATCCTCTATGTCCAGGTGTGCGCTCGGAAGCTGGCGGAACGAAACGGCCTCGATCTCGGCCACCTCCTCCAGTGCGGGTACGGCAGCGATCAGCTCGGCACCGTCCAGTGCAGGCGCTACCCCTCCCGCGCCCGACGCCGTCATAGCGATTGTGCCTCCCAGCGAGATTACCGTCACTTTTGGTCGCATGATGGTGTCTTTCTCCGGCATGCACCGCCTACCTGAGCACGCTGAAGTTCGCAGCCTCGGTCAACGCCAGCATCTGGCGGATGTCATCATAATCATTATCCCTGACGAGAGCGAACCTCTCCACGAGCCCGTGGGCCATGCCCAATCTTGCTTGTTGGTCTGTGTGCGCCCGCAGCAGTGCTGCCTGTATGTCGGCTTTGAGGGCATCGGGCAGGGTGCTGGCGGCAACCACGGGCTGTATGCTGGATGGGCCGAAGGTCTCGATGATGCGCAACTCCGCAGACAGCGCCGGGTCGTCGCGCATGGCGACCGCTAGCACCTGTGAGTCTA
>JAXDKH010000283.1:0-6626 GCA_034667185.1 Chloroflexia bacterium | reverse complement strand
TGCTCTTCCTCGATGAACTACCTGAATATAGCGGACAGGCCCTGGAAACCCTACGCCAGCCACTCGAAGATCGCATTGTCACCATCACCAGGGCGAGCGGCACCTTAACCTTCCCTGCCAACTTCGTGCTCATCGCTGCACAAAATCCGTGCCCGTGCATGTAACAATCTAAGGTTAACCCGCACTTATTTCACATCAGCACGACTGCCCAAGAGCAAGTTGAATAGAAAGCTGCTCAAACGCCAAGAACAAGGCGAGACAGCACGCGACCGAGCAGCACGCCTGCCTGCTCCAGAGGTACTATTACGCCAGGTGCAGAACATCGGCTATAAGGCAACCGGCGAGAAATGGGGTGTTTCTCATACCACAATACGTAGTCGCCTGCGCGCAGCAGGACTACTCCGTTGCTCCAGTGATAACGTAGAGACACCGAGCTGAACAACCGCGCTCAAGTGCTGAAAGAGAAATAGTCCCGAATACTATCTGCCGCCCGCTAAAATCTCCCCAATCTAGCGATCTGTATGGCCTTCGTCGCCGCACAGAGGAATTTCCACGCCTAGTAAGAACCTTGTGTCCTCTCAGACACAAGGTTCTTTCGCGTGACAGCGTCAATTCAGGGCAATTTGGCCCTATTTCCTTGCATTTCCCGATGTTGTTTGATAGACTGTTTTTGCAAGAAAGCTTGCATCAATACTTGCTAAATAATGAAGGTTTTAGCATGTAAGCTCGATGCCCGGCTATGACAACGGCGTCACGAAAGGAGAAAGACTATGGTAGCGGCTACTCACCCCCCAGATCCCGATCCCGACGATCGGACCAACGAACCTAAAGCGTGGCTTGTTAATAGTCTCTATAAGCACCGGCTGGATGCACTCGGTACCCCCGCTTTCATTCTGAAAAACCAATTGCACCTTATAGGTAAGGAAGCCGAAGGCCGCGGAGACATCGCCAAAACAATTAGCATGGCACGCGGCGACCCGAATTACTCCTCACCCGCACTTGCCCAGAGCGTATTCGCCGCCCTGAGCGGCCGGGCACAGCTTATAAGCGAGCTCGGAATCGAAGCGGGGGCAAAGGCCTTCGAGACCCTGTGGGCTCTCAACGATCCCACAATTACCGGCGGCCGCAAGGGAAACAACGGAGACATTGTCTTCCAGACCACGAAGCGGCTGATCGGCGATATGGTACAGATTGGAAAAGAGTTTGGTCTCTCTGACGAAGAGGTTGAATACGCACTGTACAAGCAGATACTTGGCGAGCAGTATGACGACCCGAAAGGCCTCTTGATGGTCCGGGCTATATTGGCACAGTACCTCAACGACGAGGTATTCGGTCTCACCGGCCAGGCGCAGGTCGCTGCGAACGGCATCATTATAACCGAGGGGGCCGGATCCGCAATAGGTGCATTCGTGGCAATGTGCTATGGAACCGGCTACTTGCAGCCGGGTGACAAGGTAGTGCTCCTGTCCCCCTTGTATGAGCCTTACGCCGTCATCTGCGCCAATAACGGCCTCGATGTTCTCCCTCTGGATTGCTCCGGACTGACCGGCCAGCCTAGCAACGCGGGTCGTGCCTGGCTTGAGAATCAGTCCTTCAAGCTCATGATCATAGTTGACCCCAGTAATCCCACCGGCAACACCCTCAACAACGCATCAATTTCCTGGTTGGCCTCGCTTGCTGAACGCAACGAGGCCGTTGTCTTGGTAGACGCGGTCTATACCGAACTGCTGGACGAACCTACCCGCCGAAACACGATCATGCAGGCCCTGCCGGCCCAGAGCGTAATCGTTTGGTCCTTCTCGAAGAGTCACTGCCAGACAGGCGGCCGTATCGGTGGTATAGCTTATAGCGAAACGGCAGCAGCCTGGCTACGCCAGCGACTCAACATCAACGAAGAAATCGACGAGGCATTCTGCACGGCAAAATGCCTCGCCGGTGCGGCACTGAAGCACGTATCTATGCTGCCTACTCCCCAGCAAATACGGGCCGCTGTGCTGGCGCGGTGCAGTGGTGCTCACCTGAGCCGATGGCGAGCCGAACTGCAGGCTCGTTACACCCTGATGCATGAGGAACTCGGCCTGACGGTACCCCAAGGTGTCGGTTGGTCAGTAGTACCGTATTACATCACCTTTAGCCTGGAAGACCTGATTGCGAAGTGGGCGAGCAATGAGAAATCGTACATGCCGTTACTCATCAGCATGCGCACCGGTTTGATCACCCACGATGAGCTACTGGTCCAGCTCGCCAAGAATGGTGTTGAGCTACTGTACTGCGCCCGCTTCTTTCCTGGTGCCGAATACGAGCACCGCTGGTTCGTTCGCATCTCGGTAGCCAACCAACATCAGCCTGTCCTTCGGGAAGTTGCGAGGATGATGCGTAAGGCCTTCATGCAGATGAGCAACATGGTTGCGGAAGAACAGGCTAACCAGTAGCTATCAGGAGCCAGGAAGCCCTCGGGCGGCTTCCTGGCTCCTGTTTGGGTTGAGGCGACGATGACAACTGCAAGATCAAAACCGAAGGTGCTCATAGTCAACATGGGCGGTACTATCCTGATGAGGCCGAACCCTACAACGGGCCTTCTGGAACCTACTGCCGCAGGCATCGATATCCTCAACGAAATGCCTTACTTGGGGCACATTGCCGAACTGGACGTTCTCAACCTCTACAACGTGGACAGCAGCGACACTCAGCCAGAGATGTGGGCTGAACTGGCCCTCGTAATCCGCGAACGACAGGACGAATATAACGGCTTCGTAGTGACGCATGGCACTGACACGCTAGCCTACACAGCCTCGGCCCTGTCACTGATGTTGGACCTCACCAAGCCGGTGATAGTCACCGGCTCCCAGCTGCCGCTTGTCGGTCATGTGGCCACCGACGCAATGTTGAACCTGGCACACGCCGTCGAGGCCGCAACCCTCGACATCGGTGAGGTGGCGGTCGCCTTCGGCCCCGTGCTTCTACGAGGCAGCCGAGTACACAAGCACAGCGAGTATCACTTCGACGCGTTTAGCACCCCTAACGCACCGCTCCTTGGAGAATTCGGAATACGCACGCGCCTGACAGGAATCGAAGTACCAAAGCGAAGTCATCGCATCGAGCTGCGCAACGTCACGATGAACCTCAAGGTGCAGCAACTTTCCATCTTCCCCGGTATGTCCCCCCAGGTGATCGAGCAAGCCATCGCCGCGGGCATAAAGGGGCTGGTGATCCACGGATACGGCGCGGGCAATGTTCCCACGGGCCACAGGTCGCTGCTACCCGCCATCGCCAGGGCCACCGAGGAGGGTATCACCGTGGTTATTAGCACCCAATGCACCCAGGGCGGCGTCGAAGTGCTATACGCCACAGGCCAGGCTGCAATCGACGCTGGTGCTATATCAGCAGGCGATATGACCCAGGAAATGACAATCGTGAAGCTGATGTGGGCCCTCGGCCAAAGTTCCAGCCTTGCGGACGTGCGTCAGATCATGGAACGCACTTATGCGCATGAGCACAGTAGATACTCTCCAACATTACCTCAGCACCAACCGCAGCTCACCTCAATCAAGCACGCCCAGGAGATCAGCAGCATTAGCGTAGGAGCGGTCGCCAGCAACTAGCGGTGCAGCGACTAGAGCGACGAGGGGGCACGTAGTAACAACTATCACACCGGCACCCCGGCATGCTGAGCACCAAAACAATCTCGGAGCACAGCACCACGCACAACTCAAGGTATTACGGACTCACCAAAGTCACCAGACCAGCCAAAACCAACCAAAACCCCAAAAGTGTAACAATAGGAGGAAACACAATGAAGGCTAAGCCAACCACCAACATCGGACAAATCACCATGCTAAACTGCGGCGAGGAGCACGTGCTCGCCGGTTGGGCGCACCGCGTGCGCCGCCAGAAAGCCAGGGTTTTTGTTGAGGTGCGCAGCCAGCAAGAAACGCTGCAGGTCGTGTTCGAGAAAGACGTTTGCACCGAAGAAGTGTGGGCCAGGGTGCAGGGTCTCCACCGCGAGGACGTTATCGCCGTCCATGGCAAGATCGTACCACGAGAAGCCCACAATATGAACTCCAATGTTCGCACAGGCAACCTGGAAATGCAGGCTACGGACCTGGAGATATTGAACGTAGCCAAGGAAACGCCACTGCCCATCGATGAGCACATACCAGTGGACGAACAAGTGCGACTCCGCCACCGGTACCTGGACCTACGCAACCCACGAATGCAGCGCAACATACGGTTTCGTGCTGAACTTACCCGTGTGTTACGGCGCAACCTGGAGAACGATGGTTTTGTCGACATTGAGACGCCAATCCTGGCGAACGCCACACCCGAAGGCGCAAGAGACTTCCTCGTACCCAGCCGGCTACAGCGAGGCACCTTCTATGCGCTGCCGCAAAGCCCCCAGCAGTTTAAGCAGCTGTTGATGGTAGCCGGTATAGAACGCTATTACCAGATCGCCCGGTGCTTTCGTGATGAAGACTCCAGGGGCGACCGCCAACCTGAGTTCACGCAGCTGGACATCGAGATGTCGTTCGTGGACACCGAGGACATAATCGAGCTGGTAAGCGGCCTGCTTCGCACCGCGTTTGAGACGCTTAGCATTCCTTACGCCGGAACCTGGCCGATACCTCGCCTGACGTACACAGAGGCCCTGACCCGGTACGGCTCCGATAAGCCAGATACCCGCTTTGGATTAGACCTCATGGACATGGACCTCGAAATGCAGAACGTTGCAAACGGAGAGATGCCGTTCGGGCTGAAGGAAATCGGCGCGACCGGAGGCACGGACGGTAGCGCTGGTGGTAGCGCAGGCGGCGCGGCTGATGGCGGCCGCATAGTCGTGATTAGAGTTCCCAGGCAAGGCTTGGAGGAAGTGGTAGCCCTGCGCCAACGGCTAACTTCATGGGTTGCCGGGACGAGCAACGGCAACTTCGAGGCCGTCGTCATAGAGCCCACTTCTGCGGAGCCTTTGCCCTCGCCCTTGCCCTTGCTGTCACCCGCGCCACTGGCGATGACAGCTGCTACTGGCGCACCCACGGGAAGCAGACGGTCCCCGGGCCACGTGCACGATCTGCCGACAAGCACCGCCCCGGTTGCGGCACTACCTGAGTCTGCTACCTGGCCACGAGCCATAGCAAGTGCATACGGACTCGAAACAGGGGAGTTACTGGTCGTAGGCTGGGGCAGCGATTGGGAGCACGCATCTCTGAAGATGGGGGAGCTACGTTTGCAAATCGCGGACCACTTGGGGCTACGGGATCCTGGCAAGTTCGACTTGGTATGGGTGACGCACTTCCCCTTGCTGGAGTGGAACGAACAAGAGGCACGTTGGGACCCTGTCCACCACCCTTTCACGTCGCCTCTCGACGAGGACCTACCCCTGCTGGCGACCGCGCCAGCGAAGGTGCGAGCAAAAGCTTACGATATCGTGATGCAAGGCGTGGAAATCGGGGGCGGCAGCATCCGTATTCACCGGCGTGACATTCAGGAAAAGCTCTTCGAGCTGATCGGTATGGACAGCGTTACGGCCCAGAGGCGGTTCGGCCACATGCTGGAAGCTTTCGAGTATGGTACTCCACCGCACGGGGGAATAGCCCTGGGCATAGATAGAATAGCCATGCTGTTCTTAGGTGAAGCTTCGATACGAGAGGTTATCGCCTTCCCAAAAACGTCTAGCGGTGTTGATTTGATGACCAGTTCCCCTTCAGAGGTGTTGGAGCAGCAACTGAAAGATGTGCACATCAGACTACGATAAACTACGATGAGGGCGCGAGGACCCGACGCGGTTATGGAAGCGCTAAGGAAGGTCAATGGGCACCAGCAGAGTTTGCCGGTGCCCATTGACCTTCTGCACCGTAATACGCCCGGCAATACGCCCGGCGGACTCACCCAGTATCACGGCGAGCAAGAGGCACATACGCGCCTTTATCAAACGCCTCAGCAGGAAACACCCCCAGGCCGCAGGCTACTGGAAGATGGAGCTGCAGGAGAGAGGGGCAGTGCACTACCACTTGCTTATTCTTGGCGTTGAGTGGATGGATACAGCCTGGCTCGCAGACGTATGGCACGAGATCGCGGCACCTGGTGAGGAACGGAACCGCCAAGCAGGCACGCACGTGGGACACGTTCGCTCCATACCGAGGGTCATCCGCTATATGGCTAAGCGTTTCCACGTACCTGATGCCTTATCGCTCAGTAACGTGGGGCGGTGCTGGGGACGCTTTGTGAACGTGACGGTTCACGAGGGCCAGTCCCGGACCACGGTCGTCAGTTTTGAGCAGGCACAAGACGTGAGCCGGACCATGGACAAGCTCCGTAAGGCACAACTATGCAGGGGCGGTACCAGCATAGTGACTCCAGCACCGCTTCCTCACCTGCGGCGCTCGGGCACACTCAGCAGCAAGTGGTACCTGGGGGATGTCGAGCAACTGGTGCGCGTCATAGATCAAGGGCAAGGGCACATGCCGACTCGTCCCGTGCATAAGCTCCGCCACGGCAAGCCCACGATCTTCGAGCGCGTTCCAATCTCGCGCCCCGGCTCGTTCGGTGCCTGGTACCGGAGCGTGAGCGGGCTGAAGATCATAGGTAGAGACGCCGAACGATCAGACGATGACGGAGCTTCTAGCATAGGT
>JAXDKH010000282.1:0-7396 GCA_034667185.1 Chloroflexia bacterium | reverse complement strand
CTTGGCGGGTCCCTGGCGTCTTGGCGTTTCCGTCCCTTAAACTGTGACTCAAAAGAACTCACCAACATTTTCGTTGACACAGCGAAGGGCATGAGGTAAGGTAGTTTGGACGGGGTGTAAGAAACGTAGACTGCCAAGCGTCTTATGTATCGGGTAGTCTTGAGCGTCGTCCTCCCGTCGAAGGGGCCACTTGGACCACTGGTACGACCGGGATGAAGACTACTACGACGAGCAAGGGGAAGACCGGCTGATGAGTATACAGGCGAGCGCCGCAGCATGGCTTGATAAGTCCTTGCAGCGCAAGGCTGCCGCCCAGCCGGACGACGAGCTGCTCCTCATAGTGCAGGAGGCGCGCCTCGGCTCCGACGCGGCTTTCAGCGCCCTCTTTGAGCGGTTCCAGGCCCCCATCATCAACTACCTCTACAGGCTGGTGAGCGACTGGGAAGTGGCGAACGACCTGGCCCAGGACTCCTTCCTGAAGGCCTATAACGCTCTGCCCCGCACCGACGAGACGCTACAGGTGTCCCCCTGGCTCTATCGCATAGCCACCAACACCGCGCTCGACGCCCTCCGCCGCCGCAAGCGGATCACCTGGGTGCCCCTCTCACACGATTGGGAGCCGCACTCCCCATACCCCGACATGGCAACCAGCCACGCCGAGAGTGACGCCATACAGCGCGCCCTCAGCACGGTGCCCGCTGACATGCGCGTTTGCCTGGTGCTGAACATGTACCAGGGCATGGCCTACAAAGAAATCGCCGACACGCTCGGCATATCGGTCAACCTGGTGGCGGTCCGCATCTACAGGGGCCGCGAGAAGTTTATTGAGGCATATAAGAAAGGGGAAGGGAGTTAGATTTGGAAATTGAAAATTCGCAGTTCGAAATTCCAATTTCCAAATTCCGCCATGCGTAACTGCGAAGACGTACAACTGCTCATATCCAAGTACGTTGATACGGAGGCCACGCCCGAGGAACGGGAGGTCGTGGACCACCATATCGTCGCTTGTGCTGCATGCGCCCGCAAGATGACCGAGTACATGGAGATCGCGGCTATATTTGCCGAGGCCCCCATGCGCGCCCCGCAGCCGGAGGTTAGAGCAGGGCTGTTCCGCGAGATCGGCAGCATCAAGGAGGAGGCCCGGCGCAAAGAGGACATGGCGGCCCGGCGTCGGAGCTGGTATAGATGGACCCGACCCGCCGCGTCAGCATCCACGTCCCGTGGGCGTAGAAGTTTCTCCTGGGGAAGGCTGTGGGACGCTGCCAGCCCGTTCGCGGCGGCGAGCATGGCGATATGCGCAATCATCGCTGTGGTGCTCCTGAGCAGCAACAAAGGGCAGAACAACAGGCCGGACGATAAGGCCATAGCGAACTACCCCTACTACCCTGCCGTGTCCACCATACCCGCCACGGTAGTTTACCCTATGTCGCAAGGCGATTCCGGCGTCTACAACATGGTGCCGGCGGTCAAGACCGGCCTGGCGAGCCCTCCGCCCATCGCTGCTACCAACGTCCCTGCGCGAAGCACGGCCACGATAGAAGACGCCGCACTGCAACTCGAACAGGCGAGCCCCGTTCTGGAAGCAGACGACGCCTGGCACCAGCTACGCGACCCGGCGTATGGTTACGTGGTCTCGTACCCACCCAACTGGTGGACCCAATCCAGCGGCAGCACCCGCAACTTCTACCCCTGGACCGAGGGCGGCACCGAGTACGCGCCCTACTGGGTCCAACTGCACGTGGACCGCAACACCGAGGGGCTGGACGCCGCCAGCGCAAACCAGGCGTTGCTGGGAGGCAAGGGTCGTCTGGAGGGCAGGAACGGCGGCGCTGTCTGGTTGCGCAATAGCGGGAACAATGACGCCGGGGTTACCGACGATATTTACGCCTTCGACCAGAACTTCATCTATACCCTGCGCCTCACGGTGCCGGGGGAAAGCCCCCTTGCCGACTTCGAGTCGCGCTGGAGCAAGGCGCAAGACCTGTTCAGCCGCATGAGCCGTAGCGTGTTGCTTGGCGGGCAGGCGGGGCGGGTGCTCTTCCTCAATGGCGGCGACCTGTGGTCGGTCAGCGCGGTGGGTGAGGCCAACCCGCTGGCAGTGTGGAAGGGCTACAATAGCCGGTGGACGCGCCAGTTCGCCCTCTCACCCGATGGCCGCACGGTGGCCTTTGCTACTACCAACGCCTCGCTGGACCTGTGGGCCAACGAGCTAAACCTGGCGCAACTTGATGAGACAGGCTCCAGCAAGGTGCAAACGGCCCTCTCAGGCGCGGAGATCCACGACATAGCCTGGTACAGCGACCACGAGCTACTGGCTCTGGCGGACGCAGACGCCTCCGGCCTGGGCATCTACCGGCTCACGCTGGACGCCAACCACAATATGGCCGCTCCCGAACTGCTGGTGGCGCTTGGGAGCGAGATGAGTGGTGCCAGGGGGTTGGCGGTGTCGCCCGACAGGCAGCTTATCTCCTTCATGGCCCCACTGGGCGAGAGCAAGAGCACCGATATTTACGCTGTGCGTCCGGACGGCGGAAACCTTGTCAAGCTGGTGGGGCACGAGACCGCTATATCGCCGCTGCAACGGGACGGCCAAAGCATTCAGCCGCAGGAGCAGGCGATCAAGTCGTACGTGTGGACCGACGGTAAGCTGGAGCCGGGGCAGGGTGGCTATATCTACAACCTCCTATACACCTCCGGCAACTCCGCCAGCCCCACGCTCTACCGTGGCGGCTTCCTGTTCGGGGCACCAGGCACGCGCACCGGACCCTTGCTCGACCCCGCCTGGCTTAACAAGCCCGATGCCACCTCGGTGCAGATCGTGCACGTCGCCTACTCGCCGTCTGGCAAGGTCGCGATGTCGGGCTTCTACAGCCTGCGGGGCCTGAAGGTAGAGTCGCTGGCGGGGTTGTGGACAGCGGACTTGAGCGGCGGGGTGCTGAGCAACGTGCGACCCCTTCCCGCGCCTGACGCTGCCCACGGTGTGGCCGACCTCCAGTGGTCACCCGACCGCAGTGCGATCATCTATCGCGAAACGATACCCTCCAGCGAAGCTGACTTCGCCTCTCGCTATGATGGGCGCTCCCCCTTCTCCATAGTCAGGCTGGACATAGCCACGGGCCAGAAGACGGTTCTCTACAGCGCGCCGGGGAGGTAGAAGCTGCGAGACGGAACCGCCAAGACGCCAAGGATGCGCCAAGGTTAAGAGGCTGTTCTAAGCAAGAGGACCAGGGTACATGATGTCGTACCCTGGTCCTCTTTGTACTCTCTAAACCTATATCCTCTTGGCGCGTCCTTGGCGTCTTGGCATCTTGGCGGTTCCGTCCCTCTTACGACCGATCGTCAGTGTCACCCAGGTTATCAGCACCCGCCCAACCCTCGACATTGCCGGGCACGGTGTCAGCGTCGGCGAAGCCCACGTAGGTGCCTTCCACGTCACCTGAAGGGACGTCGTGCTGCTGGCCGGTGGCGCGGGTGTCCTCGTTAGTGTCGCGGCCTGTGTCGCTGTCGAAGGTGGCAGCCAGGGCCTCTTCGCTGGAATTGGCTAGTTGGGTCAGGCCGGTGGTATCCTGCAAGCCCTCGGCCATGCGGTTGCCCCCCGCCTCCGTAGCTGCTCTTCCCTGGGAGTAATAGCCGACGTTGTCGCCGCTGAGGGCTGCCTCGTTGGCGTGATTGAACTGGTCGTCGTCCCTGTTGCTCATGTGGCTGCTCCTTTAGCTGCTGTGCATCCGTAGGAGCATAAAGCATGCCGGAATGGGTATGTGACGCGCATTACCCCTGCCTGGCTGTTGCCAGCCAGCGTGACCCTCTGGTATAATCTCCGTTAGTCCTAAAGATGGTGTTTACTCCTGGAAGAGGTGAATCGAAATGTCCGGACACAGCAAATGGTCCACGATCAAGCGCAAGAAAGGGGCTGCGGACGCCAAGCGCGGGCAGCTTTTCACCAAGCTCACGCGCGAAATCATGATGTCGGCCCGCGAGGGTGGAGGCGACCCGGAGGCGAATTTCCGCCTGAGGCTAGCTGTACAGAGGGCGCGCGCTGAGAACATGCCTCTGGAGAACATACAGCGTGCGATACAGCGGGGCAGCGGCTCCAGTGCTGACGCCAGCAACTACGAAGAGGTGACATACGAGGGCTACGGGCCGCACGGCGTGGCGATGCTAGTGCAGACTCTCACCGACAACCGCAACCGCACGGTAGCCGAGGTGCGCGCGGCCTTCACCAAGGCGGGAGGCTCCCTCGGCGAGGCGGGTTCGGTCGGCTGGATGTTCGACCCCAAGGGTGTAATCGTCATCTCGCCGCAGAACGGTCAGGACCCCGATGAGATCAGCCTCGCCGCTATCGACGCGGGCGCCGAGGACGTGAGCGTGGATACGGACGACGAGGGCGATACCCAGATCGAGGTAATCACCGGCTTCGAGGACCTGAAGGCGGTGCAGGACTCTCTAAGCGGGGCCGGGTACAACGTGACCAGCGCCGAACGCACCATGCTCCCCAAGACCACCATGGCCCTCGAAGACAAAGGTCTCGAATCGGCTATCCGCCTCGTAGACCGCCTGGAGGAGCTGGACGACGTGCAGACCGTCTACACCAACCTTGACCTCTCCCAGGCCGAAGCAGTCATGGCAGGAATGAGCTGAGGCGGATTTCGGATTTGTTGGACTTCGCAATCTAAATCCGAAATCCGCAATCCCAAATCCCAAATGGTACTGATCCTAGGCATCGATCCCGGCACCGCTATCATGGGCTACGGCCTTGTTGAGAGCGGTGCAGGTGATTCTCGGGACGCTGCCGGTGTGCTCAGGCCGGGAGCAGAGCGTCTTAAGATGGTCGAGTATGGGGCGCTGCTGACGCCCGCGAATGCGCCCCTGTCGGAGCGGCTACCCCTGTTGTACGACGGGCTGGTGAAGATTATTGCCGAGTACAAGCCGCAAGGCATGGCTATCGAGGAGTTATTCTTCAGTAAGAATGCACGCACTGCCATTTCGGTTGCTCATGCGCGTGGGGTGGCGATACTTGCAGGCGCACACTCCGAGCTTAGCGTAGCGGAGTACACTCCCTTGCAGGTGAAGCAGGCGGTGGTAGGCTACGGCAAGGCGACCAAGGAGCAAGTGCAGATCATGGTGAAGGTGCTCCTCAACATGGACCACATCCCCCGCCCCGACGACGCCGCCGACGCCCTCGCCATCGCCATCTGCCACATCCACTCCCAGGCTTATGAGGATGTGCTTTCGCGGGGGCAATAAACATAAAAGACGGAACCGCCAAGACGCCAAGGACACCAAGGTAAGCGCCAAGAGTATTGAGGTTGATTAGCTCCTATGTGTCTTGGCGCTTACCTTGGCGTCTTGGCGTCTTGGCGGTTCCGTCTTTATAGTTCCAATCATGAAGCAACGACTTGATTTAGCACTCGTAGACCTTGGACTCGCAGAGACGCGCGCCCGGGCCCAGGCCCTCATCATGGCAGGTGAGGTGCTGGTGGATGGGCAGCGGGCCGACAAGCCGGGAGTGCCGGTGGCGGAGGGCGCGCGGATTGAGGTAAAGGCGGCGCTGCCCTACGTGAGCCGGGGCGGGCTGAAGCTGGCGCACGCGATAGAGGTGTTCGGGTTGGCCGAGCGCATCGTCGGCAGGGTGGCGCTCGACATAGGGGCTTCTACGGGGGGCTTCACCGATGTGTTGCTGCAAGGTGGGGCGGCGCACGTTTACGCGGTGGATGTCGGCACCAACCAGCTTGCCTGGAAGTTACGACAGGACCCCCGCGTCACTGCGATGGAGCAGACCAATATCCGCTACCTGGAGTCCCTACCCCAACCCTGCGACCTCGCCACCTGCGACGTGTCTTATATCGGGCTTGAGCTTGTGACCCCGCCCGCGGTACGCCTTACGACGCCCGACGCCTTCTTCGTCTTCCTCATCAAACCCCAGTTCGAGGCGGGGCGGGAGCAGGTGGGCAAGGGAGGCGTGGTGCGCGATGCCGGCGTACACCGCGATGTTATAATACGGCTAGCCGAGTCGTGGAACGCACAGGGGCTGCACCCGGAAGGGCTGGCGCGCTCCCCTATCACAGGCCCGGCGGGCAACGTGGAGTACCTGGCCCTCATCGAGAAGCAGCCACGCACTAGGGCGTTCGACCTGCAAGCCGCGATTGAAAGAGAGGTCAAACCGCATGTCAAATAACCCCACGCAGGGGGATGGCCGGCAACCGAACGGCAACCAGGGCGAAGCGGCCAACCTGGTGATCGAGCAGAATAGCGGACAGCCCCTCATGGGAGTGGACACCGATGTCCTCGATGGTAGCAAGCATCGCACCAGCCGCCCTATCAAGAAAGTCGGCTTCATCGTCAACGATACGATTGCCCCCGCCATCAAGGAGTCGGAAGAGTTGGTGCGGCTGCTCCACGAGAGAGGGGTGCACGTAACCGAGTCGCACTCAGCCTCTCCCGACAGGACCGTCAACTGGAGCAAAGACGACGACCTCGACATGATCTTCACCTTCGGCGGTGACGGCACGATACTGCGGTCAGCACGCATCGCAGCACCCCTCGGCGTGCCCCTGATGGGCGTGAACCTGGGGCGGGTGGGCTTCCTCACCGAGATGAACCCCTGGCAGGTGCAGGAGCGTATAGACCTCTTCCTCGAAGGCAAGTACTGGCTCGAACGGCGCGCCATGCTCAGGGCCGTACTGCTCCGCGATAGCACAGAAGTGGGCAGCTACGTGGCGCTGAACGATATCGTAGCCAGCCGTGCGGCCCTCTCCCGCGTGGTGCACTGCACGCTCAGCGCGAACGGGCACAAAGTGACGACCTACGTCGCGGATGGCGTGATAGTGGCTACACCTACGGGCTCAACCGCCTACTCGATGGCGGCCGGTGGGCCCATCATGCACCCGGAGCTGCGCAGCATCATAGTCACCCCCATCGCGCCGTACCTCACCATCGTCAAGAGCCTGGTGCTCCCCGACGACAACGTGCTGGACCTGCACATCGAGACCGACGACGAAGCCTTCCTCACCGTGGACGGCCAGACCCACGTGGCCCTGCACCACGGCGACACCGTTCGCGTCACCATCTCCCCCGACCCCTGCCTCTTCGCCCGCGTCCAGGACAAAGCCTACTTCTCCGCCACGCTGGTGAATCGCCTGCGCAGGGCGGAAGACTGAGGAATGAGGGCGCGTCCAATGAAGCGGGTATGGTCTTGTAGTTGCTATAGCTCCAAGCGTTAACTGCTAATCAGGCGATATACAGGCTCTTCTGGAAACAGCAGTGATATAATGCCTCAAAGAAGAGTCGGGTTGTGGAGACCAGGGTGGGCGCCAGCGTGGAGCAAATGCAGGAGCAAGTACAGCCTACGCAGAGCACGCAAGGCACAGGCTCAGCTGAATCAAGAGCCACTGGACGT
>JAXDKH010000281.1:0-4733 GCA_034667185.1 Chloroflexia bacterium | reverse complement strand
TCTGCCACACCTGCCCCGTGCGCAAGGAGCACCGGAGCAACCGCCGCCTCCGCGCCCGCCTCCTGCTCGACCGCGACTCCGCCGAGAAGCGCCTCTCCGAACGCCGCCATTACGAGGAGACCCGCCTGCAAACTACGTTGAAGGGCCTCACCTCGGTGTTGGTGCAGTTCGCGTACCTGCGCAAGGGCGAGCTAACCTACAAGGCGCGCAAGCTGGCCGACATCTTCGACACCAATACCTTGATGATCACCGAAATGGTGGAGGGCGGCTACCTCGACGGCCTGAAGCCCCAGGATCTGGCGGAAGTCTTCTCCTGGTTCGCCTACGACCGCGACATCGACTTCCTCAATCGCCTGCTCCTGCCACGCTACCTGCTCAACCTGCGCCGCGACCTCGACAGCCTGCAAAACGCTATCTTCGCCGCCGAGCGCCGCCAGGACCTGGCCCTCACCCGCGGCTACAACCCCTACTTCTACGGGGCCGCCCGCGCCTGGTGCAAAGGCACCTCCATAGCCGATCTGCTCGACCAGATGCAGATGAGCGAGGGCGACCTGGTGATGACCTTCAACAAGACGTTGGACCTCATGCGCCAGGTCCGCGACATGCTGGCCCACCAGGACCCCGATAACCCCCTCCGCAGCGTACTGTCGGAGGCCGACAAGCTGATGCGCCGGGGAGTGGTGGAAATGGCGGGGATGATCGGCTTCGCACCCAGGGCAGAGGAGGTTGTAGCCCAGGACGGCGTCAACGCAGAGGGTGAGGAAGAGGAGTTGGAAGAATTGCCCGTGGGCGAGGAATAGGGCGCTAGACAACCACTCGGTGCCGCCTCGGTGCGGGAGCGCCCACAGGTTCCAACAGAAAGAAGAATGCTCTCTTGTGAGCACTCCTCTACTCTAAATTACCTACAAAAGGTTCTGGCTACACCCTGTTCCTAACCTCGTTCGTCACCGCCACTATCCGCACGAACTGCTCTGCGTCCAGCGAGGCCCCGCCCACCAGCGCGCCGTCTATCTCCGGCATCGACACGAACTCCGCGATGTTGTTGCCGTTGACGCTGCCGCCGTACAGGATGCGTACCTCCTCCGCTATGTCCTCGCCGTGCATCTGGCGCACCTTGCCGCGGATCAAGCCTATAATCTCGTCGGCGATCTCCCCGGTGGCGGCCTTGCCGGTGCCTATCGCCCATACCGGCTCGTAGGCTATCACTACCTGCTGCATGTCCAGGCCGTCCAGCGCCATGCCTACCTGCCTGCTCACTACGTGCCAGGTGTCGCCTGCCTCGTAGTCCGACAGGCTCTCGCCCACGCACACGATGGGTCGCAGGTCGTGCCGCAGGGCCGCTTCCACCTTGCGGCGCACGTCCTCGTCGGTCTCGTGGAAGTAATGCCGGCGCTCCGAGTGCCCCAGGATCACGTAGTCGCACCTGTTCTGGAGCATCAGGGGCGAAATCTCGCCCGTGTATGCTCCGCGCTCGTGCCAGTGCATGTTCTGCGCGCCCAGGTACAGGCTCGTGCCGTCGAACAGGTCGGCGAAGGTCTCAATCGACACGAACGGCGGGCAAATGACTATGTCGATATCGGAAAAGGCGTCAAGGTCTTCCAGCATCGAGTCCATCAACTCGAACGCGCTGTCCGGGTCGGTGTTCATCTTCCAGTTCCCGGCTATCATCGGCCTTCTCATACGCTTCTTCCTCGTCGTAGTAAGTCTCGTCCTCGTAGACCGCCTGCCGACGCGACTGCCGCAGGTGGTCTATCGAGAAGATGCTCGGTACAAGTATCAGGTGAATTGACATAAGCAGCAAGATGAGTTCCCGCCCTATCGTCATCAGGTCGGCCTTCTCATTGGTCAGGAACGTGCCGACGGGGCCCAGCGCGCCGATTATAGCTCTCGCCGCCGGGTTGACGGAGGGGTCCTGGCCCACCGGCCCGCCGAAGCACCCACAGTTGATGTCCAGCCCTCGTGCCCACGCCTGGGTAATCGCTATCGTGAAGACCACCATCAGCGTAGCCGTGATGCCCGCCGAAAAGCGCGTGAACAGCCCCAGCAGCAGCCAGATACCCACGCCCAGCTCGATAGGCGGCAGCACGTTTGACATAACGTCCACCATGAGCGACGGCAAGCCCATCTCGTAGGCGCGGATGCTCTCCGCCATCGCGAACGGCAGCCCCAGCTTCGCCAGCCCCGCCAATGCGAAAATCACCCCCAGCACCAGCCGCGAGACCAAGGTTAAATACCGTAGCGTCCTATATGTTGTGCTTTCGGTTTTGAGTTGAGTTGCGTCTTCCATTTTCTGCCTTCCTAAAGATATGAGTGTTGAATCAGCCAGGGCAGGCTAACTCAACACTCACGACCATGCCCTTGAGCGTAGCGAAGGGTCAAAACTCAAAACTTACTGAAGGACGCTGTTGATCTCGTTCGTGACGCGCTCGACGGAGAGGGGGTTGTCCTGCTCGCT
Source organism: Chloroflexia bacterium (assembly GCA_034667185.1). Lineage (GTDB taxonomy): Bacteria > Chloroflexota > Chloroflexia > QHBQ01 > JADMIH01 > JADMIH01. The sequence goes on along the minus strand of JAXDKH010000281.1, from coordinate 2,278 downwards.
GAGCACGAACTTGGCGATCTTGCCTTGCTTGTCCACTATGTACACGGTTGGGTAGTAGTAGACCTTGTAGGCTGTGGCGGCACCGAGCGACTGGTCGAACAACATGGGGTAGGGGACCTTGAACTGGTCGCGGAACCACGTCATGTCGGCCATGCTGATAGGGCCGTTGCGGTCCTTGTTGTCGGGCGTGGCGCTCACCGCCAGCAGTTGCACGTCCTTACCCTGGAAATTGGTGGCTACCTGGTTGAAGATGGGCGCGTCAGCCTGGCAGTGAGGGCACCAGGGGGCCATGAACTCCAGCATTACCACCTTGCCCTGGAAATCGCTCAACTTGTAGTTCTTGCCGTCCACGCCGGGCAGGTTGAAGTCGGGTGCAGCGGTGCCTACATCCAGCTTCGGCGGGTCATTGGGGTCGATCTGGTTGGAGCTTTGCTGGGTCGCGGCACTGGTGCCGGCACTGCCGTTGGTGAGGGTCGTGCCCTGGTTGGTGCCGCTGAGCACCCAGAACATCACGCCCACCACTACCGCCACCCCGAGCACCAGCAGCCCAATATCCAGCGGCTTGAGGCCAATAGATTGCTGCTTCGGCGCGGGCCTGCGTGCGGGTCCACCGGCGTTGCGCGGCGGAGTCCCGGTTGAGCCATTGCGTGAGGCGGGCCTGGGCGCGGTCCCTGCCGGGCGATTAGATGCGGTCTGCTTGCCGGTAGTGCCGGTGCCCGTGGGCCGGGTAGGGCTCCCGGTGGGGCGAGTCGACGTGCCAGTAGGGCGATTTGGCGTGCCGGTGGGACGTGGGTTAGCTTCTTTGTTCATAAATGATTTAAGCCTCTCCTATATTCGCTTGACAATGCATTGTGGGGGCGTATATTAACGCCCCCACAATTATAACCGATACAGGTTACATTTCCGCAATACGGGCCTCCTAAACGTCGCGCAGGGCCGCTACGCCGGGCAGCATTTGCCCCTCCAGGAACTCCAGCGACGCGCCTCCTCCCGTCGAGACGTGGGTGATGCAGTCCGCCAGCCCCATCTGTTCCAGCGCCGCCACCGAGTCGCCGCCTCCCACGATGCTGGTAGCGCCCCCGCGGGTGGCATCGCATACCGCCTGCGCGACAGCCAGCGTGCCCGCCGCGAAAGCCTGCAACTCGAACACGCCCATCGGCCCGTTCCACACAATGGTGCGGGCTTCGCGTATGGCAGCCGCGTACTCCACCGCCGACTCCGGCCCAATGTCAAGGATGCGCCAGCCCTGCTCGTGGATGTCGGGCGGCAGGTCGTGCAGGTCAACCGTCCTCGCTACGGCGGTGGCGCTCATCTCGTCGGCTATCATCGCGTCTCTGGGCAGCATGATGCGCACGTTCTGCAGGTTGGCCCGCCCCACCAGCGCCTCGGCGTCCCTCACCCGGTCGTTTTCCACCAGCGACTGCCCAACGGGTATGCCTATGGCCTTGAGGAAGGTGTTCGCCATACCCCCGCCAATCACCAGCACGTCCACCTTGTTCAGTAGGTTGCCAATCACGCCCATCTTGTCCGAGACCTTCGCTCCGCCCAGGATCGCCACGAAGGGCCGCTCAGGGTCCTCCAGCGCCTTGCCCATGATGCTTATTTCGCGCTCCATGAGCAGGCCGGAATAAGCGGGCAGCAGGTGGGCCACTCCCTCGGTGGAGGCGTGCGCCCGGTGGGCCGAGCCGAATGCGTCGTTCACGTAGAGGTCGGCTATGCCGGCGAGCTGGCCCGCGAAGTCCGGGTCGTTGGCCTCCTCTTCTTTGTGGAAGCGTACGTTCTCAAGCAACAGCAACTGGCCCGGTTTGAGGTCGCGTGCTGCCTGCTTCACCGCGTCGCCCACACAATCCCCCACGAACTTTACAGTTACGCTACCACCCAGTAGCTCCTGCAACCTGGCAGCCGTGGGCGCGAGACTGAACTTGGGGTCGGGGCCGCCCTTGGGCCTGCCCAGGTGCGACATGAGAATCACCGCCGCCCCGTTCTCAAGAAGGTACTGGATCGTGGGCAACGAAGCCCTGATGCGCGTGTCGTCCGTGATCTGCATGCCAGCGTCCAAAGGCACGTTGAAGTCCACCCGGACCAGCACCTTCTTACCCGCGACGTCGGCATCGCGGACGGTCAATTTAGCCATGCTATTCCTCTTTCAGAGGTAGTGGTTAGTGGTTAGTGGTCAGTGGTTAGCAAAGAGCTCCTACTAACCACTAACCACTAACCACTAGCCTCTAACCACTAACCACTACAAACCTTTCTCCGCCATAAACTGCGTGAGGTCGGC
>JAXDKH010000280.1:0-20692 GCA_034667185.1 Chloroflexia bacterium | reverse complement strand
CTTGGCTGCGTTCCACCCTGGATAGCTCACGAAATCGACCTTGGGCACGAACACACGTCGGGTATGCGAGGTTGTGTACAGAATGGTCCGGGCGGAGTGCTGCGCCCACGGTACACCTGCTGAGCCGGGCCCGCGCAAAGTAGGGCGCTCCTGCGCTCCGACATAGGCCAGGTTGCAGTTGCCGTACCGGTCTATCTGGATACCTCCCGCGAAGAAAACCTGTGTGTGCCCACTCATCTGGAGCATCAACACCTCCGGGAAGTTGAGCACAGCCTCCGCGACCAGGTTAGCGTAGTCGCCCGACGAAGGAGCCAGCGGCTCCACAAGCGTGTTCACGCCGCCACTCGCACCCGCTATGATCGACAGGTTGGGCGCATGGGTCAACTGTGCGAGACGGGACGCGGCGAGGGGAAGCAGGCTGTTCGCGCCCATAACTACCAGTTCGCCATCATTGAGTGCGTGTGCAATGGCTGCCGCCATGATGTGGCCCTTCGCCGTTTCACCCGCCTGGCTAGCACCCGGAACCTGGAAGAACACGATGGGATCGGAGCCGGGGCGCAGGACAGGCTTGTAGTCGTCGCTCATGTGTCGCTCTCCCGTATAGCACCCCATTCCTGGTTCTGAACGCGCCTCATGTACTCTTCTTGGTCTTCCGGCTGCAGCACGTATTCTGCAAGGTATTGCTCGAAGCCCTCCCGTGTCTCGGCTGCCTGGAGATAGAGCCGCAGGTGCACGTCGTCGTAGTTGTAATACCTGTGCGAAGATGTCGGATGGCAGCCGAACGGCACGGGCACCACCGCCGCTACTAGAAAGCCCGGCACGCCCGTCTGCGCAGGGTACTTTAGCACCTGCTCGTTGTCCATCACCTGCTCTACCTGCATGAGCACGGTACCCGCTGACATGGCGAGGAGACGATCGCTGAAGGGGCTGCCCTTGAAGACGCCGTTGCCGTACTCGTCGGCCTGCTGGCAGTGTATCAAGGCCACTGTGGGCCGTACCGCCTGGACGGCAAAGGTCTCGGCGCCGCTAAATGGGTCCGTCACGCGACGGTAGAAGCCAGGAGAGGCCTCCGGAAGGCTCGTGTTGTCTAGGCCCGGAGGTAGCGGGGCGAAAGGCTGGCCCGACGCTCCGGCCTGCAATGCCAACACCATGCTCCCAGAGTCGGCTTCAATGACCTCTCGCAGCCCCAGGGTTTCACCGTCGTCGGCACGCTCCTCAACGGCGCGGCGGAAGACCGGGGAAAGCCCCATGTGTTCGTAGCCGATGTACCCGCAGACCACACGCTCCACCAGACCGGCCCCTATCAGGAGGTCGGCGGCCATTGAGGAGGAAGGCCCGGCGTAGAATGTCTCAAAACGCTTTCCCTGGCGCACGCACTCACGGACCAGCGTCATGGGCACGTTGTGCATGTGCATGCCGCCAACCCACAGCGATTCGCTCACGTCGGGCACAAGCTGAGCAACGGCCTCTTCGACCGGCGCGACCTTGCTTCTTCGCGATGTACTGGCCTCTGATGTGTCAGTTTCCATTGTCCTCCAAACAACCGGCATAAAATGGGCCGGGTATATCGCTCACCCGGCCCGTTCGTTGGAACTATTACACTGTCTGCGCTTCCATTCTCGCCACCCCAGGCGACTCGCTTGCACCTTTCACAGACACCGCGATGTCACCACCTAGAACTTCCACCTGTACCGTGTCGCCGTCGCGCACCGTGCCGTCGAGCATCGCTACGGCCAGGCGGTCCATCAACCTGCGCTGAATGACACGCTTGAGTGGGCGAGCGCCGTACACCGGATCGTAGCCTTCATTGCCAAGGAACTCAAGTGCGCCGGGGGTCACATCTAGTGTGATATGTCGCTCAACCAGCCGCCTGCGTACCCTCTCCAGTTGTAGGTCCACTATCTCGCGCAGGTGTTCTCGCGTAAGTTGCTGGAAGATAACGGTCTCATCGATGCGGTTCAACAACTCAGGCCGGAAGTGCGTGCGCAAAGCCTCGTTCACGCGGCGGCGTATCGTTTCTTCCTCGCCCGGCCCCAGGTCCATGATGAACTGTGAGCCGATGTTGGACGTCATGACTATGATCGTGTTCTTGAAGTCGATAGTGCGCCCCTGCGAGTCGGTCAGCCGCCCGTCGTCGAGGATTTGCAGCAGCACGTTGAACACGTCAGGGTGGGCCTTCTCGATTTCATCGAATAGCACCACCGAGTACGGCCTGCGTCGCACCGGCTCACTTAGCTGGCCACCTTCCTCGTACCCAACGTAGCCTGGAGGGGCACCTATCAGCCGCGACACGGCGAACTTCTCCATGTACTCGGACATGTCGATGCGCACCATCGCGTTCTCATCATCGAAGAGGTACTCGGCCAGGGCCCGCGCCAGCTCCGTCTTTCCCACACCTGTGGGCCCCAGGAACAGGAACGAACCCAGCGGGCGGTTGGGGTCTTGCAGCCCGGCCCGAGCCCGGCGCACTGCGTTGGCTACAGCCGTGATAGCCTCGTCCTGCCCGATCACGCGCAGGTGCAGGCGCTCCTCGATCCTGAGCAGCTTGGCAAGCTCGCCCTCCAGCATGCGCTCCACTGGCACCCCGGTCCACTTGCTGACCACCGTGGCTATGTCGTCGCTGTCCACTTCCTCTTTGAGGAGCCGTTGCGCCCCATCTCGCCCGTTATGCGACTCAAGCTCCTGCAGGCGCGCCTCAAGCTCGCGCAGGGTGCCGTACTGGATTTGAGAGGCACGGGCGTAATCGGTATTGCGCTGGGCGCGCTCCAGCTCGGCGTTGGCCTGCTCGATTTGTTCCTTAACGGCGCGTACCTCGTTAAGAGAGTCCCGTTCGGACTGCCACCGGGCGCGCAACTGCGACCGCTGCTCCTCCAGGTTAGCTAGCTCCTTGCTGACCTTGTCCAGACGCTCCTTGCTTGCGGCGTCCTTCTCCTTGCGCAGCGCCTCGCGCTCGATTTGCAGCTGCATGATGCGGCGCTCAACCTCGTCCAGCGCCACCGGCATGCTCTCGGCTTCCATGCGCAGGCGGGCGGCCGCCTCGTCCACCAGGTCTATCGCCTTGTCGGGGAGGAAGCGCTCGGTGATGTAGCGGTTGGAGAGCATTGCGGCGGCCACCAACGCCCCATCGGTGATACGCACGCCGTGGTGTACCTCGTAGCGCTCGCGCAGACCCCGCAAGATGGAGATGGTCTCCTCAACGGTCGGCTCGTCAACCAGTACGGGCTGGAAACGTCGCTCCAAAGCCGGGTCTTTCTCAATGTGCTTGCGGTACTCGTCCAGCGTGGTCGCGCCTATAGCGTGTAGCTCACCGCGCGCCAGCATCGGCTTGAGCATGTTGGAGGCGTCCATAGCTCCTTCGGCGGCCCCGGCACCCACGACGGTGTGCAACTCGTCAATGAAGACGATGATTTCGCCCCGCGCGTCCACTACTTCCTTGAGCACCGCCTTGAGTCGTTCTTCAAACTCACCTCTGTACTTGGCACCGGCTACCATAGCCCCCAGGTCGAGCGACACCAGTTTGCGGTTCTTCAGGCCCTCCGGCACGTCGCCACGCACGATGCGGACGGCCAGCCCTTCCGCGATGGCGGTCTTACCCACGCCTGGCTCACCGATCAGCACAGGGTTGTTCTTGGTGCGTCTCAGCAGCACCTGGATAACGCGCCTTATCTCTTCATCGCGCCCGATAACCGGGTCAAGCTTGTTCTGGCGGGCTAGCTCAGTCAGGTCGCGGCTGTACTTCTCAAGGGCCGCATACTTGGCCTCGGGGTTCTGGTCTGTGACGCGCTGGTTGCCCCGGATCTGCGCGAGCACAGAAAGTATCCTATCGCGGGTGACGCCCATCTCGCGCAGCAGTCTTCCCGCGGCACTTTTGTCAGCCTCGTCGGACATGGCGAGCAATAGGTGCTCGGCGCTGACAAATTCGTCGCGCATGCCCTCAGCGGCCTTCTCTGCCCGCTTCGCCACGTCACTCAACGCGCCGGACACAAACACCTGCACGCCCTGGCCCTGTACTTTCGGGAGGCGCGCTATCTCTTCCTGCACCCTGGCGGCGAGCACGGGCGGCTGGACACCCAGCTTGGCGAGCACACCGGGCACCACGCCTTCTCGCTGTTCTACCAGCGCGAAAAGCAGGTGCAACGGCTCTATCTGGCTGTTGCTACTGTCTTCGGCAATCTGCCGCGCCGCGAGCACGGCCTCTTGTGCCTTCTCTGTATATTTCTGAAGGTTCATATAACCACCCCCTCCTATTTTGCCTTAGCATATATAGCCAAATAATTATAGAAGGTTGAGTGTCTTGCTGTCAAGGTTGCTACCGTGCTGTACTCAAAGTCACAGTCCCAGGACTTCCTTTTGCAGCCGTATGAGTTGGTTGCAACCGCTGGTAGCTAGGCCGAGCAGCTTGTCTAGCTCGTCACGGCTGAAGGCCTTGCGCTCGGCGGTGGCCTGAATCTCCACCAGCCAGCCCGCGTCGGTCATTACCACGTTGCAATCGGCGTCCGCCTGGCTGTCCTCCTGGTAGTTCAGATCGAGCAGCGGCACGCCGTTCACGATGCCTACACTCACCGCTGCCAGCAACTGCTTCAACACGGGCGCAGAACCGGAAGGAATGGCACCTTGCGACTGCAACTTCTTCACAGCCAGCGCGAGGGCCACCACCGCCCCCGTGATCGAAGCCGTTCGCGTGCCCCCATCTGCTTCTATTACGTCGCAGTCAATCGCAATGGTGCGCTCGCCCAGTGCATTCAGGTTCACAATGGCCCGTAGCGACCGGCCAATCAGCCTCTGTATCTCCATCGTGCGCCCCTGGGGCTTGCTACCCGCTGTCTCGCGATTGTTTCGCGTGGGCGTGGCGGAGGGCAGCATGGAGTACTCAGCGGTGACCCAACCCTTGCCGCTGCCCGCCATGAACGGAGGCACCCTCTCCTCGACGCTGGCTGCGCAAATCACCCGCGTCCGCCCGCATTCAATCAATACCGAGCCTGCGGGGAAGAGTTGGAAGTTGGGGGTGATTTGCACGGGCCGCAGTTGTTCCGGCGTTCGCCTATCGTTCCGCTTGGTTAAAGCCATGAAATATCTCCTTCGCCTAATGTTAGTCCCTATGCCCGTGCCGACTTCGAACTCATTGTACGCACCGAGAAGAACGCGCTCAGGGCCAGTAACATCGAGAGCGCGAATAATACCTGGTAGCCGACCAGGTCCGCCAGCAGGCCACCCAGCACCGGCACGAATATCACCACGCCCAGCACCGTGTTGAGGAACCCCACGTAAGTAGAAAGCTCGGCCCTCGGGGCAATGGTGAGCAGCATGTTGTTGTTGATGATGCGTGCCGCGCCGAGCGCAAACCCCGACAACACAAACACCAATGCGAACGCCGAGAATAGCACCTCCGAAGGCCCCAGTTCCGCAAAGAAAGAAAGGAGAAGCGCCATACCCGGCACCAGCGCCACCGAGGCCACCGTCATGACCATCAGCAGCCGGTTGCCAGCGCGGTCGGACATGGGGCTCCAAAGGAAGTTCGAGAGAAGCGACGAAATAGCGATGGCCCCCAGGTACAACCCCACCGTGGCCGGCGGCGCTCCCAGGTGGGTCTTGGCGTACACCACGTAGAATGGGTCCGCGACCGTGGCCAGCGAAATCAGGATGCGTGAGACCATAAAGGCCCTATAGTCCCGATCCTCTTTGAAGGCACTCACGCCCCGGCGGACCAGGTTACGGATGCTGACGGGTGGAGCAGTATAGGTCGCGGGCGGTTCATGAATGGTAGACCAGCACCAGATTGCTATGCCTATGCAGATGGTAGCCGCTGCGAACAAGAGGGCGAAATTATAGGGAAAGGTGAGACCCCAGAACTCCTCGGAAAGCACCGCACCAACGGGACCCGCCACCAGCAGGGCCAACAGCCCTCCCCAGAAGTTGCGTAGCCCAAAGAAGCTCCCACGCCGCCTGGGAGGTATCACCTTGCCCACTACCTCCAGCCAGGGCAGCCCCGAGAAGCCGGCAGCGAAGGCGTAAAAGGTGTAGAGGGCGAAGAAAACAGCCAGCAATATCTCTGGCCACTGGGCAAGCAGTACCGTCGAGACAGCGATGAGGGCCATTGTGATCGTGCGTATGATGCCCACGCGCCTATACTGCGGCATCATGAACTTTAGGCCCTGTACGCGGCTGGCAACGAGCATCTGCGGCAAGAACCAGCCCCCGCTCAGGATGGCGGGCAGCAGACCCACCAGTACATTGGGCGCGCCGAGCCGGTTGATGAACCAGGCAAGCACCAGGGAAGGGGCAATCAGCGAGTCCAGCACGGTGACGGCGATACCGTTCCCTATGCCGAGGCGAAAGTTACGGCTGGCGTGCAGCGTCGCCTCTGGAGACAGGCCTTCCACGCGTTCGAGCGTCGAACGGCTGCCGATGCTGCGGAAGATGGGTACATTAGGAAGGTGGGCTTGCACTCCACGGCGAACCCGGCGTAGCCTCACAAGCCCTCGAGTCAGCGGGACAGCCACGTGGGTCCTGGACGCCCGCCTTGTGAAGCCCCTGATCTTTAGTGGGCCTGCCCTGCGAAGCCGTCCCTTCGGCTGAGAGCCGGCCTGCATTATTTGGCTGCCCTGTCCGCCGTGATGGGGTGCATTTCGCCCCAGTTCTTGCCGGCCTTCACCTCCGCGACCAGCGGCACCCGCAGTTGCCAGGCCCCTTCCATTGTGTTGCACACCAGGTTGCTCAGTTCCTCGATCTCGGACGCCGGGGCCTCAAAGAGCAGTTCGTCGTGCACCTGCAGTAGCATCTTGCTGCGCATGTTGCGCTTCTTCATCTCGGCATAGAGCCTGTTCATCGCGATCTTGATGATATCGGCGGCTGTGCCCTGCACCGGGGCGTTGATGGCCATGCGCTCGCCCGCCTGCCTCACCCCCGCGTTTGGTGAGCGAAGTTCCGGCATATAGCGCCGGCGTCCCAGCAGCGTGGTGACGTACTTGTGCTCGCGGCCCTCCTGCAAGGTGCGGTTCATGAAGCTACGCACGGCGGGGTAGCGCGACCAGTAAAGCTCAATGAATTCCGAGGCTTCCTTGGTGGAAAGCCCAGTGTCCCTGGCTAGCCCGTAGCTGCCCATGCCGTATAACACCCCGAAGTTCACCGTCTTTGCCAGCCGCCGCGAGTCTGGATCGACCTTGTCGATGGGGATGCCCATGATCTCGGCGGCGGTGGCGGCGTGGATGTCCTGCCCTGCCTCGAACGCGTGTATCAGGCGCTCCTCCCCCGCCATGTCGGCAAGGAGGCGCAACTCAATCTGCGAGTAGTCGGCGGCGAGGAGCAGGCTTTCCTCACCGGGGAAGAGGCGGTGGGCACTGCTGTTGTCCGCCACGAACGCCTTGCGCACGTCGCGACCTAGCTCCGTCCGAATGGGTATGTTTTGCAGGTTGGGGTTGCTCGAAGAGAGCCTGCCCGTGGCTGCGACCGTCTGGTTGAAGGAGGTATGCACGCGACCCGTGTCACGCCTCACCAGCAGCGGGAGTGCATCGATATAGGTGCTCTTCAGCTTGATTAGCTGCCGGTACTCGATAATGCTGTCCACGATGGGGTGGAGGCCCCGTAGCGTATCCAGCACCTCACGGTCGGTCGAGTAGCCCTTCTGAGTGCGCTTGCGGCCCGGTAGCTGTAGCTCCTCAAACAGCACCTGCCCAAGCTGTTGCGTGGAGTTGATGTTGAACGGGTGCTTGGCCTCCGCGTAAATCTGCTCCTGCAACTCCCCAAGCTTCGAGTGCATGGTAGTCGAGAGTGTCTGTAACCATGTTATGTCAATAGCAATGCCGGTTAGCTCCATGTCGGCAAGCACCGGCACCAGGGGCATCTCAACTTCATCGAACAGGTCCAGCAACCCATCGGCCGCCAGCCGCGGCTCGAACTCGTGCCTCAGACGTTCCGTGACGGCCACGTCGGCGGCTGCGTACTTGGCTGCCACTTCGGTAGCTACTGTGTCCATGGTGGTCTGCGTCTTACCCTTGCCGATCAACTCGGTAATAGGCACCATCTGCACGAATAGCTTGGTGAAGGCCAGGTCCTTGAGTCCGATGGAGGTCTCCCCCACCAGGTAGGCCGAGATCATCGTGTCGTGCCCCAGACCCTCGACGGGCAGCCCGGCCCGCTTGAGCACCTTGATGTCGTACTTGAGGTTATGTCCGTCTTTCGGTATGGAGGTATCCAGCAGCAGCGGCCCCAGCACTTCTCGCACCCGCTCGATGCTGAACTGACCTGATGCAGCCTGCGTGGAACCGGTCTCGTCGGGCGCACTGATGTGCCCTGTAGGAATGTAATAACCCTCCTGCACCATTGCGTCGGAAGTGCCAGGCGTGAGGGCAATACCCACCAGCTCAGCCTCGTTGTCGTCCTGCGACGTGGCCTCCACGTCCAGCGTGAAGCGTCCAGCAGCCCTGAGCCGTTCCACCAGGGCACGCAGCCCCTCGGCGTCCGCTACAACAGTCACGTTGGGGGGCACGCCCGCGATCTCGCTCTCAATCGCCCCTGTGAACGCCAGAACGGTGGACCGCTTAGAAATATCTAGGTTGCTCGCGGGGGCAGAAGAGGGTTCCGAAGCCGACTCCGCGGCCTTTGCCTCGTCGAACATGTTCATCTGGTGGACGCCTGTGCGTGGCGGCTCAGCGGGGGCAGTGTCCTGGTCAGGCGTACCATCTTGCACCTGGGGTGCAGCAGGCGACGTTCCAGCCTGCGATGCCGCCCGGCCGTCAAGCACTGCCTCCACCTGGTTCACCTTGCCCACGAGACTGCGAAACTCCAGTTCCTGCAGCAGCTTCAACACGCGGTCCTTGTCGAAGCCGTGGCTGCGGCTCTGTTCGAGGTCCAAGCTAACAGGTGCATCGCGCACAATGGTCGCAAGCACCTTGCTGTTCCGTGCTTGCTCAGCGTGCTCCCTGAGCGCCTCTTGCTGCTTGGGCTTCAACTCGTCCAGGTGAGCCAGCACCTCTTCCAGACTGCCATACTGGACCAGCAACGCCGATGCTGTCTTTTCACCGATGCCCGGCACGTTAGGTATGTTGTCGGTTTTGTCGCCCACCAGCGCCTTGTAGTCCGGCACCAGTTCAGGTTGAAAACCGTACCTCTCGATTACGGCAGGCAGATCGTAGATGCGGGCGTCGGAAAAACGCTGCTTGTAGCCGCCGGGTGCGATCATTTTCACGGCGTCGGACACAAGCTGGTGCTGGTCGGTGTCGGCGGTGAGGATGTAAGTATCCAGACCCAGCCCTTCAGCCTGCTTTGAGAGAGTGCCAATCAGGTCGTCAGCCTCGAAGCCTGACAATTCCACAATTGGTATGCCGAGAGCCTCAACGATCTGCCTGACGCGGCCCATCTGGTCGCGCAGGTCGTCGGGCATCGGTCCACGCTGTGCCTTGTACTCGGCGGAGGCTTCATGCCGGAAAGTGCGCCCCTTGTCGAAGGTCACCACGATGTAATCGGGGGCCTGGATGCGGAGCGTGTCGAGCAGCATCTGCGTGAAGCCCAGCACCGCGTTGGTCGATTCGCCCGTGGAGGTGCGAAGGTCCGGCGGCAGCGCGTGATAGGCGCGGTACACAAGCGCGTGCCCGTCCACCAGCACCAGCTTCTGCCGTTCGCCCTCGTTCGGGGCTGCGCCCACTGCTGCCGTGCTTGCCTTTTGGCCGTCGTTTTTTGTGGCTGGCGTGTCCAAGATTTGGTTACACTCCTTCTAGTAATGCACCTTCTATTATACCCCGTTGCGGGTACTCTCGACACGCTTTGCGCACGCCTGAGCCGCCGGGCAATGCTGCCAAAATGCGCCCCACTTGCTTCCCAAGGGCGATGCCATTATGTTACAATTGTCGGAGTGTCCATCCTGGGCTTAGCCCTGAGCCCGGTAAAGAAGCGTGGCATAGTTGCGGCCCCACTTTGGCCCCATATCAGACCGTGCCAGGCAAGTTCATTCCCGTTTCCATCGCAGGAGGTCGTTTTGGTCCGCAAAGCTGGAAAGTTGTCGAGGTTAACTTCTATGAGTGCCACCCGCGTTGTGGCGCTTATCATCGCTTCGCTTTTCGTAGCCGTCCTTGCCGGCTGCTCCATTGGTCCCCTGGAACTTGGCGAGTCCGGGACGCCCGTGCCTACCAGCACTCCCACCAACACCCCCATCCCGCCTTCCCCCACCCCGCTGCCCCGACCTCTCGGCGGCACCGTCGAAGACGCCTACACCGGCAAGCCCATCGCGGGCGCTGAGATCGAGGCAGGTGGCGTGCTCACCGAGACGACCGCCACAGGGCAATTTGGGTTCGATGACGTGGCGGAAGGGGTCACAATGAAAGTGAGCGCCCCCGGCTACGCGTCCACAGAGCTGTCCACAGGCAAGACCAACCAAGTGGCCGTGAAGCTGCGCCCCACGGTGCTCAACGGGCGCGTCACGGATGGCACCACCGGGCAGGCATTGCAAGGCGTGCTGGTCAAGCTTGTGCTACCTGAGGCAGCTGCGAATAGCACTGTCACTGGAACCGTCACTGTTACAGGCACCGTCGCAACTACACCTCAGCCCGGCGCGACGGGGGTCACTTCTCCCACCGCGGCACTAAGCTACTCGCGTGCCGGGCTGGCTGCGCCCCTCGCCGCGACCTCCGAGCCTACTACGGTAGTTGAAGCGGCAAGTCCCACTAAGGCACGCACCCCGACCGCCACAAACACGACCGCACCTCCCACGCCTACTGCTACCCCCAAGCCCATCCCTCCTACGGGCCAGGGCTTTGTAGCCGTGTACACGGACGAGAACGGCAACTATTCGTTCAACGACGTGCCCGAGAATGCCAGCCTCACCTTCAAGATTCCCGGCTATAAGCTGACCAAGATGCCCGTCGGGGCAACGTCGCGCAAGGACGTGGCGCTGGAGCAATTCAAGGTGCACGCGGTCTATATCACCGCCAACGTGGCCGCGTCTCCCGATCTATTTGAAGACCTGCTGGCCTTCATAGAGAACAGCACGATCAACGCCGCAGTCATCAACGTACAGAACGACGCCTCCCAGTGGGTATTCGACGTGCAGAACCCGGAGGCGAACGCCGCCGAGAACACCGACAAGTTCCTCAAGGATATGCCCGACCTTGTCAAGCGCCTGAAGGACAAGGGGATTTACACAATCGCCCGCTTCGTGACCTTCCAGCAGGCGGCCATGGCCGATGCAAGGCCCGACTGGGCGGTGCTCAGTAGCGCCACAGGCAAGCCCTGGAAGGGTGGCTACATGGCGCAGCAGCGGTGGCTGGATGCCAGCAATCCCGCCGCCGTGGACTACATTGTCTCTGTGACGAAAGAGGTGCTGGGGCTGGGCTTCGACGAGGTACAGTACGACTACATACGCTTCCCGTCCGACCCCGCTCCGTCCGAGGAAGGCGAGATGGTATTCCACACGATGCCTCTTACCGACACGGGCAAGACGCTGGCGATACAGAACTTCATGAAGCGCGCTCATGACGTAATCGAGCCGACCGACTCCTTCATGTCGGTGGACGTATTCGGGTACACGCTCTGGCCGGACCGCGATGGGCGACCCTTGAACGGCGTGATCGGGCAGGTGTACGAGAACATTATCGACAACACCGACTACGTATCACCGATGATTTACCCGTCGCACTTCTCGCCCGGAGAACTCGGCTGCGACCAACCTGAGAAGTGCGCCTATGATATCATCAAGAAGGCCGGCGAGTATGCGGAGAAGAGGCACGCGGGCAAGATAGCCAAGTACCGGCCGTGGCTGCAAGACTTCGACTGGGGCAACACCGATTACACCAGCCCAGGCACCAAGAAGGTAGCCGAGCAGCTACAGGCCTGCGAAGAGACCGGATGCTGGGGCTGGCTCATGTGGGACCCTTATAACGACTACGAGCCACGCGCAGTGTTCAAGAAGTAGGCTATTATGAGGCAGGACGTGAGTGTCCACCGAGGTACTCACGTCCGCAACCCTTTCCAACCGGCAACCCCCTAGAGGGCCTGCTATGTCACGCCGTTCGGGCTCCAACTACTCAAGCTACTACTCGTCCTATGGCAAAAAAGACGCCGGGATAAAAATCCCCAACCCCTTGCCTTACCTGCTAGTCGTGCTCATCGCTGCCGGGGGCCTTGGCTACTTCCACTACTTTGCCTTCAAGAGCCTCAGCGGCAAAGTCACAAACGCTTACACGGGTGCCGCGATGCCCGGCCTTGAGGTCGTAGTGCGCGCGGGCGGACAACCAACGACCGCGACAGGTGCCTCGGTGAGCGTGACCGGCACGACCACGCCCGACGGCAGCTTCCAGTTCGCGAGAGTGCCCGACGAGCCCCTTGTCTCGGTCGGCGCGGAGGGTTTCGCCTCGCAGACCATCAGCGCTACGGGCAAAACGAACGTAGAAATAGCGCTCGTGCCCAACACTTTGTCTGGCCGGGTAACTAGCTCGGACGGCAAGGGCATTCCGCAGGCGCGCATATTCTCCGGCAGTGCCACCACAGTCACAGGCGACGATGGCAGCTACCTGATCAAGGACCTCCCTTCCGACCGCCGTCTGGTGGTCAAGTCGGCGGGCTATCTGGCTAACACGGTCTCGTTCGACAAGGTAAACACGCTTAACGTGACGCTTGAGCCATTCACTGCACGGGCTATTTACATCAACGCCGACTCCGCGGCCACGCCCGGCACGCTCCAGCAGTTGATCAGCATGCTCGACCGGACCGAGTTGAACGCGGTGGTCATCGACGTGAAGGCCGACAACTCCGGCATCGTGCTCTACAGCAGCAAGCTACCCCTCGTTGAGGAACTCGATACCGCACGGCCCATCATTCCCGACCTGCCCGCTCTGCTCAAGACGCTAAAGGACAAGAAGATTTACACAATCGCGCGCCTCTCGGTGTTCTGGGACCAGGCGGTAACAAGCACCAGGCCGGAGTGGGCTCTCAAGAGCAAGAAGGCACCGGGGCAGCCCTGGACCGACAGCAACCAGAAGTTCTGGGCAAATCCCTACCTGCCGGAGGTAAGGGACTACAACATCGCCATTGCCAGGGAAGTCGCTGAGATGGGCTTCAACGAGGTGCAGTTCGACAATCTGCAATTCCCCGCCGACGGTGAGTTGGACGACATCGACTTCGGGCCTGCGGCTGAGGGCAAGAAGCGGGTAGACGCCATCAGCAGCTTCCTCGACTACGCCTACACCGCCCTTTCGCCTCTGGGCGTCTACATAGGCGTGAACGTCTTCGGCCTCACCGCCTACGTGAGCGACGATATGGGAGTGGGCCAGAGCTTCGAGGCGATTGCCCAGCGGGTCGACTTTATCTGCCCCACGATCTACCCCTCACAGTTCGCTGATGGGTTCAACGGCTATGAGAAGCCTGCGGAGGTACCCGGCGATATCGTGGGTGAGACGGTCAAGCAAGGCCTCTCCCGGTTCAACCCCAAGACCATTGCCCGCATCCGTCCCTGGTTACAGGATTTCAGCGTCACCGGCAAGGTCCCTTACGATCCGCCCAAGGTACGGGCACAGATAGACGCCGCCGAGCAGAACGGCGCCTTTGGGTGGATGCTCTGGAACCTGCGCAACAACTACACCGAGGCGGCGCTGAAGCAGCCCTAGTCCGGCGTCCTCCGTCTGCCGTCGCGCTTGACAAAGCCCCCTTCCGATTTCTATACTGACCCCTGGGCCTCGAATCTGGCACGCTCGGAAGAGCGTTCTTTTTGCTTTGCACTTTTTCACTGGGAAGCCTTACCCTAGATGCTCGAACAGAGACTGATTCGCAATTTCTGCATCATCGCCCATATAGACCACGGTAAATCTACCCTGGCCGACCGCTTGCTGGAAATCACCGGCACGGTGGCCCAGCGCAATATGGTGGCCCAACTCCTCGATTCCATGGACCTGGAGCGTGAGAAGGGCATCACCATCAAGGCGCGCGCCGTTCGCATGGCGTACAAGGCGAACGACGGCGAGGAGTACGAGCTTAATCTGATCGACACCCCCGGCCATGTCGACTTCACCTACGAAGTCAGTCGCTCGCTGGCTGCCTGCGAGGGCGCTCTCCTGGTCGTGGATGCCACACAGGGGATAGAAGCGCAGACCCTCGCCAACACATACTTGGCGATGGAGCACGACCTGGCGCTGGTGCCCGTCATCAACAAGATTGACTTGCCCGCCGCCGAGCCTGACCTGGTGGCTGCCGAAATAGAGAACGTAATTGGCCTCCCCAACGAGGAGATCATCCGTGCCTCGGCCAAGGAGGGCACCGGCGTCAAGGAGATACTTGAGGCCGTGGTCAAGCACATTCCCCCTCCGAAGGGCAACCCGCACGCTCCACTGCGTGCCCTGGTGTTCGACAGCCACTACGACGCCTACAAGGGGGTTATTGCCTACGTGCGCATCGTGGACGGCGAAATCAGTACGGGCGACAACTTGCTGGTTATGTCGAGCGAGGTGGTTACAGAGGCCCTTGAACTTGGGTCGTTCACCCCGGAAATGACGCCCAATGCCAGGCTGACCACGGGTGAAGTCGGCTACATTGCAACGGGCCTCAAGATAGTGCGCGACTGCCAGGTGGGCGACACTATCACTCTGTCCAAGCGGGCCGCAGACCAGGCGCTACCCGGCTACAAGACTATCAAGCCTATGGTATACGCGGGCCTCTACCCTGTTGAGAGTGATGATTACGTTGAATTACGTGAAGCCCTGGAGCGCCTGCACCTGAACGATGCTTCTCTTGTATACCAGCCGGAGAGCAGCGCGGCCCTCGGCTTCGGATTCAGGTGCGGTTTCCTGGGGCTGCTCCACATGGAGATTGTGCGGGAGCGCCTCGAACGCGAATATGACCTGGCGCTCCTGGTTACCGCGCCAAGTGTGGAGTACCAGGTCACCCGTACCGACGGGCATGTTATGGTTGTCGATAATCCCAGCGAGATGCCCGACCCCGGTAAGATTGCGACGATTGAAGAGCCCTGGATGGAAATCAGCGTTGTGACACCCTCGCGCTACATCGGCCCCATCATGGAGCTTGTGACCACGCGCCGGGGCATGTACAAGAAGATGGACTACCTGGACGAGGAGCGCGTGGTGCTCGTTTACGACATCCCTCTGGGCGAGCTAATCGTGGACTTCTACGACCAGTTGAAGTCGCGCACCCAGGGCTACGCCTCGCTTGATTACCAGTTGTCCGGCTACCAGGCCGCCGACCTCGTCAAGCTCGACATTCTGGTGAACGGCCTGCCCGTGGACGCCCTGAGCATCATCACCCACCGCGAGAAAGCCCATTTCCAGGGCCGCCAGCTGGTGGACAGGCTGCGGCGGCTCATACCGCGCCAGATGTTCGAGGTACCCGTGCAGGCGGCGATTGGTGGCAAGGTTGTCGCTCGCGAGACCATCTCGGCCATTCGCAAGAACGTGCTCGCTAAGTGCTACGGCGGCGACATTACGCGCAAGCGCAAGCTGCTGGAGAAGCAAAAGGAAGGCAAGGCCCGCATGAAGATGGTGGGCAACGTCGAGATACCACAGGAGGCCTTCATGGCGGTGCTGTCCCTAGAGGAACCCGCCAAATAAAGCCGCCATCAGAACAGAATCGAATCGGAGAGAGCAAGAGGTCGTGAACACGCAGCCCGGACAGAACCCCTACGACATACTGCAAGTACCCCGTGACGCCACGCTCGAGGAGATAGAGGACGCCTACGACTCGCTCTACGACTTGCACGAGCCGGGTGCCCGAGCGGGCCGCCAGAATGAGGTAGCCTTTCTGCACAGCCTCAACGACGCTCGTGAGGTGCTTCTCGAACCCCGGCGCCGAGCGCAGCTTGACCGCGACCTGGCAGAAGCAGCGAGGCGTCCATCGAGACCGGCTCGTACCCGCCCTACTTCACAAGCTGCCTCCTCACGCACTCCGCAAGATACCGTTCCCATGGGAGCAACCGCGACTGACGCAGCGACGGACGCACTCCCGAAGAAGGTGAGGCGCAGGTCCGGACCTCGGCCCCGTTACGTTGCCCCACCGCAAACTAACAGGCGTGGGACCATAATCGTCGCAGGCGTATTGCTCGTTGTGGTGGTATTCGCGGTTGCCATCGTCCTGCTGCTCAGGGGGCGGCAGGGCGAGTTGACGGTGACGCCGGACCCCTCGCGCGGCCAGGTGATAGCCAGCGTGAACGGCGTGCCCATATACGAGGACGATTGGAAGGAGCGAGTGGACCGCGACAAGAACTCGGCGCTGTCCGACCCTCTCTTCTCGCCATTCGTCAATAACTTCCAGGGCGTAACCGGCACCCGCATGCTGGACATCCTTGGCTATGACGCCATGGACAAGCTGGTCAACCTTGAGATCATCATGCAGCAGGCCAAGAAGGAAGGCCTCTACCCCACTCCCGCACAGGAGCAGGGCCTCATCAACGACGCGAAGCAGAAGGACCTTACCAACGGCCAGAGCTTCGAGACCTTCCTGAAAGATAAGAACATCAGCGAGGCCAAGTACAACCGCACGGTGATACAGAACGTGGTCTACACGGTCATGGCCGACAAGCACATACCGAAGGAAGGCACCTCCACCGCCCGCACCGACGCCTGGATCAAATGGATCTGCGAAGTGCGCAACTCCTACGACGTTAAGCTCATCAAGAAGTTCTTCGTAGAGTCTAACCAACCCTGTACCAGCGGCCTGCCCTCTGACCTGCCACTGCCTGGCATCGAACAGGAAAACATACCCGATGAAATCGCAACGGAAGTTGTACCTGCTCCGGGCGCGAACGCCACGCCCTCACCCTGACCATGCACACCTCACCTGACATGCTCGCGCAATTGGGTCGAGTCGCTGAAGAAGCAGCCCGTGCCGCGGGCGCGGTCGCCCTGTCCGGGTTCCGGAGTGAGATGGAAATCCGCAGCAAGGGGCGCAAAGACCTCGTGACCGAGTTCGATACCGCCGCCGAAGACGAAGCTGTGCGCGTCATCAGGGACGCTTTCCCTGAGCATGGCATCCTTGCCGAGGAAAGCGGGGCCAGCTATCAGGAGCACGCCACCCCCCGCTATCTGTGGGCCATCGACCCCATCGACGGCACCCACAACTACGCCATGCAACTCCCCTACTGGTGCTGCTCTGTGGCGGTCATCGGCTCGGTTGAGAAAGCTGTGCTCGCGGCTGCGGTGTGCGACCCCCTGCACAATGAAGTTTTCATCGCCATGTCGGGACACGGGGCCTTCCTGAACGGCAAGCCAATCAAAGTGGCATCGTTGAGCAACCTGGAAGATGCTACCCTGGCCTTCGACATTGGCTATGACCCTGAGATTTCGGGGCGAATGCTCAGCCTGGCGCAGAGGGTGCAGCCACAGGTGCGGCGTGTCCGGTTGTTGGGTTCGGCTGTGCTGGCGATCACCTACGTGGCCGCGGGGCGCTTCGACGCTTACTACCACCTCAACCTGAACGCCTGGGACATAGCGGCAGCCTCGCTCCTGGTCAAGGAGGCGGGCGGCATTGTCACTGACTGGGACGCAGGGCCTGCAGGTTCAGCGGCGGGCGACGTGGCCGCAGCCAACGCCGCCTTGCAGCCCCAGTTGCTTCGACTGCTCCGCGCTAACGGCTAGCACGTGGCTCCACAGCCCAATGCCTCTACAAGCGTAGTAAGCGTGCTGCATTGCCACCCAGCACCGCGTCTAGTTGCTCCTCGCTCAGCCCACTGGCGCGCACTCTCTCGAGAAACCTGGCCTGGTTTAGCAAGGGGAAATCGGTACCCCACAGTATGCGCTCGGCACCCACGAGTTGCGCGGCAATGGGAAAGATATCGAAGTTGTAGAGGTACGTCGAAGCGGCGCTATCGTAGTAGACGTTGCGTAGCACCTCACGTACCTCCGGCATCAACTCGTAGAACGGCAGCCCGCCACCCCAATGGGCCAGCACCATCTTGAGGTCGGGGAAGTTCGAGGCCAGTTTGAGCAGGCGCGGCGGGGTAATAGTGCCTTTACCTGCATAGTCGTGCCCCAGCGGCTCGCTACTGTGGGTCAGCAGAGGCCGGTCGTGGTGCAGTAGCACCTCCACCGAGTCGGCAAGCACCCATTTGGCCTCAATATCGTAGCGCTGGCTGTCGGGACCAACTTCCCCCAGGCCCATCAAGCCCCCACTCAGGCAGCGATCAAGCTCCTTGGCGTCCCCCGCGTCGAGAGGCTGCACAATCGCGAACCCTATCAGTTTGTCGGGGTAGCGCCGCACTGCATCCAGTATGTAATTATTGTGCTCGCGACACAGCCCGCCATCGCGCCAGGGAAAGCCGAGTACCACCGTGCGGTCGATACCGGCGGCCTCCATAGAAGTCACCACGTCTTCCGCCGAGGCCAGTTTGTGCTTGTGGTCCGCATACAGCGTCCCGAACCACGCCTCGCGCTCCAGTAACTTGTCACGGTTTGCGCGCACTTCGTCGGGGAAAACATGCGTGTGGAAGTCGATGATCACGCGGCCAGTTTAATGTGGGCCAAGCGTGTTGTCAATCGTCGGAGCGGACGGTGTGTCAGGGGTCAAGATTGAGACAAAACGAAAGGGCACGATGCATCTTGCCCCTACATTCCGACGAATCAGCGTTAGGCTTCGCGTTTAAGCTCCACTTTGCCAGGTGCGGGGTTGCCGGCGGCGGCGGGTTGTGGCCGTACCGTCTGGAGGTAACCTATGAACATCACCAGCACGCCCAGCACCATGGTTGGGTAGAAATAGTCGTCGTTAGCCATCAGGCCCTTGAAAGTGCCGCCGAACGCCACCAGAAAGGTGCCCAGCGCGATCAGGAAGACGCCGATCATCCTATCCTTCATGATTCGCTTGCGCCAGAACACGATCCCCGAGTAGAGCGCGCCCGCAATCACGATTATGGTGCCGCCACCACTGAAGATAGCAGCCAGCCAGCGGGGTGCGCGGTCGATGGTGAAGAGGGAGCTCCACTCCACGAAATGACTCTTAGCCAGCGGCGCAGCATCTATGGGCACCGTGAAGAGTGAATATGCCGCATATGCGGCGAGCGCCAGCATGATCCAGACGGCCAGGGTAGCAACCCGCCCGCGATAGAGCAAGAGGATTGTGCCGAGCGCCAGGAAGCCCACGTTCAGCACAGCTCCAGTCAGGTAATATGTGCGGGCCAGAAGCGGGTTCCAGCCACCCGTCACATCTGCGTAGACCTGGCAGGCCGCGCCCATACCGAACAGGAGAAACGCCACTGCCCAGGCAAGCTCGTGAGGCCTTCGCTTGCCGCCGAAGTACCTGTTCAGCAGCACAATCGCAAACGCCCCAGCGATCACCGTTGCGGAAAGGGGCAGCATAGTAAGGACTGGAAAAACGGGCATCAATGCTCCTCCTGTCTTGTCTTGCGAGCCGCTGGCCTGGCCGTGCCGCAGCTTATTGTAGTGTACACAAGCATTTCCCGCGCAACAAGTAAAACAGCCTTAATATTCCATAAATTGGGTCCGTTTGCGTGGGGTGCGTGCAACGGCCTTTATTGCAATATACCTGCCGCGATGCATGAAACCCTTTTCAGGCCTGCTTGTAGGGTCTCATAAAGTATGGGAATCATCACGCATGAGAGTAAGACGTTCTCAAGGTCGAGAACGCCGCTCTGTCGCACAGTGTCTCAGAATGCCCTACATTAAGCAGGTAAAGGTTGAGAATCTCCTATTTGCTCTTGGCGGGTCCGTATCACAAAGATTGAGAATCCCCTGCTTCGGCAATGTTCCAGGGTTGCTAATGTAAAGGTTGAGAATCGCGTACGCGATAGAATTATTTGGCAGTCTCACCATTTTCGAGGCAGTCCCACATCTCGAGAAACATAGATTACTTTGAGTTTGCAGATAGGCTCTAGCCTTCTGCTTGTCTCCATGGTCCAACTAGAACCAGAAGCCCTTTTGGAGAGTAAGGTCATTCTCCTTCACGGCCTCGGTCGCGAACCCGTTCACATGGAAGACTACCGTCAGCTTAGAGTTCTGCCAATTCCCTACAGTCCCACCAGCACCACCCACACCTGATGAAGCTCCAGGTACGATACTATCAGGAGATACAAACCTAGCAAGAGAGGGGTCATAGTACCTGCTGTGGTAGTACAGCAGCCCCGTGTCGTCCTTGCGCTGCCCTGTGTAGTTCAGCTTCGTCACACTGATGCCGCCTGAGCGCACCTTACCCCAGGGATCGAACTGCTGGGTGGACACTACTTCCCCTGCCTGGTTGGTGACCGTGCTCACACTGCCCAGGTGGTCGGAGTGCATGTACACCGCACCACAGCCTCTGTGCCAGTTGCTACTGTGCGGAGTTGCACTTCAAAGCGCGAAAACAAGGAAATGATTCATTCATGATCCGTGGAAATTCGATTTGCCAACCTCAGTTCTATCAGTAATCACATGTAATAGAGCCTGTAGTAAGCTGTAAGCATAACTCTCGTCAGAGGAAACAAGGATCTCCTCCCAGCCTGCTGCTCGTTTCAACCTAATGTAATAGGCCTTGTTCTGGGACAAGTAGAAAGCAACCAACCAAACCAGTATTTGCACCACAAATGATAACACTGCCCCAATTAGGAGCATGAGACCTGTTGAGGAGATCTGACCCGGTAAACTAGAATTATTAGAAACTGTCTGAAAAGGGTGACGGTCAGGAGGAGGAATAGATAAACTTGGAGTGTGAACAACCAAGGATATCCTACCGACCTGACTGACCGTCAGTGGGAGTGTATCAGAAATTACATTCCACC
>JAXDKH010000279.1:0-20311 GCA_034667185.1 Chloroflexia bacterium | reverse complement strand
CTGATCCTTCGCTGCGCTCAGGATGACAAAGGGGGAACAGGGTTCTGCGATGCTGAAGTGTGCTTGCTATGGTTGTACTACAGCCGGTTTACAAAGCGGGTATAATGGCTGTGACGCTAACACCTACGTCTGCGTATATACGGTTGTAGTACGAAAGGACTCCAGTATGAGAAAAGCGTCACCCGCCTTCAAAGCCCTGCGCACAGGCTACCTGGCCTCCATGCTCCTGGGCGTTTTCCTTCTGGTACTCAGCAGCGTGGTCGGGCATGCTGAAGTGCGCGCGGCTCCGCTCACTCAGGGCAGTGGACAGGTCGATGTGGCTACATTCAAGCTGCCCATCACCCCCGTCACCGCCGAGTATTACAACCGCCTCATCACCACAGCCGAGAACGACGGAGCGGAGGCCCTTATCATCCAGCTTGACACGCCAGGCGGCCTGGTGGAGTCTATGCTGTCGATGGTGCAGCGCACGCTTGCGGCCAGGGTGCCGGTGATCGTGTATGTGTCGCCGCAAGGGGCTATGGCTACCTCGGCGGGGGTGTTTGTGGTGTACGCCTCGCACGTAGCGGCCATGTCGCCCAACAGCACGATTGGCTCGTCGGAGGTGCTGATTAACGGGGGTGGAGGGGACAGCAGCACTCCCGAAACGGGCGATGCCGCTGCCCTGCGCCGCAAGACCACCAACCTGCTGGTGTCGCAGATACGCGACCTCGCCACCCACCGGGGCCGCAACGCCGACTTCGCGGAAAAGGCAGTGCGAGAAAGCGCCAACCTGGGAGCGCAAGCCGCCCTCGACCAGCACGTGGTCGACTTGATGGCTATCAACCTGGACGACTTGCTGGACAAGGCCGACGGGCGGCTGGTGGACGTGAACGGCACGGGGATCACACTGCACACGAAGGGCGCGACAGTGCGCACGCTCGAAAGCAGTTTTGCCGAAGACCTGCTCTTCCTCATCACCAACCCTAGCGTGGCATTCGTGCTCATCAGCCTGGGCACACTCGGCATCACCTGGGAGTTCATCAACCCCGGCTCAGTCTTCCCTGGCGTGGTAGGGGCGCTCTTCCTGCTGACCGGGTTCCTGGCGCTGGGAACGCTGCCGGTGAACTGGGCCGGGGCGGTCTTCATGCTGTTGGCCTTCGTGCTCTTCATCGCCGACGTGTTCATGCCCTCGCACGGCATACTGACGGCGGGTGGTATCGCCTCCCTGGTGATAGGCGGCTTGCTACTGATAAACACGGGAGCAGCGCCGGGCATACCGGGTGTGTCGCCCGCCGTGGTAGCGGGCACCGCCACTGGCCTGGGCCTGTTCTTTTTCTACGCGGTCTACAAAGTCATACAGGCGAGGCGCTTCCGCCCCGCCGTCGGTCGGGAAGGCCTGGTGGGCCAGTTGGCCGAGACCCGCACCGACCTAGCGCCCGGCGGTATGGTGTTCGTAGCAGGCGAGCTATGGCAGGCGATGAGCAGCAACGGCTCCGTGCCCAGCGGCCAGCAGGTGAGAGTAGTATCGGTGGATGGGCTGCGGTTGAGGGTGGAGCCTGAGGTGAAACGTGAAACGTGAAACGTGAAACGTGAAACGTGAAACGTGATGGTACATTAAGCACCAGTGATGCTCATGTGGGAACATATGCCACTAACCGCATCACGTTTCACGTTTCACGTTTCAGAACCGTTTCAGCTCTTGATCCCCGTTTTAGAAGCAAAGGAGAGTTCTAATGGAAGGCCTTATTGGGTTGCTAGCTTTTCTGGTGCCTGCGCTTGTGGTGCTGACTAGCATCGCCGGTGCGGCGATCAAGATCGTGCAGGAGTACGAGCGGGGCGTTATCTTCCGCTTGGGACGTCTGGTGGGGGCGCGGGGGCCAGGCCTGTTCTTCATCATCCCGTTCGCAGACCGCATGGTGAAGGTTGACCTGCGCGTGGTGACGCTCGACGTGCCCGCCCAGGAGGTGATTACCCGCGACAACGTCACCGTGCGGGTGAACGCGGTCCTCTACTTCCGCGTGTTCGACCCCGAAAAGGCCGTGGTGGCGGTCACCGACTATGTGCGCGCCACGCACCAGATCTCCCAAACCACTTTGCGGAGCGTGCTGGGCCAGTCAGAACTGGACGAACTGCTGTCTCAGCGCGAAGAGATCAACATGCGCTTGCAGCAAATCATCGACGAGCAGACCGAGCCATGGGGCATCAAGGTGGGCATCGTAGAGGTGAAGGACCTGGAACTGCCCCAGTCGATGCAGCGGGCTATGGCAAGGCAAGCGGAGGCCGAGCGCGAGAAGCGAGCCAAGATTATCCACGCTTCCGGCGAGTTCGAAGCGTCCAAGGCCTTGGCCCAGGCGGCCCGCATCATCGGTTCGGAGTCGGCTACGCTGCAACTGCGCTACCTACAAACGCTGACCGAAATCGCTTCCGAGCGCAACTCCACAATCGTCTTCCCACTGCCCATCGAGCTACTCAGCCTGCTGCCCAACGTGTTTGGCCGCTCGCACAATGGCAGTGGCGATGGTGCCAACGGTGCTGACGGTGCTGACGGTGCTGATGTGTTTGACCCCATGCTGGCCGACCCGGCTTCAGCCACTCTACCGTCCGGTGTAGGCACCGGTGTCTTGCCCGAAACGCGCTCCGCCATGATCGCCGGCAGCGAACCCCTGGCCGAGAGCAACTCGCCCGAACTGGATGAGACCCTGAGCGCCGAAATAGCAGCCCAGCGCGCCCGCTTCATGGTAGGCGACATAGAGACTTCCTCCGACCACGACGAGCACGCCGGAGAGGATACCCTGCCGGGGCGGTGAGCTAAACGCCAAGACGCCAAGGACGCGCCAAGAATATTGAGGTTTTGAGAATACGATAAGGAGGAGGGTACGACATCACGTACCCTCCTCCTTTTGCTTGAATAACAATCCTTAATCTACTTGGCGTCCTTGGCGTGATGCGGTTCCGTTCTTTTCGTAGGACAGGAGTTCCATAGGTAGTACGCTGGAATGTGTGGGATCGGTACTCACTTGGGCGTACTGCCGGTTTCGTCCGAGTGGACGGTGCGCGGGAACTTTGGGGGAGCTATCATCGTCATAGATAGTGATGGTGGCGGCACGTCACCACGATTGACAAAGTAGATTACATCAACAACAATCCAAGGAGAAAACAATGAAGGCGAATAATAGATTTGTGGCTCTCGGCAGCGCAGTGCTGTCTGTGGCCCTGATAATGTCAGTGTTTGCGGTAATATGGCTCTTGCCGAGAGAAGCGGCTCCCGCAGGGGCGCAGGGCAACCAGGCCACCGCCACTCCCACCGCTGAGGTCAAGGCCGACGCCCAAAAGCCGGGCACAATTTCCGTTCGTGGCAGCGGCAGCGTCAACGCCAAGCCCGATACGCTCATCGTGAACGTGGGCGCGAACATCCAGGCGGATACCGTCAAGGCTGCCCAGGCCCAGGTCAACACGATTATGGACGCCATTACCGCCCAGCTCAAGGCTGCCGGTGTGGACGAGAAGGACTATCGTACCGTGCAGTACAGCGTCGAGCCTGTGCTCGATTACGCTGACGGCAAGACCCAGCCCAAGTTGAACGGCTTCCGCGTGGTAAGCATGATCGAAGTTTCCCTGCACGACCTGGCGAAGGCTCCCGACGTCCTCGATGCGCTGACCACCGCCGGTGCCAACAGCATCTACAACAGCGGCTTCGCGATTGCCGATCCCTCGGCCCTGTACCAGCAGGCGTACAACAAGGCCGTTGACGACGCCGAGATGCGCGCCCAGCGCCTGGCAGACCTGTCGGGCCAGAAGCTCGGCAAGATCGTCAGCATCAGCGAAGCCTCGGCCAATGTGCCCGGCCCGGTGTACGATAAAGGCGGCCTGGGCATGGGTGCCGGTGGCGGTGTAGCCATCTACCCCGGCCAGCAGGCGGTCTCGGCTGACGTGATAGTCACTTACGAAGCGTTAGAGAAGTAGTCTCGCAGCCACAAACCAGGCAATACAACAGGAGGACAGGTCTCATAGCAGGCCTGCCCTCCTGTTGTGCGTCTTCACATCTCCGCTGGTTACTTAGCCCGGTACGCCGGATGGCCTACAGAGGGTCGTCCGTCTGGTGGTGCGCCGGTACTAGGTTGGGCGGGGTGGGGCGGCTACTAACGGTTGAGTGCAGATTACACACAGGTGCCGATACCTTCACGGCGTGTGGGCGCTATGATGCTGTCAAGTAGAAACCAAACAGCAGAAAGGTCGAAGGTAGCCGCAATGTTTGCCATAGCCACTCAAACTCTCGCACGAACGAATATCGTAAAGGCTTCCAGCGAGTACGAGCTGGCGAGGCGCAAGGCCAAGAATGGCGCATTCCGTGCTGCTTTCACCAGGCGACCCAACTGCCTCGCCTCGATGGACGACCTGACGAAGGGCATGGCAGTCGAAGGCGAACACTACCACGGCCTTCAGCAGGTGCCGGTACGCGCCATCGTCGGCAGCATCGACAGGCACAGGGACTTCGATGCCAACTTCAACCCCACGCGGGACCACACCCGCCAGCGCTGGCAGCGCATCGCGAACGCACATCTACATGGCACCACCCTACCGGCGGTCCATTTGATCAAGATAGGTGGTGTTTACATGGTGGAAGACGGCAACCACCGGGTGTCGGTAGCCCGCCACTTCGGGGTCGAGTACATTGACGCGGAGGTTACGGAGTACGTGACCGTGACCTCCGGTTCTCCTATGCTCTCTGCTCCTGGACTGCGTATCAGGTGGGCGGGTTTGGCAACTCTGGCCTCGACAGGCGTGCAGGCAGCGAGATTGCGGCTATCGTCCAGGCGCGCACTTAGAGTAGCATAGTTTCAGCTTTACGGCTGGTTGGACCCGTTGCCCTCTGCTCCTGGTAACTGTCGCAGACCCGCCTCTACGTATTCAACTGCCACCACACCTGCTTCCCCAGGAAGTTCCTCACCCAGCACATCACGGATACACGTCAGATTCATCGCCAGGTCCCCGGCGGGGACATTGTAAGTCTGCAGCAGAGTTCTCGCCCACGCAACGTAGTCCACGAAAGTCTCAGGTGCTGACAGCGCGATGGCCGCCGCAATGGAGGAGAGATGGTGCATCGTGTCCTGCAGGCATTTAGCTCTCCCAGCCTCCCCATAGCGCACCGCAAGCTCAGGTTGCACCCGGTACTGTCGTTCCACTACAGACTCGGCTAGCTCGGCGCGTCGGACCTCAATAGCTTCGCTGGTCTGTTTGTGAGAAGGGTTCATATGAGGTGATCCTTGGCGAGAAGGCGGCGTACCTACGAAGAGACATGCTCGAAGAAGCGTACCTGGGTGCTTCTCGGCACAAGTTTTAGACCCTTGGGGATCCACTTGTGCGAGTCGCGGTGCAACTCGCCACGGTGCCAGGTTCTGTAGCTATCCTCGTCCGTCCAGTAGGTAATGAGCCATATTTCTTCGGGGTGGTCGGTGGGGCTGATCACGTCCAGGCGCACGAAACCCGTCGCGCTTTCGACCAGGTGGGGCCGGTTCACGAACGCCTCTTTGACCTCGGCGGCCATACCGTTGGCGACTTCAAACTTGCTCAGGGCCACGAACATGGGATGGCTCCTCAAGGTGGAAGCTGGCTCGCCCTGTTCCGTGCGGCGGGCAGGACTTACAGGACTTATATGTGGCCTCAGTATACACTACCGTGCGCAGAAGCTATCTCTCATATTTTGCCGTCGAACCCAGGCAGCAGAGTCGGACCTTGTCATTTCGAACGCAGTGAGAAATGACAGGGTCGGGGCTATGTGCTCATCTCCTCTTGTGTTCTCGATATCATTGTCAGCCGTTTTGAGGAGTTATGGCAGGGGTGGTCGCACGGTGGTAGCCGAGGTCATCAGGCTAATCAGTAGCTCGCCTGACAGCCCACAATTTGGGATTGCGGCTTGGTATAAATAGGGCAAATTCTGGTGCAAAATGGGTTATAATTTTGACCGGAAATGTGGTATAGTTTATTCGGACACAAGCATATGACTTAGCAATGCTACCGCTCCTGTGGCCCGAAGTTATATCTTGGTGCATGGGGGCCTGTTGTTGCAAGTATATGGATGCGTCTCAGGTTTCGAGTAGCGTGGCTCACCGCAGTAGTTCTGCTCGCGCTCATACGCTTGCGGGCAACAAAAGGAGTACGGAATTCATGGACGGCAACTTTCAAGGGAGAGAGTCTAGGTGTAGGCGAGTCGCGGTACCTGCCCCGGTAGGACAGGTAGTACCTGTTAGCGCGGTAAGCTCGTTTGCGCCGATAAAGGCCACGGCTACGGTGAGGGCCACTGTAAAGAGTGTCGAGCTTGTACGCCGCACTTCGAGCGCGAAGCCGTTCCTGGGGCGATTATCGGGTGTGGCTGCGCTGCGTGTGGTGTTCGCCCTGTTGGTGCTGGGCCCGCTGTTCGGCACGGCTCTACTTTCGCCGTCTCGTGCCGGTGCGACAGACGTGGCGGTGCCTTGCTCCACCAGCGGCACCTGGACGCAAGGTGAGGTGAACCTCTACTGGTTCGACGTCGAGCAGGGGGACAGCCAGCTAATCGTTGGGCCTACCGGCAAGACGCTGCTCATAGACCTGGGAGAGACCTCGTTCAACACCCACGGCTCGACTACAAAAGCTACCTCCGTGGCGAGCAAGATACGCACGATCTGTGGGACCGGCACCAGCCCGGTAGCCCTCGATTACGTGATGATCTCCCATCACCACCTGGACCACATCGGCTACGCTGCGAATCCCGGCGATACCAGCACTTATGGTAACGGTATCTACCAGTTGCTCACGCCGGGCGGCCTCGGCTTTACGGTGGGTACTTTCATCGACCGCGACGACGGCACATGGACTGACAGCAACAGCAACGGGGTGTGCGACGTCGGCACGTCAACTACTCCGTCCACCGAAATAGCCTGGCACAATGCGGGCACTACCTCTCAGACGGCTCGCAGGTTCATTTGCTGGTTGTACGGCCCCTCTGGCCAGGCAGACCGCTCAATTATCGACGGGCACGTTACCACGGTGACCAACAACGCAGCCTACCCGACGATCAACCTCGGCACGGGGGTGGGTGTTACCATCCTCAACGCCAACGGCAAGGACACTATGCAGGTCGACGGCGTCACCCCCGTTAGCGGCGACCACACTACCCAGGGTGGGAGTGGCCCGCCGTCGGAAAACGACTACTCCATCGCTGTCAAAGTCACCTATGGCAACTGGAAGTACGCCACCGCGGGCGACTCGGATGGCGAGTACAACACCAGCGCCAATGCCTACACCTACAACAATATTGAGACGAAGATCGGCCCGCTGTTCGGCAACGTCGATACGATGCGCGCCAACCATCATGGCAGCGATCACTCCTCCAGCCAGGGTTACATCGACACGCTCAAGCCTGAGACCGTCTTTATCTCCTGCGGCGATAACAGCTACGGCCACCCCGGCAACCGCATGCTGAACGCCCTGCGCAACGTCTCGAACGACGCGGGCACGGGTGCCGACATTTACCTGGCGAATAACCCATGCGACCAGTATCAGTCGGATGGCACCACGCTCACCAACTACACAGGCACGCTGAACTCGAACGGTGACGTTGTGCTGCGCACCACCAACTCCGGTACCGGCTACACTGTCTATTACGATAGCGGGTCGCGCTCCTATACCGCCTATGCGTATACTCCCACGCCTACGCCGACAAACACGGCGACGAATACGCCAACTAACACCCCCACCAATACACCGACTAATACTCCTACTCCCACTGCGACCCCGGCGGGTCCGTCGTCGGTGGTAATCAACGAGTACCTGATGGCTCCAAATACTACCTACACTACCGAATGGATCGAGTTGTATAATCCTTCGGCCAATAGCATCAATATCGGGGGCCTGTATCTGGACGATGTCGCGGCTGGGGGCGGCGCGCCCAAACAGATACCGGCCAACACCACGATAGCGGCGGGTGGCTACTACGTGATGGACATAGCCAGTGGCTTCCTCAACAACACCGGAGCCGAGTCGGTGCGCTTCTTGAGCATCGTGAGTGGGGTCGAAACTGTGTACGATTCGACCTCCTATAACCTGGGCAGCACCCACTACGATAAGGTGTTCCACCGTACGGGCGACGGCGGTAGCTGGTGCGGGACGATCTCCACCAACGTGAGTAAAGGCACCGCCAACCCCAACACCTGCCCTTAATGCCCGCGAAACCCGCAACGCTGGAAAAGTCTGCTAAACCCTCGAAGCCTGTGGAGCCTGTAACATGGTTCTACAGGCTTTCGGGTGGCATGTTGGTGCGCCTGGCCGTTGTCGTGGTTGTGCTCCTGGGGTTGGGGGTCTTACTCGGCTGGGTGGTCGCGGTGCTGTCGCAGAGCACCCTGCCCGCGTTCCGGCAGGTGCGTGCGGCGGGCACTATCGTTATGATCAGCGGGCGGGACGACCATGGGCTTCTGCAAGACCCCTCGGTCTCGCTCTTTGACGCTCCGGAGAGCAACACTGTGGTGGCCCGCGCGTCGGACGCCAGCTTTGCTCGTGTAGTGGGCCAGCGCGGCGAGTGGATCAAGGTCCAGTTGCTCGGCAGTCCGGAGGCCGTGGGCTGGGTTAACGACTATTACCTGCGCAGCCGCGTGCTCCGCACCGACGTGGGAGTACAAGTGGACCTGGTAGGCGCGCGAGAGCTGGGTACCCTGGTGTATGTTGGGGTTCGCCCGGCGCTTGAGCCTGAGGCCACTCCCGTATGGCTAAACCCCGCCGTGCTGCAAGAGATCGGCGCGGACATCCACAAGTAAGCACAGCCAGCTAATACCACCGAAGGAGACATTCCATGACACACAGCCAAGCTCCCAGACCGGCCAGCGACGGGGGTGATTCTGAGGAGATGGTTACGCTGCATGTTGAGGTCCGGCGCGAGCATATCAGGCTTATGAAGAGCTTTGCGGCGCGTGAGGGAGCTAGTGTGGAGGCGCTGGCGAGTCTCTGGCTGGAAGAGAAGCTGAACGAGGCTGTACGCTCCTCTCACCCTTCGCCCCGTGCGTCTGAGAGTGGCGGCGAGTAGGTCACTTCCCTGTAACTATACCCTCCACGAACTATTGGCCCACCTGCCATTCCTGACTCGGCGGGTGCGGTTTTTGCATTTAATCTCCTCCCCCTACAGCAGTAACTGATCCCGATAGTGTGACATACAGGTATTTGTCGTCCGAAAGCTTTAGTGCTAGACTGCTGTTGTTTCGTGAAGACCACTAATCACTCAGAAGGGAAGACGAGCATGCCGATTTTACAGACGCAAGGGGTCCACCACATCACGCTGGTGGGCTCGAACCGGGAAGCCACGATAGAGTTCTACCAGGGAGTACTCGGTATGCCGTTCATATTTGAGCAGCCGAACCTGGACGTGCCGGAGGAGACGCACTTGTACTTCGACCCGGGCGACGGGCGGTTGCTGACGTTCTTTGTGCGCCCCACCCGCCAGAACGACCCCACGCCAAACCCGGAAGGCATAGGCAACCTACACCACCTGGCTTTCAACGTGTCACGCGCCACGTACACGCAGGTCGCCCGCCGCCTGGAAGAACTGGGTATCACCAATACGGGCCCCATCGACCGCGGCTTCATGGACTCGATCTATTTCCGCGATCCGAACGGGCAGTTGCTGGAGTTGGCCTCTTACAAGTTCGAGCCGCCGGTGGGCTACACCCACAGCGACGTGCTGGCGGCGGCGCATCACATCCGGGTTGCCGCCGGGGCCTATGCCATCTCCGATGAGCACCTGGCGGATGCCATCCTTCAACTGGTAGCCAGAAGAGCGCCTCAAGGACCTGCGCCTACACTCCCGGTGGGTGCAGGTCTGTCCGGCGGTGCAGACGGCGCGCAGAATGAATACGAGTTCGAAGAGAGGATGTAATTCCAGGTTGCGGTTGTGATGTCGGCTTTCACGTACCAGGCCCTGCCCAGTCGGGTTATCTTTGGCGTGCGCAGCGTCGAGCGACTTGGGGAAGAGGCTGAGCGCCTGGGAGCGAGCCGCGTGCTAGTGCTGTGCACGCCGGGGCAGCGAGGTCTGGCTCAGTCTATAACCCAACGGCTGGGGCAGAGGGTAGTCGGCATCTACGACAAGGCGACTATGCACGTGCCCGTGGAGACCGCCGAGGCTGCCAGGAGGGAGGCCGCGCGCCTACAGGCCGATTGTTGCGTGGCGGTGGGTGGTGGCTCCACAATCGGCCTTGCCAAGGCAATCGTGCTCACATCCGACCTGCCCATCCTGGCCGTGCCGACCACCTATGCAGGCTCGGAAATGACGCCCATTTGGGGCCTGACCGAGGGCGGCTTGAAGAGGACCGGGCGCGATACGCGGGTGCTCCCCAGGACGGTCATCTACGACCCTGCGCTCACGGTAGGGCTGCCTGCTTCCGTCTCCGGCCCCAGCGGCATCAACGCCCTGGCGCACTGCGTTGAAGCCCTCTACGCGCCGGATGGCAATCCCATTGTGTCGCTAATGGCTGAGGAGGGGGCGCGTGCGCTGGCCGAAAGCCTTCCCGTAGTGGTGAAGGAGCCCGCCAACCTGGAGGCGCGGTCGCAGGTGCTGTACGGAGCCTGGCTGGCGGGATCGTCGCTGGGCGCTGTAGGCATGGGGCTGCACCACAAGCTGTGCCACACGCTTGGCGGCACTTACAACCTCCCCCATGCCGAGGTGCACGCCATCATTTTGCCGTATGCAGCCCGCTACAACGCACAGGCCGCACCCGATGCTATGAGCAGCCTGGTGCGGGCGCTGAGTGTGACGGGCGGGGAGACCGTGCCCGGCGCTATCTACGATCTCATCGTAGCGGTAGGGGCGAAGACCGCCTTGAAAGACATCGGAATGAAGGCTACTGACCTTGATGAGGCAGCCGAGCTAGCCACGCGCGACCCTTACGCTAATCCCGCGCCCGTCACCCGCGAGGGCGTCCGCAAGCTGCTGGAAGACGCTTACCAGGGGCGCAGACCTTAGAGTGTGTCCCTCTCCCCAAGCGCGGGGTGGTAGTACGTGGCGGCAATCGCGAGAAGGCCCGCGAAGAGCAGGACGCCGGGGGCGAGGAGTGGGTCGGCCCCCTTGATTGCAGACATCAGCACGTCCCCAATAGGTGCGGTGGGGCGTACCTCTCTCTCGAACGCGAAGTTGTATAACAGGTGCACCACCGTGCCCGCGAGCCCGCCCAACGCTACGAACGTCATGACGATCCGCAAGGCCACCAGGGTAGCTTTCTGGGGGCGGAACAAGGCCGCCGCGAGAGTGACAAGCCCCGCGCCGCATAGGACGAAGGGCACCCACTGAAGCAGTTCCCCGGTGTGGTCCTCAAGCCATAGTTCTACCGTTGTCGCGGCCAGCGTGAGGGTCGAAAGCAGCAGGAGGAAGCGCCGCAAACGGTTCTCAATTGCTTCTGTCATCAGGGTGTTCCGTATCCGGCTACTGGTTCGCCGCCAGGTAGCAGCTTGCAGCGGCTAGCTGTTGCGCGTCAACCTTGCCGCCAAGCGCTGCCAGGAATGCCTCGCTCGACGCGTAGGGACGCCCGCTTACCAACTCCCCGGCAGTCGCTTCATCCACGCCTGGTAACTGCATGAGTGTCTGCGCATCGGAGCTGTTGGGGTCTACCGGGACGTAGACGTACTGCTCGTACGTAGCCACTGTGGCTTCGTCTATGTATTTGCCGATCTCCTTGCGGAATTGCTGGATGCTGGCGTAGGGGCGGTACTCCAAGAATTCACGCACCATGCGGCTGCTGAAGCCTGGTATGGTTGTCATCAGTTGGTCTTCGGTAAGGTCGTTCAGATTGAGCTTGGCACAGGCAGCGACCTGCGCAGTACCCTCCGAGACGGGTGTGCTCTCCGCAGCAGCCGTTGGCGTCGAGTCCGTGGTCTTGCTCGCGGTAGTAGCGGTGGAGCTAACAGTGCTTGAAGTGCCTGTAGTTGCGGTTGCTACCGTGGTCTGAGTGGAGGCGGGCCCGGTCGAGGCTTCGGGGGACGTGCCGCAACCCGCCAGCGCAATTACAACGACGAGTATCACGGCAGTCAGGGTTTTCATCAACGTACGTTCGCGGGTCATGTTTTCTCCTCTTGTTGGTGAGCGAAGTTTGTAACGGGCCCTTGTCCGGGCGAGGCACCCTTACATTATTGCTCTTCAACATTAGGGATCGGGTGCAGAAGAATTAAGAAATGATTAAGCTGCGAACTGAAGGTGTTGAGTTCTCTAAACGAACAAAGGAGCTGGAAGGGTACCCTTCCAGCTCCTTTGTTCCGATGCCAAGCAGCTACACCTCAGCGCCGGTGGTCGCAGCAGTGTGCCGCTTTCCCAACAGATACGGTACGTTACACACCACGGTGTTGGGCCTGAACAGGAGGGCAGCTTTCAGACGTAGCGCCGTCTGGTTGTGCAGCAGGTACTCCCAAAGGTGGGCGGGTAGGAATTCCGGCAACACAATCGTGACGGTATCGTTGGGGTTCTGGCGGTCCAGCGCATCGATGTATGACAGGAGAGGGCCTATGAGTGAGCGATAAGGCGACTCGATAATCACCAGGGGCACGGCATCGTCAGGGAAGGCCTCGCGCCAGTTTTCGTTAAAGCTCTCAGCCTCAGTTGGATCCTCCCCCTCCACGACGTGTACCGCCGTGACGTTCCTCGATAGCGAGCGCGCGTAAGCTACCGCGCTCAACGCTACCGAGTTCAGCCGCGCAATGGGGACCACAAACGTATGCTGGTACTGCTCCGCATGCAGGGGCGTGGTCGCCTCCACCTCGCGCTCCAGCCGCGCGTAGTGCCGGTTGATGGCCAGGAACAGCGCGATCATGATGGGGATGAGCGCGATCACTATCCACGCCCCGTCTGCGAACTTGGTCACAGCCGATATCACCAGCACGATAGCCGTCGTAAGCGCACCCAGCCCATTGACGAGCAAATTGCGCTGCCAGCCAGGGGTGCGCTGCTTCCACCACCGCACCACCATCCCCGACTGCGACAGTGTGAAGGAGTTGAACACGCCCACCGTGTAAAGCGGGATGAGGGCGGTAGTATCACCGTCGAAGACCATGAGGAGCACGCATGCCACGACGGCAAGGGTGATGATGCCCCACGAGAAAGCCAGCCTGTCCCCTTTGAAAGAGTATTGGTGGGGCATGAACTTGTCCCGTGCCAGGAAGTAAGACAGGCGCGGGAAGTCGGCGAAGGCGGTGTTGGCGGCCAGCACCAGGATCAAGGACGTAGCTATCTGCACGTAGAACCAGAGCGGGTTTACGCCTCCGACTTGCGGGAAGATGGTGCGAGCGATCTGCGATAGTACGGTCTCGCTCTCGCTCGGCCTGATGTGCAGGGACGTGGCAAGGTAGGTTACTCCCGCGAACATAGAAATGGCTATCACCGCCATCCACAGCAGCGTGGTGCGCGCGTTCTTATACTCCGGCGGCTTGAAAGCTGGCACACCGTCGGAGATGGCCTCTACGCCGGTCAGGGCCGTGCAACCCTGCGTGAAGGCCCTCAGGATGAGAAAGAGGGAGAGGGCCTGCGTGCCGTATGGCAATATCTCGGCGGGTGGCTGGTACACGGGCTGCCCGCCCACGCCGAAGACTATGCGTAGCAGCCCGAAAGCTATAAGTCCAAGTATTCCAGCTATGAATAAGTACGTGGGTACGGCAAATATGTTCCCCGCCTCTCGCACCCCTCGCAGGTTGGCTATGGTCAGGAGGACTACGATAACCACGCAGATATCCACGCGGAAGGGCCGTAGCTCAGGATACAGCGAGTAGAGTGCGGCGATACCCGCCGAGACGCTCACCGCCACGGTCATCGTGTAGTCTATCAGTATGGAGGCGGCCGCCGCCAGTCCGGGCAGGGTGCCCAGGTTGTCTTTCGCCACGATATATGAGCCACCCCCGCGAGGATAGGCCGCTATAGTTTGGCGGTACGAGGTAGCCACTATCGCCAGCAGCAGCACTATGGCGATGCCAATGGGCAGCGTGAGGGAGACAATAGCCGCCGCCCCCGTGAGGAGCAGCACGCGCAATATCTCCTCTGTCGCGTAGGCCACAGAGGAGAGAGGATCGGACGCGAACACGGCCAGGGCCTTAGGATTGGACAGGCGCTCGTGTATGGCGAACTCATTGCTGATCGGCCTGCCGATGAGCACACGCTTGAGGCGACCGTAGGCACGTCCCCAGGCGCTCCGCGGTTGTTCCGCCGATAGCGATGCCGAGAACCGGCCCCTCCCTTTGCGCTGAAACGGCCCGGCCCCATGCCCGTAGCGCAAATACTGGTCGCCGGGGTGGCTGCCCCTCACCAGCTCTTGCCGTCGCAGGTCGGGGTCGGCCCTGTACTCCAATGGGGCTTCGGTCCCGTTCCCTACGCTGCTCTCCCTTGGGCTGCTACCATTGTCACTTGGCGGCGCAAGAGGAGAAGGCGGGTTTGTTGTCGCCGGGCCGCTGGTACGTTTCCGGTCCAGTTCTCCAGACTCGGGCATAATCCTGACCCTGTACCGGCCTGTGCCTCTTGGTTGCGACGTATCTTCCCCGCTACTTACTCCATGCTCTGTAGTATCTGTTTCGCTTACGACATTCATTTCCTGTAAACACTCTCTTTCGCAATATGGCTTTGCGCCGCTGACTTGGGCAATTGAGAACTGCCCGCATTCTTACTGTACGCCCGATGCCATAAGGAAATGATTAGCATCATGCCGGGCAATGTAAGAGAAACATAAGTATTTGCAACATGGGGCATGGCTGGGCCCTTAAGTAAGCAGGCGCGCACCGGCTGTATGATAGAATTAATGGTCGCCCGGAACCGGGGTGGCTTGAGGACCCTTATGGCCCAACCTACAAGAGAACGGGTAATACGGCGGATCAGGTCTGCGCCTCACAAGGCGGGCGCGCGGCGGCTTGCCTTTGTAGACAGCATCGCTGCGTTGCCTACCCAGCAAGAAAGTAACGCCCGGTCGCGCTTGGTCCGCTATACCGGCACGGTCGCGGCGCTCGGCCTGGCGACGGCGCTCCTGTGGCCGGTGCGCCAGACGATAGGGCTGCTGAACATAGGCCTGGTGCTCCTGGTCGTGGTAATCGGTGCCACCGTGCTGGCCGGGCAACGTGCCGGCATCGTGGCGTCGTTGTTGGCTTTCGCGCTGCTCAACTTCTTCCTGGTCCCGCCCTACCTGACCTTCGAGGTGCAGGATCTCCAGAACTTGCTGGCTCTCTTTGTGTTTCTGGGTGTATCGGCGCTGATTAGCTGGCTGGTGGCCGGGGCCAGGGAGCAAGCTATGCAAGCACAGCGGCGGGCCGAGGACGTGGCCCGCCTGTACGAGCTAAACGCTGCTATAGTGGGGGCCCGGTACATAGACGAAGTGCTGCCCGCCATTTGCGAGAAGGTGGCCGAGGTATTTGAGGCGCAGGCCTGCTGGATACTGCTGCCGAACGCACAGGGCCAGTTAGCAATCGAAGCCCAGGCACCACCGGAAGTGCGGGCGCTGACGCGCGAGGAGCTGAGCTTTGCCGAGTGGGTGTTCCGGCACGGCACAAGCGCCCAACAGGGAGAGCAGGCCGGAGCCGAGGTAGCTGCCCGACCCTCATCGACGCGGGCGGCGTACATGCCTTTGCGCGCCGCCCGCCGCAGCATAGGGGTGCTCGCGGTGACCGACAAGCTGGGCCACCGTCCCTTCACAGCGGCCGAGCGCACAGTGCTGGCTACTTTTGCCGCCCAAGCTGCCGTGGCCCTGGAACGGCTCTACTTGCTGCGTGAGGCCCAGCGCGCTGAGATGCTGGCTCGCACCGACGACCTCAAATCTGCCCTCATGTCGGCGGTGTCGCACGACCTGCGCACGCCGCTGGCGTCCATCATGACTTCGGTGACCAGCCTCCTGGAGCCTGATATACAATGGGATGCCGAGACCAGACGCGATTTCTTGCAGGGCATCCACGACGAGGCGCTGCGACTCAACAAGCTAGTCGGCAACCTGCTTGAGATGTCGCGGATCGAGGGTGGCGCGTTGCGTCCGGAGAAGGACTGGTACTCCATTGGCGAGGTGATAGGGTCTGTGGTGCAGCGCTTTGAGGCCTCGGCCCCGGAGCACCACATACAGGTATCTATAGACTGGGACATTCCACTGGTGTTGCTGGATTTCGTGCAGATAGGCCAGGTGCTGACTAACCTACTGGAGAACGCCATCAAGTATACGCCCGCAGGCACGACAGTGCGGGTAAAGGCGAGGCTTGCGGGCAGCGAAGTGCAGGTGCAGGTTGCGGATAATGGGCCGGGTGTGCCACCGGGGCACTTGCCTCACCTGTTCGAGAAGTTCTACTATGTGTCCGAGCGCGCTCCGTCGAAGGGCACGGGCCTGGGGCTTGCGATTTGCAAGGGATTGGTGGAAGCGCATGGGGGTCGCATACGGGCCGACAGCCAACCGGGACAAGGCCTGCAAGTAACGTTCACACTCCCGCTTGGCATGCCGCGTGGAGAGATCACTAAAGAGGAACTACCGGCAATGCGCGTGGATTAGACGCGGCCTCTGCGTAGGAGTAATGCGTGCACAACGTGCGAATACTTATCATAGACGACGAGCCTGCGATTGCCAGGGCCTTACGCCCTGCCCTTGTGGGGCACCAGTTCATTGTAGCTACGGCTGCTACGGCAGCTGAGGCCCTGGACCAGGTGGAGAGTTTCAACCCGGACCTGCTGTTGCTCGACCTCGGCCTGCCCGACGTGGACGGCGTGGCCCTGGCGGGAGAACTGAAAAAGAGGACCGCAGCGCCCATCATCGTGCTTTCGGTGCGCGATGGCGAACGGGACAAGATCGATGCCCTCGACAACGGCGCCGACGACTATGTGACCAAGCCCTTCAGTATGGGCGAGTTGCTGGCCCGCATCCGGGTGGCCCTGCGACATACCCAGCAGTCACCTGTGGTCACGACCTCGCAGAAGATAGAGATTGGTGGCCTGGCGCTCGACGTTGAGCGTCACGAACTGACAGCACGCGGCTTGCTCGTGCATCTCAGCCCGACGGAGTTTAACTTGCTGCAGACACTCATGTCACACGCGGGTAAGCTGATTACTCACAGGACGTTGCTGCACAAGGTGTGGGGACCTGAGTACGTAGGCGACACTCAATTGCTGCGCGTATACATAGGACAGCTACGCAGCAAAATCGAGGAAAGCTCCGAACGGCCGAAATATATCGTTACAGAGCCGGGTGTAGGGTACCGCTTCCAGGACAGTGGGGTATAGACGACTACAGCAAGCTGTAGGGGCGGTACCTTATATACCCGCACTCCATAAGGTCGCCATGTTAGTTGCAGCGATAGTTGGTCATAGAATTAAGAAATGATTAAGCTCCTGCCTGGAGGTTCCCGCTATCGTTGACTCTGCTCAAGAACCGAGATATAATCTGCAGCAACACCCTACACTATGTAGTGCGTAGCAGTACGTAGAACAACATCTTATAAGGAGTGCATGACCCATGTTTAAGCGCGGGCTGTTTTTTGTATTGGGCATGATAACCGCCCTGGTACTCACACTGGTGTTCCAGCCGCTGGCGGCGTGGAGGGTCTCGGCCCAGACCGACGGTTGCCAGCTTTTCCCACAGACAGGCAAGACCGTGTGCGGCAGGTTCTTGCAGTACTGGAACGATAACGGCGGGCTGGCCCAGCAGGGCTACCCAATAACGGAGACGTTCAAAGAAGTGTCTGATCTGGACGGCAACAACTATACGGTACAGTACTTTGAGCGCGCGGTGTTCGAGTACCACCCCGAGAACAAGCCGCCCTACGACGTACTGCTCTCCCAGCTTGGGACGTTCCGCTTCAAGGGGCGCTACCCGAATGGCGAACCACGCCAGTTAGGCCCGCGCCCGACCGTGATACCCACCATACCTGTTGGACCGACGGTGCCCCCAGGCCCGGCGCAGCCCACCCCCAAGCCCTCTAATACAGGAGGCGGGACGGCCAAGGCAGGGGATAAGGTGGAGATAGCCCCCAGCGTATTCTTGACGCTCAAGGACGTGGCGATCACGGCTAGCTCCACTACCTGGGCGGGCACGGTGGACAACGAGAGCAACAGGGCCTTCTTCTTCCTGCTCGACAAGGCCAGCCTGAGCGTCAAAGATAGTAACGGCAAGACCTATACGAACACCAAGGACACCTACTGCTACCCGTTCAATGTGCCCACCGACGTTCAGCCCTCAAAGTCGGCCGACGTCAAGTTGTGCACCGACTACAAGCCTACCAGCACCACTGTGGATTACGTGGACCTGATTATCGCAAAGATTGGTGATGCTGGTCCGTTTACGATACGTTACACAGCCCCATAGGTCGTTCTGTCAACAGAAGAACAACGAGCCGGAAGGGACAGATCCCCCGGCTCTTTGTTCTTCTCGTGTGTTAGCCCGGCTTTTATCTGCCAACCGGCAGGCTGATATAATTACAGCTTGCTAATCACCAGCTTGCTGATCGTCCTCAGCGTGTCGAACACGCCGACGCCCTTGGAGGCCACCGCCTCGAACGCCGGGACGTGCATCGAGTTGAGGTACTTCTCCAACGTTTGGAGGGGCAGCACGTCGGGCATGTCGCGCTTGTTGTACTGCATGACGAGGGGGAACTCCAGGAAGCGCTTGCCCTGCTGAGTGAGGTTGCGGGCAAGCTCCTGCAACGAGCGCACGTTTTCGGCCAGCTTGGCGCGTTGCGAGTCGCCCACGAACACCACACCGTCCGAGCCGTTGAGCACCGCCACACGCGTCCGCTCGTAGAGCACCTGCCCCGGCACGGTGTAGATATGGAAGCGCACCTGGTAGCCGTGCACCCGGCCCAGGTCGAGCGGCAGGAAGTCGAAGAAGAGGGTGCGCTCGGTCTCCGTGTCAATGGAGAGCAGATCGCCTCTTGCCTGTCCCGGCACGGTCGAGTAGATGTATTTCAGGTTCGTGGTCTTGCCCGAGAGACCCGGCCCGTAGTACACGAGCTTGCAATGTATCTCTCTGGCTGCAACGTTTATCAGGGCCATAGTTTCTCCATTTGGGATTTGGAATTTCGAATTGCGGATTTGCTCGGATATCAACTAAATCCGAAATCCGCAATTCGAAATTCCAAATCAATCCTTGAACAGCAGGTCAATC
The DNA here is from genome assembly GCA_034667185.1 of Chloroflexia bacterium. GTDB lineage: Bacteria > Chloroflexota > Chloroflexia > QHBQ01 > JADMIH01 > JADMIH01. The sequence goes on along the minus strand of JAXDKH010000279.1, from coordinate 1,223 downwards.
GTGTCCTCAATCGATGTGCGGAATGAGGGGTTCAATCCGCTCATGTTGCGGCTGCGGCGCTGGACCTGCAACAGCACGGCTTCCAATTCCGGTGTAATCTGGCGGCACATGTCCTTTACCAGGCCGATGTGCGTGCTCTTGTCGAACATGACCACTACTATCCAGGACTCCCCCACCAATTCCGTCAGGGTGTTCTCCCGCATCCCCTGCTGGACCAGCGTCCTGAAGCCATGATCGTTCATCATGCGGGCCACTTCCCTCGAAGTGGCGAACGTACCCGCCAACAACGCCCCCATGACTGTGAGGTCGCTCGGCAGCTTCTCTCCCCTGGCCGCGATCACCTCGCCACTCTTGTCGAGCAGTAACGTGAGGTTCGCCCCTGCCTCTAATAATACACGGTCTAGCTGCGCGCCGATACGCCTGCTGTCGTGTTCGTTCACATACAGGCTTGTGTGGGGCCTCGGCTCCGGTTCCAGGTTGTTCGCTGCAATGTTGACCATAGCTGAAACGGTTCTGAAGCGTGAAACGTGAAACGTGATGTTGTTTTGTGAAACTGTTTGCATGATAGTGATGCTGTTTCGTCTACCGCATCACGTTTCACGTTTCACGTTTCAGAACCACTCTTCCGTTTACCTCTAACTTGCCTTCGCTGTAGAGTTGGATCGCTTCCACCAGGAGGCGGTGCTCTTCGATGTGTATCCGTTCGGCCAGCGTCTTATGTGTGTCGCCTGGCAGTACAGGCACGGCGGCTTGCGAGATTATCGGGCCGGTGTCCACCTCTTCGGTCACGAAGTGGACCGTGCAGCCGGTAATCTTTACCCCGTACCGTAGCGCGTCCTCTATCGCGTGCAGGCCACCCCCGAAGGCCGGTAGCAGCGACGGGTGGATGTTGATTATCCGCCCCGCGAACCGCCTCACTACCTGCGGCTCCAGCACCCGGTCCCAGCCCGCGCACACTACCAGGTCGACGCTCGCTTGCTCCAGGCGGCTGGCGATTGCCTCTTGCTGCGCGTGCCTGGAGGGATAAGCCCTCAACTCGTGCACTTGGACCGGCACACCTGCTCGCCGTGCCCTCTCAATTGCCCTGGCTTCCTTATGGTTGCATACCACCAGGGCTACCGCCACCTGTAGCTCCCTCCGCTGTACCGCGTCGAGTATCGCTTGCAGGTTGGTGCCTCCGCCGGAAACCAGCACCCCCAGCCTGAAAGGTGCAGTGCCCAACC
>JAXDKH010000278.1:0-4764 GCA_034667185.1 Chloroflexia bacterium | reverse complement strand
TAGGAGACGGAAACGCAAAGACGCAAAGAAGATTAAGGTGTGGTTCTTACTAACCACTAGCCACTAACTGCTAACCACTAACCACTCCTACCATCGTCCATCGTCCATCGTCCATCGTCCATCCTTGACTCCCCCCGACCCAATATCTATACTTCAAAGTGCAAGGGCGTCCGCCGCGCTTGTTGCTGGTAGAAGCCCAAGAACCTTTCTATGGGTACGGCGGTATACTTGAGTGTGTGGATGCCGGGTGTGCCCTCCCGCTATTATTCTCTACGTGCCTGGTTGTCATTTACCCGGGCTTCTTACCACGTATCTTCCCCTTTAGATTGGAGTAATCATGCGCCACAAGACGCGCGCTTTCCTCATTGCGGCAAGTCTGCTCCTGCTGGCTGCCTGCAACGGCACAGGCCTCCCGGTAGCTCCCACTAACACGCCCGGCGCGGGCAACGGCTCGGTGGCGACCCCCACGAGCGAGTCTGTAGCTAGCCTGCCCACTTCAACGCCCCGCAACCAGGCCCGCCCCACCAGGACGCCACGCAGTGCCCAGGCCACCGAAGCGCCTACGAAAGCAGCTACGGCGGAAGCCACCGAAGACGCAAGCCCGCAGCCTACAACGCAGGCCGACGAGGCTAAGCTGGACAAAGAGGTGAAGCAGGTCGAGAAGGACGCCGCTACAGTGAGGGGCCTCCAACCCCAAGCCGACGTGCCTGAGACTTTCCTCACCCAGCCGCAGATGAAGAACAACCTGCTGCAGGACATCACGAGGGACTACCCGCGTGCGGAAGCGGACGACGATGCGATGCAGCTTTGGCTGCTCCGTCTCGTTGACGATCCCAAAATGGACCTGTTGCAGTTGCAGATAGACCTGCTGGGAGAGCAGGTGCTCGGCTACTACGACCCGAAGAAAGACGAATTGTTCGTACTACGCAACCAGGCGGACCTCAGCCCCGGCTCGAAGCAGACCCTGGCCCACGAATTCGTGCACGCCTTACAGGACCAGCATTTCGACCTGGAGAAGCTGCTGCCCGACGAAAGCCACGACGATGACGGCTCGCTGGCAATCAGGTCGCTGGTGGAAGGCGACGCCACATTGGCCGGGTTGAGCTACGCCCGCGACTACTTCTCACAGTCGGACATACAGAAGTTCCTGGACGAAAGTTCGTCCGCCGACTCGTCCGTGCTGAACAGCTCCCCTCCATACCTGAGAGAGAGCCTTTACTTCCCCTACGACCAGGGGGCCGACTTCGTGAACGAGTTGCTGATGAGGAACGGCTTCCAGGCGGTAGATAGCGCGCTGGCCGACCCACCCTCTTCCACAGAGCAGATAATGCACCCCGATAAGTACTTTGACTCCCCACGCGACGAGCCTATTCAGGTGCCGCTTAAAGAGCTTACAGGTACGCTCGGCACTGGCTGGACGATGAACGACTGGGGCACCCTGGGCGAGTTCGACTTCAAGGTGATCCTCGAAGAGAACGGCGCTGCTGACCCCGATGAGGGTGCGGCGGGTTGGGGTGGCGCAAGCTACGCATACTATCGCAACGCCGCCAGCGACCTGGGCCTCCTGTACATGGCTACCGAGTGGGACAACCGCAGGGAAGCCGACCAGTTCCTCAAAGCCCTCCAGGAGACCTTCGACAATGCCAACAAGACCGGTGACCTGTACGACCAGGATGGCCGCTTCTACAGCCTCAAGCAGGACGGCAGCGCAGTGATGCTAATCTCATCCAATGATAGGGCTGCGGTGGAGAGCGCGGGGAAGTAGCGGTTAGATATCGGCGTCGCGGCTCACCGTTATGAGCCTTGTATTGCGGGAACAAATATAGGTCCTCCTGACAATTGTAATGCAGTTCCGAGGCCAGATTTGCGTGGTTTGCCGGACAAGAAGCGTATTCTAGCAGCTTAGAAAAGGCAAAAGAGGCCTAGAAAGCGGAGCCTCCCCGCTGTTTTAGGCCTCTTTTGGGATCCATGAGACATGATGAGACGCTACTTCCTTGGCCTTGGGCAAGACTTTTTCCTGCTTGAGACTTGGCGTTGTCTCACATATAGATTCACTACTCTTGCCAGGAATCGGGTTCTCGATGACTCAGCTTGTTCTTGTACCGAGGAAGCGATATACAGGACAGATAAGCCTAGTCAAGCTCGAACCGGGCGAAGACCGGAGCATGGTCGGGCACAACAGCATTTCGTCTGGCCCCTGGATTTGCGCCTATAGAAGCTATGCCGTCTACGAAGCTGTCGACCTCTCGCCGCTTAAAGACCAGTTCGTAACTGACTAGGATGTGGTCTATAAGTTCCCTACTGCCGTCGGTGATGCGCGAAAATCTCCTCTTTTCAGGAATGTGATTGGCGAGGTTGTGGAGGCGCGAGTCGTTGCTCTTGTTAGGCTTGCGGCTTGGGCTGATCTGTCCACCTGGGGGGCCAAACAGTAGCTGGGTTGTCAAAGCCTCAGGACCATCATTGAGGTCGCCAAGTAGGATGCATGGAGGCGTGTTCCCCACTGTCAGATCGTTAGAGTGGATCCGTAACGCGATGGCCTCCGCAGTGCGCCTTATAAGAGCCAAGCCGGTGAAGCGAGCAAGTTCGTCTTCATCATCGGCCGAGAACCTCGGCTTGCCATTTGGGAGAGGTGGGTAGGAAATCAACTTGGACTTCAAGTGCGTCGTGATGAGGTTCACTGTTGTACCGTTGGGCAGCGTAGCGGTGACCTTCAAAGCCCCACGGCCCATCGCAGTGAGAGGCGCGTTCTCCGGGTCTCCTACACTCCCTCCAATAGCGGTCGGGGCCAGCGAGAGACTTCCCTCTGGGAACGCCGAAATCGACTTGACAGAGGAGAGGGGCAACTTGGACAAGAAACCAACCCGTATCCCCCGTATGTCCGGCTTGGGAGAAAGCTCCCCGTGGGGGTATTTCCCACCAAGCCCCGTTTTCAGGTCGAGAAAGGTTTGCTCGCTGCCGATCTCCTGGAGAGCAATTACGTCGGCATTTACGTCCGTGATACGTTGCGCAAGGTTGGCCTGTTTGGTTTTGTAGATTGCGTTGGTAGTTGGACCAAATTTATTGCCTACCGGAAACAGGTTCTCCACGTTCCAAGTCATCACGCTAAACTCAACCATTATCTTCATCCTCCTATACTCTCTTGTTCCACGCAACGCAGGAAGGCACCTGGAGTTGCAGGACCTATTAGGTTAAACGGAAGACGTGCCCCGACTAGAGAGCCTCAGCTGCAAACGAACTCTATGAGCTGCTAAAGCTCGCTTAGCACCTAGCCTGGCACCTATACCCAAAATCAATTCCAGGCCATTCTAGTGCATGATAACAGGAGAATATGGATAATACAACATGTTTTGGAATTGAATTTTTGTGTAATTTAGGTCAAGTGCAAAGGCATATGACGGCTAGAGTGCCATCGCCGCAATCCATACGCAAGGGCCGAGCAGTAGTTGGCTTAAAAAGGGCCGACACGCTTGACTCCTCCCCTCCCCGGTGCTATACTCGACCTGCTAACAACCGAATACGAGAAAGCGCAGAGGTCGCCCGAAACCCGGAAGTAAGGGCGGCAATGGGGGAAGCCGGTGAAAGTCCGGCGCTGTCCCGCAACTGTAATCTCATACGAGAAAGCCAGGATACCCGCCTCTGTGTCACTCCAGTTACCTTCGCGAGAGAGGGAGAGGAGGGAGCGATGACGCAGCTATGCACGCACAGCCCACCATAGGCGCTGTCATCCCCATCTGTAGATACAGCATCTACGCACGCAAACCCTTGTCGCAACGGCAAGGGCTTTTTGTTTGTCTTGCAACTTGGTATGTGGAGGAAATACAGATGTCTATTATGTCGATGAAGCTGAAAAAGATAGGCGCGATAGCGATGTCCGCGCTGTGCGTCCTGGCGACATTCGCAGGGAGCGCGGCGGCACAGGGTAGCTACCAGGCGCGGGCCACCGCTGCCCTCAACTGGATGAAGACCCAGCAGCAACCGGACGGCTCGTTCGCGGGCTTGGGGGCGGGCTCCACCGTGGACGCGGTGCTGGCGATCATAGCGGCTGGGCAGTCTCCTGCGTCATACGCCAACGGAGGCAACACACCCATCACCTTCCTCGAGAGCAAGGTAGCCGACCTCACCAAGACCCCCGGCGGCGCGGGCAAGCTGCTCATCGCTACCGCCACCCTCAACGGCAACAGCACCTTTGGCGGCACCGACCTCGCAGCGGTCATCAACAGCAGCTACGACCCCGCCACGGGACACTACGGCAAGGACGCGCTCGGCCACGCGTTCGCCATGCTCGGCCTGCACGCCGCCGGGCAGACGATACCCCCCGCCGCAGTGGAGTTCCTCAAGAGCACGCAGACCCCCGAAGGTGGCTGGGGCTTCTCCGGCGACACGGCGGCGGGCTCGGCAGACACCAACACGACGGCGGTGGTACTGCAGGCGCTGGTCGCAACCGGGGCCCCCAAGACCGATCCCAACGTGGTCAAGAGGGCCGTTACCTATCTCGACTCGCAGCAGAACGCCGACGGTGGCTTCCCCTACCAGAAGGTAGGCGGCCCCGACAGCGAGAGCGACGTCAACTCCAGCGCTTACGTCGCGCAGGCGATGTTGAGCCTGATTAACACCACCATGGCCGACCAGGCGCTCGACTTTATTGTCTCGGTACAGAAGCCAAGCGGCGCGTTCCAGTGGAAGAAATCGGAACCCGACGACAACGCTGGTGCCACCTATCAGGCCGTACCTGCTGTACTCGGTGCGTCGCTGGCATTCCCCACT
>JAXDKH010000277.1:0-6141 GCA_034667185.1 Chloroflexia bacterium | reverse complement strand
GGGTACATGAGGTCGTACTCTGGTCCCTTTCGTATTCTTCAAACCTGAATCTTCTTAGCGCGTCCTTTGCGCTCTTTGCGTCTTTGCGTCTTTGCGTTTCCGTCTCTTCGATGTCTAAGTAGTAAGTGCCTTGGCCTCTTGCATGAAGCGGTGGCTTTCTTCTACCTGTTGCGGGGTGATTTGGCCTGCGTCCAGGAGGATACGCAGCACGTCGTCCATCTTCACGGCGGCGTGGCAATTGAGGCCGTGGCGCGACATTACCTCCGGCCCGCCCTGGCCCCGGTCCACCAGCACTACGATGTCGCGCACCTGTAGCCCCGCCTCTTGTAGGTGGCCCAGCACCTCCAGCTTGCTCGCACCGTCGGATACTACGTCGTCCACCAGCACGGCGGTAGCACCCGGCTGCCAGGCCCCCTCGACCATGCGCTTGGTGCCGTGCTGCTTGGCGCTCGACCGCACGTAGCCCGCCGGGATGCCTGTGTGCTGCGAGAGGGCCACGGCCAGCGGGATGCCAGCCTCCGCTATGCCCACCAACAGGTCCGGTTGCACACCCGCATCCTGCATTGTTTGAGCCATGAGCGTTGCTACTTTGCGCAACAGGGATGGGTAAGAGGCGAGCACTCGCAGGTTGTTGTAGTAGGGCGACACCAGTCCCGATTTGAGAGTCACCGGCTCGAAGCGTATAGCCCCTATCTCGTACATCTGCCGGATAACGTCCTCAATAAGACTGGGAGCCGTTGAGGGCCGGACGGCGCTTTGCCGGGATCGTGCCTCGTTCATCGTGTCCCGCCAGTTGCGGGCGGCTTCTCCTGGGTCGGCGGCCTCCATGATGGCTCGAGACACGTTGATGAGCAGGCCCGCCCTGTCGGCATCCAGCCCCGCACTGACAGCAGCCTCAACATCGCCGCCCTGCGCTCCCACCCCTGGGCAGAGTATCGGCAAGTGTGGCGCTGCCTGCCTGATGCGGCCCAGCACAGCAGGATCAGTGGCCGGTCCCACCAGGCCCACGTTGCCAGACTCGTTCCAGGCGGCTATTTTGCGGGTGATCTCCACGTATAGGGGGTCGCCGTTTGCTGTCTGGATGTCCTGTAGCTCATCCGCGCCAGGGTTGGATGTGCGCACCACCATGAAGCAACCTCGTCCGGGGCGGGAGAACAGCGGGGCCAGGGCTTGTCTGCCCGGCGCGGGCATGGCGGTCACGGCATCCACTCCGAACAGATCGAAGGCTTCGTGGGCGCACCGTTCCAGCACGTGGCCGATGTCGGCGTACTTGGCGTCGAGGATGACGAGGATGTGGGGGTAGCGTTCTTTGATGTAGGCGCAGGTCTGGCGCAGGGCCGCGATGCCCGCCTCTCCCTCGGCTGAGTAGCACTTGTACTGTGGCTTGAAGGCGGCTGCGTAGGGGGCTGCCCCGTCGATGATGCGGCGGTTGTAGGCAAAGATATCCTCGGCTACGCTGCCGGTGCGGTGCTCGGCGGGCAACTTCTCGTACACGGGGTCGAGGCCCACGCATAGTAGGCTGTTCTGCTGGGTGCTGGCGTCCGCCACGCGCTCGGCCCAGGTGCTGGTTTTCTGGTCGATAATAAAAGCGTTCAAGAAAGTTCCTTCATTGTGTACAGAATTCATGCTCCGGCGAGTACTGGCTTTGTCGCCAATGCAATCTCGACCCCCAGCCTGTAGTTCCACATCGGCCCCGTAGCACCCTGCACCGCATCTGCCCCTGCGTCCAGGTAGGCCCGGTAGTCGTCCGGGGAGGCAAGGCCGCCCACGCCAATGATGGCGAAGTCGTAGCCCTGGGCGGCGCGTATTTGTGACAGGCGGCGCACCACGTCAAGCCCTGTGGCTTTGAGGGCCGCGCCGCACACGCCCGCCAACTGCCTGTCCGCGCCTGGAAGCGCCTGCCCTCCGTCCTCGCCCACAACGGGGACCGGCACCGCGTTTACGGCACCGTAGCCCTGCACGTAAAGGGCGGTAGCTTGTACCACCCGCTGCAGAGTGGCCTCTCCCTGCTCGTCGGGGGTGTAGTTGCCCAGCTTGGCGAAGAGGGGTATCGGTCCTATGGCCTGCTTCACGGCTTTGCATACCAACGCGGCGGCTTGCGGGTCGTGGCACATCAGGCCGTGACCGCCCAGGTTAGGGCACGACAGGTTTACCTCTATGGCATGCGCACCCGTCTCGGCGCACATAGCGGCGGTGCGGGCGTGGTCGGCGATGTACGCCCGGTCGTCCTCTCCCGGCATGCGTGTGCCCGTGACGCTGGCGACCAACGCTTGTCCGGGCCCCGCACCCCGCACCGCGTGCTCCATGTCGGCCTGCCACACGCCTGGCTCCTGTGCAGGCATACCGAAGGAGTTGGTGATGCTTAGAGTGGCGAGGTCCACCGGCTCATCGCGCAGGAAGGGGCGGGCTATGAGGGTGTCGCGCCCGATCTCGCTGGGAGGGATTGGACGGGTGCTGCTCACCAGGAGCACGTTAGGAGCGTCGTGGGAGAGCCAGAAGCGGCTGCGCACCGTCTTGTAGTGGCACAGGTCGTAACCCCAGTGGAAGGCAGCGTCAGTATACTTCGAGTTGAGCAGAGGCCCCGCCGGTATACCCAGCGGCCTGCGCAACCTCAAGCCCGACATAACGACCCACTCGCTCTCCGGCAACTCAAGCGCCCGCCGTTCCTCCTCCGAAGGCTCCGCCGCGAACATACCGAACGGCCCGAGGTCGTAGTTCTCCTGGTATGAGAGATTAGGGTCGTAGAATGGTGTGGTCATAGCTTTCTGAAACGTGAAACGTGAAACGTGATGCGATTATAGCACCAGGTTCCACGTTTCAGCACGAAATAACACTCACCGCATCACGTTTCACGTTTCACGTTTTAGGCTTCGGCCACCGACTTCAGCCCGCACCCGTAGCGGACCAGGCGCTCGAAGCCGAGGCCGAAACCGGCCTGTTGCAGGCTCTCGCTGCGGTGCATGTCCAGGTACCAGGCATAGTCGCTGGTGCTGCCGCCGAGGTCGAGCCATTGGCGCACGCTGGCCGAGGCTTCAAAACGGGCTTGCAGGAGGTCGTGGTCGTGCTCGGTCTCGGAGGCACCCATGACTTCGCCCACGCCCGGCATCAGCAGGTCGCAGCACTCTACAACGCGGGGATCGTTACGGCGCACCTTCATAGTGAAGAAGCGAGTGCCTACCGGGTAATGCGTGACGAAGAGGGGGCCGCCCACCATATCGGTGAGGGCGATTTCGTGCCGGTTGGCGAGGTCTTCGCCCCACTCGGCAAAGTGGCCCATCTTCTGGAGGGAGATGATAGCCTCGTCGTAGGTCATGCGGGCGAACGGGGAACTTACCCGTGCCTGCGCGGTGGGCGTTACACCCAGGGCCGTGAGATGCTGGCTCGCGGTAGTGGCTGCATAGCGGAGCATGCCCACCACCAGGCGTTCCATCAGGCCCATCGTTCGTTCCAGGTTCCAGCCCGCCGCCTCGCCCTCCACCAGCGTGAACTCGGCCAGGTGACGGTCGTCGATACGGCGCTCGGCTCGAAAGGACCGGCTGATCGAGTAAACCCTGCCAAGCTCTCGCATGAGGGGCTCGAGGTGGAGCTGGGAGGTCTGCCGCAGGTACGCCTGCCTGCCGCCCACATCGACGGGGAGAAGGGTGCCGGGATCGCCGCAAGCGCCGCACATGGTAGTCAGCATCGAGGGCACTACCTGGGTGAAGCCTTCCCGGTCGAGGGTGTCCTGTGCGGCTCGGAGCATGGCGGCTTTGACCCTGGCTACGTGCGCGCTCTTGCTCAACGCGGGCTGCACGGCACCCATGACAGCGGGTGGCAAGTAGCTATGGGCCAGGTGTGGCGACTCCACTATTTGTCCTCCTTACGGAGGCGTATACCCAACAAAAAACCTTGCACTAGGCAAGGCTGGTGGTCGCTGCAACCGCAGCACCTAAGGGTATACACCAACCTTGGCGGCCTCTCTGGGCCGGCATTAAAGGTCGTTCCGAGCCGAGCGCGACACGCTAAGTGTCTCCGGCTCGGGTAGAGTATACCTTGTCGGGTGTGGGTGTGTCAATCAAGTTATGCACCTGTTGGCTGAGGAGGCGTTCTGAAACGTGAAACCTGAAACGTGATGCGGTAAGTGTTATCTGGTACGTGAGTGTGTGGCTGCTTATATTACTGGACCGTGCTGGACTTTGTCATTCTGAACGCAGTGAAGAATCTCGTTCTTTACCGGGATGTTCCACCTTTCTGATGTTCCACCTTTCTCATGGTAGTGTGTGGCTAAAAGAAAGGTGCTACTTGGGTGGTGAGAGACGAGATTCTTCACTGCGTTCAGAATGACAAAGTCCAGCACGGTCCTGTCACATCAATTGTGACACATTCACGAACCAACAAGAGTATGCCGCATCGTGTTTCACGTTTCACGCTTCACGTTTCAGAGCTACCTCCCCATCTCCTCTGCCACCTGCCGCCCCACCCTGGCGACTATCTCCGGTACCGCCAGTACATCCTCAAGGGAGGTGCGGAAGTTGACGATGCAGGCACGCAGCAGGAACTTGCCATCCACCACGGCGTTCGACAGGAAGGCCTCGCCCCCGGCCTGGAGGCGGTCCAGTATCTCCGTGTTGAGCCTGTTGAGGTAGGCTTCGATCTCCATGCTGCCGGGCTGCACGCCGGGAGGTACGTAGCGGAAGGTGGCGATGCTGAGGTCCTGGGTGCACGCCTCCAGCTCCGGGTGCTCGGCGGCGGCGCGGAACATCTCCCTGGAGAGGGCCATGTCGTCGGAGAGCATGCGCCTGTAGCCCTCCAGGCCGACGTGTTGCAGAGCCAGCCACACCTTGAGCGCACGGAAGCCCCGCGAGTTCTGCATGCCGTATTCGTGGTAGTTGATCGCGGGGTCTTCGGCCATGTCAATCATGTGGTAGTAGGCGGGGTGGAATACGAAGGTATTGTGCAATGCCTCCCTGTCCCGAACGAGCGCACAACCGGCTTCCAAAGGTGCGTACAGCCACTTGTGCGGGTCAATCGCCACCGAGTCGGCGAGGGAGAGGCCCTTGAGGTCGGGGTGCACGTCCGGCACGGCAGCGGCAAAGCCCCCGTACGCGCCGTCCACATGGAACCACAGGTCGTACTCGCGGCAAATGCCGGCAATCTCCGGCAGCGGGTCAATCGCACCCGTGCTCACCGAGCCGCCCGTGCCTATCACCAGGAAAGGCATGTCGCCTCGGTCCCTGTCAGCCTCTATCTGGCGTCGCAGGGCCTGAGTGTCCATGCGCTGCCTGCCGTCGGTGGGTATCCAGCGTATCGCGTCGGTGCCGAGACCGAACAGGTCGGCGGCTTTCTGCACCCAGGTGTGGGTCTCCGCCGATGTGTAGACGCGCATCTTGCCGTGGGCGGCGTCCATGCCCTCGGCGCGCACGTCCCATGTGGCCTTGGCATGCCGGGCGGCCAGGAAGCCGACGAAGTTCGCCATGTTGCCCCCGCTCACCAGCAGGCCGCCGCAGTTGGTGGGGTAGTTCAGCATCTCCGCGATCCAGCGCACGGTCTGGGCCTCTATCTCAGTCGCCATGGGAGAGAGCACGTAGCCACCCACGTTCGGATTGACCGCCGCGCCGAGCAGGTCGCCCAGTATGCCTATAGGGGTTGGGCCTCCCGTAATGAAGCCGTAGAAGCGCGGGTGCCCGTTGAATAGGGAGTGGTCCAGCAGCAGGCCGGCGGCGTGGTTGAGCAGGGATTCGGGGTCGGCACCATGTTGCGGCACCCCCCGCGAGGCGTCCAGCGCGGCCCTGACCTGGCTGGGACTTTCGCCAGGGGTCACGGGCCGCCCCGGCAGGCTCTCCATGAAGGCGGCAAGCCGGTCTACAAGCATGTAGCCGAGCCTGCGAAACTCCTCGGGCTCGATGTCGATGGGGGCGTTGCGGGAGTCAAGGTCGCGCGGGGGATCAATCGTTTCCATAGAGTTCTCCTAGGGCAGTAGCAGGGAGTGGTAGGCAATGAGAGGGTGTGACGGTTCCCAGATGGTAATTATAGCATGTGGGTGTTGGTCATCTATTGTGGCCGTAGAATGCAGAATTGAGCTACAGCTTTGGCTGTGGAGGTATCCCCCGTGCGCCAGCATCCGCCCTAAGCGCCTTCACCACCCGCTCCAACTCCTTCTCG
>JAXDKH010000276.1:0-9922 GCA_034667185.1 Chloroflexia bacterium | reverse complement strand
TACATCTTCATCGGCGCAATCTTGCCCCAGCAGACGCTGAGCAAGCTGCCGATCGACAAGCTGCAGGAATCTGACTACGCACGTAACCCGATGGGCTTTGGTCCTTACATCGTGCAGTCTTGGAAGCAAGGCGAAGAGATGGTCATGGTTGAGAACCCCAACTACAACCTCACCGCCAAGCCGCCGATCAAGCGCGTAATCAGCCGCTTCCAGACTGATGTGAACCAGAACGTATCACAGTTCCTGACCGGTAACCTGGACGCCATCGCAGGCGAAGCCTTCGTGGTACCTCCTGAGCAGTGCCCGCAGATCGTTTCTGCCGGTGGCAAGTGCGAAGCCGTACCTGCTGCTTCCTGGGAGCACCTGGAGCCGTACTTCGATTACGCTCCTTTCCAGGACAAGAACGTACGCCAGGCTATCATGCAGGCGATCAACCGCAAGCAGATCGTGGACGTGGTATACAAGGGCGGCGCTGCTGTCATGAACAGCCCCGTGCCCCCCAGCGTGTACTTCTCGCTGGACAGCCCGGACTTCGCCAAGGAGTTCCCGGACCTGGCGGCCAAGTACAAGCTGCCTACCTACGCCTACGACCAGGCAGCGGCTAACAGCTTGCTGGACAAGGCAGGCTGGGTGAAGGGTGCAGATGGTATCCGCACGAAGGGCGGCGAGAAGCTGTCATTCGAGTATGGCACCACCCGCAACGTAACCCGCCAGGCCATCCAGGCCCTGGTACAAGCCGACCTCAAGGCTGTTGGTATCGATGCCGTAACCGTGAACTACCCGCAAGGGTTCTTCTCGCCTACCGGCCCGATCGCCACAGGCAAGACTAAGCTGGCCCAATTCGCTTACTCTCAGAGCAACTGGAGCACCTTCGACCCGTACTCCATCGATGAGCTCTGGACGTCTGAGGACGTTGGCAAGCAGAACCGCCAGCAGTATAAGAACCAGAAGGTGACCGATCTCAACCGCCAGATGAACGCTGAGATCGATCGCCACAAGTTCGCCGAGGCCGGCGCTGCTATCCAGGTCGAGATGATGAACGACATCGCCGTCATCCCCTTGGTACAGCGTGCCAACATCGAGGTCTACCGCAACACCCTGCAGAACCGCAAGGTTACCAACAGCCTTGCCTCCCAGTGGTGGAACATAGGCCAGTGGTACTTCAAATAGTTAGCCTGACCTACGGAGCGTAGCTCTGTAAGTCGTTCAGATACGGCCCGACCTCACCTCGGTGAGTGAGGGCCGTATCTATATAAGTTCCGAGTGCTGAGTGCCGAGTTATGAGTTAGGAACACGTGGTAGGCGTGAGTAGGAGGCAAAAATCCTACTTGAGAATGAGAACCGATAGAGGCGTATGGGTGTATATTAGATAAAGATACTGTTACACATACGGAGAGAACCACACGAACAAGCACATAACATAGGCCAGGCGTAGCAGTTGTATATGCTGTGAAGATAGTACATGGCGCGTGAATAGCCTGGATCAGTTTTTTCATATCTCACAACTACCGGCAGAAAAGGACAACGGCGTCCTGTGTTGCGAGGTCATACCAGGGCTGGTGAGCCGTTAGGTTGGTGGTCGGAATGTTCTCGTTAGTTTCATTCACAGGACTATGGCGACATAGACGACAGTCGCACAGGGATGCTAGCGCTCTCCGAGAGGGCGAGGGTATTTGCGCGGGTGGGCCTTCGGAAGACTACTTCCCAGAGTCAGGGTTGCCGAACGATTATGACCCGGCGACAGTCCACGACCTGAGTTACGAGGACGCGGTGCTCGACGCGAGGGTCCGCCACTTTATGAGCGAGGAATACAGTCGCGTAGAGCCTCCGCAAGGGGTGTTTCAGCGCATCGTGAGGCTCTTGAACGCGCGGCAGGCGAAGGGCGGCCAACGGGTCGGACGAGTTGCACCATCTTTCATAGGAATGATAGCGCGAGTGTACCGCGCTGCTAGCGGGCTCACCCTCTCGCGGCTGGTGCCGAGTGGCATCGCGGTAGCGATATTGATAGTGGTGGGACTGGGCTCAAACACTGCAAGCTTGTTCCGTACTGAGAGTATCCTCGTGGGGGCGCAGAGCACCCCAGTAGTCGAGCAGAGCCTTGATACAGGTTACGTAAATACGACCCTGGCGCAGCAGACGTTTGCGCAGGAGGGGCCGCAATACACCCTGGACGTAACGGGCGGAGAAGAAGCGTACGTTGTGGTCAACAGTAGGGGCACCGTGAACTTGCCGTTAGGGAACTCAGCGCCTAAGGAAATCGAGGTGCCTAAGCATAACAGGCTCAAACTTGACCCGTTCTAAGATCGAGCCGTGAATTAGTAGAATCTAGAAGCCACCTGCTTGCCCAGGTGGCTTTTTTGTTTGCCTGAGCAGGACTTTGCGGGCTTTGGAACAATGAATTGAACCAACCACGGGAGCACGGTGTTTAATGAAGTGAAAGGCCGAGCACCGGGCCGGCTGCGGCAGGGGAATTGTGCGTTTTGCATCGGGTGCGAGTCGCGAAACCTCCTGCCCTATTGACGCACAGAGTGGTTCTTGGTACAGTATTTGATACTCCGGCATAGAGAGCATAGATCGTAGCAACCCCGCGTCCGTGATTTTGAGAGAGCGCATGCGCTTACATCCCAGGACCAGGAGGGAAGTAGATGGCAATTTATATTATCCGGCGTCTGATACAGGGCTTTATAGTGCTGGTGCTCGCAACACTGGTGATCTATACAATTCTGGTCGCGACCCCGGGAGGTCCACGCGACCAGGTTGAGGAGTTGAAGCAGCAGAGCTCAGGCTCCCGCAAGGTCTCTCAATCCTACGTGGAGTCGATCTTGAAGGCTTACAAGCTCGACTCGCCCTACCCGCTCAACTATTTGCGTTGGCTGTTCGACCCTAAGGACACACAGGAGTTGAACGAATACAACCAGTTGGTCCAGAAAGGAATTGACGTCCATATCGGCGATTGGCACATAGCGGGTTCCGGCGTGCTCACAGGCAACTTTGGACGCTCGATCTCCATCGCCAAGGGCCTGCAGGTGACGGACATGCTGGCGGGCAAGGTGGGCAACACGCTCGCACTGACCTTCAGCGCGCTGGTCTTCTCGCTCATCGTGGCTTTCCCTATAGGCATCATTTCCGCGATCAGGCAGTACTCGAAGATCGACTACGCGGTGACGGCCTTCTCCTTCGTGGGCCTTTCCATGCCTACCTTCTGGCTGGGCCTCATGCTTATCATCTTCCTTGCGGTGCTGCCCAAGCAGTTGAGTCTTAACGGCTGCACCTGGTGTCCTTACTTACCTCCGGGGGCCACCTACGACATCGACCGCGACAACGACGTCATCAACCGGATATATCACCTGGTGCTGCCGGTGGTGGTGCTGTCGTTCGTGCAGGTCGCCAGCTTCTCCCGCTACATTCGCTCCTCCATGCTCGAGGTGCTACGGCAAGACTACGTGCGCACTGCCTGGGCCAAGGGCCTGTCGCAGCGGGTGGTGATTCTCAAGCACGCACTGCGCAACGCCTTGATTCCTGTGATCACGATCGTGACGTTGGGCCTGCCGTTCCTCTTCTCGGGCGCAATCGCCACGGAAACGGTGTTCGCCTACTCGGGCATGGGGCGTCTATTCGTCGATGCGGTATTCCAGATCGACCTGCCCCTCGTGATGACGTTCCTGCTAATCAT
Organism: Chloroflexia bacterium; assembly: GCA_034667185.1. Taxonomy (GTDB): domain Bacteria; phylum Chloroflexota; class Chloroflexia; order QHBQ01; family JADMIH01; genus JADMIH01. The sequence goes on along the minus strand of JAXDKH010000276.1, from coordinate 6,249 downwards.
TACGGCGCTGATTATCCTGTGCAACATTCTCGCCGACATACTGTATGCGGTAGCTGACCCGCGAATCCGGTTCAGCTAAGACAAGGCGGCACGAGAGCACGAGAGCGCATAGTTGAGAGAGCACCAAGCTAAACTGTAGCGAAACTTAGGAGGCGGCACAATGGCTACAATGGCCAAAGTAGAAGAAAGATTGGCACCGGCGGAGCAAAGCCAGTTATCAATGACGTGGCGGCGGTTCCGAAAGCACAGGATGGGCCTGATCGGACTGGTCACCATCATCCTGCTCGTATCGTCGGTGATCGTCATCCCGTTGATTTCCCCTTACGGGTACGACCAGATTGATCCGCTGGCGCTCATTCCGGACTCGCGACTGCCAATCGCGGCACAAGCGTCCACATTCAAGCCTATGATGTGGACCTCGCCGGTGGGTGGCCCTACGCACATCCTGGGCACTGACGACGTGGGCCGCGACAACTTCACCAGGCTGTTCTACGGCGGGCGTATATCGCTGGCCGTAGGTATCATCACCACCTTGATCGTGCTGGTGATCGGCTCGACGGTGGGAGCGCTCGCCGGCTTCTACGGCAAGTGGGTGGACACCCTGCTGATGCGATTGGTGGACCTGCTGCTGTCACTGCCGGAGTTACCCATCTTGCTCATCATGTCCAAGATGCTCAACGAATCGGGGGTGATGACCAACATATTCGGTAGAGCACTGGGCACGGTAGCCACCATCGTGCTTGTGCTCAGCTTCCTGGGGTGGTTGGGCCTTAGCCGCCTGGTGCGAGGCTCGATACTGTCGCTGCGCTCCCTGGACTTCGTCGAGGCGAGCCGGGCGCTGGGCGCGAGCGACCGCCGTATCATCATGCGTCACCTGATGCCCAACTCGATGGCCCCCATCATCGTAGCGGCAACGTTGGCGGTGGGTGGTTTCATCATCTCCGAATCGTTCCTGTCGTTCCTGGGCCTCGGCATCCAGTCCCCTACTCCCTCGTGGGGTAACCTGCTACAAGGCTCTCAGGAGTACGCGGCCTTTATTACGAACGTGAACCCGTTCGAGGAAATCCGGGGCTACCTGATCCTGTTCCCCGGCTTCCTGATCCTCCTGACAGTGCTCTCGATCAACTTCATCGGCGACGCTCTGCGTGACGCGCTCGACCCGCGCCTGAAGATGTAACGGTCATAAGAGACGAAACCGCCAAGACGCCAAGGACGCCAAGAGCGCGCCAAGGTTAAGGATGGTGTTCTAAGTAAAAGGACCAGGGTACGACACATGTACCCTGGTCCTTTTTGTACCCTCTAAACCACTATTAGCTTGGCGCGCTCTTGGCGCCCTTGGCGTCTTGGCGGTTTCGTCTCTCATCCCCTCGGAATGGTAAGATTGCGGTATGGACGACCCAAAGCTCAAGTACATAGCCTACCTGGAAGGCAGCTACCTGTTCCACGGGCTGGAGAGGGAGGTGCTGGAGGAGATCGCGCGGGAGGCAAGGCTGCGGCGGGTGCAGGCGGGGGCGTACTTCTTCCACCAAGGCGACCCGGCAGCGGTGCTCTACGTGTTGAGCGAGGGGCGAGTGAAGTTCACCCAGGTGACGCCGGAGGGGCATAGCGTGCTGCTCAGGGTGATCGGGCCGGGCGAGATGTTCGGGACGGTGGCGGCTCTCGGTGACGCGCAGCACCCGGCTTCGGGCGAGGCTGCCGTGCCGTCGGCTGCCCTGGCCTGGAACAGCGCCACGATCAGGCGCTTGATGGAGCGCCACCCGCGCCTGGCCCTCAACGCCTTGCGGTTCCTGGCGGAGAGGCTGGCGGAGTTCCAGGACCGCTACCGGGAGCTTGCTACACAGAGAGTAGAAAGGCGGGTGGCGCACGCTCTGTTGCGATTGATGCGGAAGGTGGGGCTGGCGGTTGGGGACGGTGTCATAATCGACTTGGCCATGTCGCGGCAAGACATCGCGGAGATGTCGGGCACCACCCTGTTTACGGCCAGCCGCATCATGAGTGGCTGGGAGTCGCGGGGGATTGTGAGGACGGAGCACGCGCGCATCCTGGTGCTGAAGCCTGAGCAGTTGGAAGCGATTGCGGAGGATATGCCCCTCTTGGAAGAGTGAGCAGGCAATCGAGGAATTGCGCTGGCGCAAAGACGGGGTCCTCCTTTGACGGTAAGCTAGCTGTGAGAGACCAAGCTAACGTACCGCAGGAGTAAACCTCAATGACCTACGTAATCACCGAAGCCTGTATCAATGTGAAGGACGCGGCATGCGTGGATGTCTGCCCTATGGAATGCATACACCCACGCAAAGATAAGCCAGGCTACGCGGGATCGCCGCAATTGTTTATCAACCCCGAGGAGTGCATAGATTGCGGGGCGTGTGAGCCGGAGTGCCCCGTGAATGCAATTTATCACGAGGATGACGTGCCAGAGGAATACCAGCATTATATAGCGAAGAACCGGGCGGCATTTGAGTAGAAGAGCAGCCAGATATAGTGTCACAGAAAGAATGCCGTCCCCGAACGGCATTCTTGCATTAAGTGAGCAGTTAGATAGAGGATTTTCAATGGAAAACGTAAACATTTAGGATGGTACGCATATTGCAGCCATGCGATACTACTTAATGACGTTGGCTTGGCGTCAGAAGGTAGCAGAAGTCAACGTACGTGGGTGGCACTAGCTCAAAGGAGGAGTAGTATCCATGAAACGTCGTTTGTCAGCCCTGGTTGCTCTAGTGCCACTGGCGCTTACGCGAGTCAGGGGCAAGGTATTGGTGAAAGACCGGTCACGCCGGTTCGCACTGGTGGCGCTGATGCTGCTGCTCGTTTTCGCTATTGCAGCGAGCGATGGCCTCAGGCGGGCACAACCCACCACACAGGGCAGCGTAGGCGGGCTGCAGGCAAATAGGCCGAGCGGAGCCTCTGATAGCAAAGGCGGGTCTTATGGCGCGCCAACGGAGCGCACCCTGCCCAACGGTGGCAAGACGAGCCAGGCCGTCAAGTACGACGTTTCTCCGCCTCTCCGCTCTATCAGGCCCATCCCCCCTGCCTATGGACAAGGGCGGGAGGAGAACGAGGTGGAGAATGGACTCCCGCCCATGGGCCCCAAGGAGTCTGTGGCGGACTCGGTCGTGCAGAGTTTGGTCGGCCCGTTGTCCATGTCGCCACCGGTCCAGAGCTTTGAGGGAATGTACAACTATTGGGGTGTCTCCCCGCCCGACCCGGACGGCGATGTCGGCCCCAGCAATTATGTGCAGATGGTGAACTCGGGGTTCACGGTTTATGACAAGAGCGGCAACGTGCTGTATGGCCCGGCCAATACCAACACGATCTGGAGTGGGTTCGGCGGACCTTGCGAGGCACGCAACGACGGCGACCCGATCGTGCTCTACGACCAGTTGGCAGACCGCTGGATGCTCAGCCAGTTCACCAGCGCCTCACCTTATTACGAGTGCATAGCCGTCTCCGCGACGCCGGACCCGACGGGGGGTTATTACCGTTACGCTTTCCAGGTCAGCCCAGTCGCGTTCGAGGACTACCCGCACTTTGGCGTGTGGCCGGACGGCTACTATATGACCGCCAACGAATTCCCCAACGGCGCGGCGAACGATGGCGCGGGCGTCTTCGCCTTCGAGCGGGATAAGATGCTGACAGGTCAGCCGGCAGACATGATCTACTTCCACCTGAACCTGCCTTACGTGGGCTTGCTCCCTGCGGACCTCGAGGGGTATACACCACCACCGGCGGGCAGCCCCAACTTCATACTCGGGCTACAGAGGACACTTGCCAACCAGTTGCACATGTTCAAGTTTGACGTGGTCACCTGGGACCCGCCCGCTGCCGACCTCAACGGCCCATACCCTATATCCGTGGCTAGCTGGGACGAGGACCTGTGCGCCACCACCCGCGAGGCGTGTATTCCACAGCCCAACAACGGCCCGGCGCTGGAAGCGATTGCCGACCGGTTGATGTACCGTCTGGTGTACCGCAACTTCCCCGACCACGAGTCGCTGATAGCCAATCACACTGTAGATTCGACTACGCCGGCGGGCCGTGCAGGTATCCGCTGGTACGAGATACGCAACCCTAGCGCCACAACCCCTACGCTCTACCAGCAGGGCACTTATGCTCCTGCGGATGGCGACAACCGCTGGATGGGTAGCATCGCAATGGACCGCCTGGGCAACATAGCTCTGGGCTTCAGCGCCTCCAACGCATCAACGACCTACCCGACTATACGTTACGCGGGACGCCTGGTCACCGACACGCTGGGCCTGCTGGCACAGGGCGAGACGGACCTGGTGACCGGCACCGGCGTGCAGACCGGCAGCGCCCGCTGGGGTGACTATACTTCTCTGCACGTGGACCCGGATGAGTGTACCTTCTGGTACACAGACGAGTATTACAACGTCAGCACGTTCAACGGTTGGAGAACACGCATCGGCTCGTTCAGGTTCCCCAACTGTGCCCCTGTCTGCGGCGTGGCCGACGTGGTAACCGGCTCGATTACCATGAGCGATTCAACCCAGACCTCCGCGGTGGTAGGTGGAATCACCAGCACGTGTAGCACTACTCAAACATGCCCTGGCATGTCTTCGTTCCCGAACCCCAGGCACACTGACGTCTATACGTATACCAATACCAGCGGCTCCACTCAGTGCGTCACCGTGAACCTGGACGCCACGGGCTGCGGCAACGGAGGCGTGAGCAGTGTGGCCTACCTGGGTAGTTTCAACCCGGCCACCGTGTGCACGAACTACCTAGCGAGCGCACCTGCAGGGCCGAACGTGACTTATTCCTTCAAGGTGCCAGCCGGAGCGACGTACGTTGTAGTGGTACGCGAGACGAACATAGACGCCGGCTGCGCGAGCTACGCGCTAAGTGTCAACCCGTCGTGCGGCGTTGTCCCGGAAGGGTCCGACACAGCCACCCCAACATCCACCTCGATTATCGATACGCCGACAGCCACCGCCGTGACCACCTCGACCGGGACCACTACCGCTACTGCCCTGCCGTCAGCCACAAGCACAGAGGCACCGTCCTCTACCAGCATAGCTACGGTTACTGCGGAAGATACCAAGGAGCCAACTAGCACAGCGAACACAGTCCCCTCGGAAACCAGCACCAGTACAGCCGCCGTTCCGAGCAATACCAGCACGTCCACCGTCCAGGCGGTCGCCTCCTCGACACAGACGAGTGCCTCCACCAACACGGCTACCACTGCGCCTTCCAGCACCACAACCACCGCACCTTCCAGCACCCGAACAAGTACGGCAGTAGCAAGTAGCACCCGTACAGCAACTTCGGCTTCATCCACTTCCACGCCTAACGCCACAGCAACAGCCTGTGCGATCAAGTTCGCAGATGTACCACCTACGGGAGAGGGTTCTACTTTCTATGGCTTCGTGAGGTGTCTTGCCTGCCGCCACATAGTGAGTGGATATCCCTGCGGTGGCCCTGGTGAAGACTGCAACGACGACAACGATCCTTACTACAGGCCAGGCGCTAACGTCACAAGAGGGCAGTTGTCCAAGATCATCGCTAACTCAGCAGGGTTGAATGACACACCTGCAGAGGGACAGCAGCAGTTCGCCGACGTACCACCAGGCTCACCCTTCTACGAGTACGCAGAGAGGCTAGCACAAACAGGTGCTATAGCAGGTTACCCATGCGGAGGCCCTGGTGTGACGGAACCTTGCGACCCAGAAGGCAGGCCTTACTTCCGCCCCAACAACCCTGCTACACGTGGACAGATCTCCAAGATCGTCTCCATAGCAGCAGGGTTCAATGAGGACGTACCGGACGGCCAGCAGACGTTCACGGACGTAGCAACCGATAGCCCCTTCTGGGTGTACATCGAGCGTCTGGCGAGCAGAGGCGTCATCTCCGGTTACGGAGAGGAAAGCAAGTGCCCAGAGACGGGAGCACCGTGCTTCCGCTACAACGACAATACCACACGCGGGCAGATGGCGAAGATAGCGGCTAACACCTTCTTCCCCAACTGCAACACTCCTGCCAGGAGGTAAGTCGCCTCGGGATGGAAAGCGATGGAGGGGAGAGTCTAAGTACTCTCCCCTTCTTCGATAATATTGACTTCTGATTAAGAGGCTACATGCGCGGGACCAAGCCCCACCCTGTCATTTCGAACGGAGTGAGAAATCTCGTCCATTGGCACCCAAATACCACTTTCTAACTTCAGAGAGCCCCATGAGAAGAGAGGAGCATCGGGGTAGAGGGCGAGATTTCTCACTCCGTTCGAAATGA
>JAXDKH010000275.1:0-8253 GCA_034667185.1 Chloroflexia bacterium | reverse complement strand
CACGTACACGGAAAACGGCAGCCGGGCAAGCAAGTATCAGGCAATGAAGGCTGGGTCTCTACTTGAAATTGACTATCACATCTACGGTGCCGTCGGTGGCTGGGCGGCTCGCGACTTTGCCGAATGGCTCCCTGCCATCCCCTGCGTGCGCGACCATAGCTGCGCCATCAGCGCCCACAGCGACTCGCTTGCCGACGGGAGCAGCCTCGGCAAGGTGCATCTTGACCCGCCCCGCGAAGGTAATATAAACTCGGTCGCCGGGCCTCACCTCGGTAGCTGTCGCGTCAATGTACGTCTTGGCCTCCCCGCCGACCTGGGTGGAATCGAGCCGGTAGCTGACAACGCCGACTGAGGCGTCCGCATTGTCGGGGCCTGCCGCCACTACGCCCAATGGCCCGCCCTGCGCGTTGTCAGGGTCGAGGGCGACCACACTGCCCAGGGACAGGGTCTTGGCCCCATTGTAGACTGCTTCCAGCTCGTACTCCGCTGCCGAAATATTGGAGCCGTGAATATGCGCCTGCCCGTAGAGCGTGTAATTAGTGCTGCCTGCCGGCTGTGTAGAGTAAATGGCGTTGTACAGGCCACCCGCCCCGCCCACGTCGAGACCATCCCCGGCGGCGGACTGGGTCGCGCCGTGACCCGTGATCACCGCGCCCGTGTAGCCGACAAATCGCGCGCCTGCGTCACCCACCGCGGTCCCCTGCGACTCTCCATATACTGCCGCGCCGCTAGACGTGAGAGCGTAGACACCGTACTGGTAGGCTGTGCTGCCGCCGTGGTTGTAGAAATACCCTGCGGCCCCGGTATTGCTCCCTGAGCTGTGTGATTCGCCCCAAACGCCTCGTGAGCCTACCCCGTATACGCCTGTATTGGTGGCTACGCTGTAATCGGTGTTGTAGGCGCTGAAGATGCCATACTGGTCGGTGATGCCGGTCCAGTTCCCGGTCACATGCCGCCGTCCCAAATCGGAGAACCTAGCCATCTGCTGGCGGGTTACACTGCCACCGGGGCGATAGTAGGGGCGGTTCGCGTCATCGCACTGCTCACCGGGACCGCCACAAGGGAAGCCGCCGACGATGCCATCCATGAAGAGGGCGTTTACGAAGCCTGCGAATGCGTTAGCAGGTGGCACGTCAGTGAAACATTGTCCGCCTGGACAGGTAATGTTGGGGACTGCCGGTACGGCCGCGGTGGAGCCGGGAGCCTGCGCCCGAACACTCGAACCACCCAGGGCAAGAGTGCAGCATAGAGCCGCCGCCAGTGTCATCCACAGTATTGTGCGTAGCGAGGTTCTTGTCGCGCCTTTCATTAGTTTCTTCTCCTTTCGTGCTGATGAAGAATGGGAATCGTCAGCCGTCCGCTGTGTTAGAGAAGGAAGTGGCCCTGGACAACTCAATAGGCGGACTTGCGGAAGTAATGTGCGGACAACCGCTATTATACGTGCCAGGACCCAAAAATGGTAGAGGAGTTACTAAAGCATCAGGATCTATATCAGGGTCTATTCATTATCGGAATCAGGAGGGCGTGCTCCATTAGAATAAGGTTGCAAGGCCACAAATCTAAAGGAGAAACGCATTAATAGTACGAGAGGTAACGATACATGGCAGACGTATAGAAGAGAGGGTGCTTCGCACTTCGGTGGGCTTGCACGAGTGTTATCGTGGCTCTACCCCTGGAGACGATCTATGGCCTGGTTTAGGTCAGGTGCTACAGATCAAGCGTACCATAGCAGAGAAGCACACTGGCCGCACTACCAATGAGACCACCTATGCCATTACTTCTCTCTCCCCTCAAAGAGCCACTCCTGCTCAGTTACTTACTGAATGGAGAGAACATTGGCACATAGAGAACAAACTGCACTGGGTTCGAGATGTGACATTCGACGAGGACCGCTCTACTGTGCGACATGGCAGCATACCCCAAGTGATGGCGGCGCTACGCACTACTGCTATTGGCCTCTTTAGGGTGTTAGGCGTCACCAATATTGCCAAAGCATGCCGTTACTATGCTGCTCATCCTCAGTTAGTCCTAGATGCTCTCGGTTGTTCCTCTGAAAATGAATAGACCCTGCAACTTACCTGGTTCGGTTGACATTGAGCGACGGTCGTGTTATAGTGAACGGGCAGATAATGCATACGTGCCCATTTTAATATGCCCGCCGATTGAGCCTGATTATCTTCAGGCTCTTTTTGTTTTTGGAGGTGTCGTTTCCTCTAGGATAGGTGACACGAAGAGGAACCGGCATCTCCGAACAGGCGACAAGCCACCACGCCGGGGACCACCTTAAGCCAGTAAGCATTGCGACAGCTGTAGGCCCACTTTGATGAGATAAACAGGACGACATTTGTATTATATAGGCGAACCGCCATGGACCCAACAGCCTATTATTCCGCCACAGATATCAGAACGAGGTAGGCAAATGGCTCTAAGCAGTAATGTGAAATTATCAGGTGGAAGGGTGTTGCGCCAGCAAGAACTAGGCTTGTTGGCGGCGCTAGGCATCTACCCTGATGCGCTTGCGGGGCGGCTACGCCTGGTGCTGGTCATTGGCTGTTATGCGGATTTCCGCTTTACGCTGGATATCCTGAGTAGCGGCTCAGTTCGCGAGCGGCGCGATGAGGCGGTGCAGGCACTAATGGACCTGGGTGCGCATTGCGATTGCGAGGTATTCACGGCAATTCGCGAGCTACCGCGGGGCATCTTCCGGCACAATAGAAGTCATGGGGCCAGTCAATAGATAAGGTAAAGGAGATCATCATGGCACATCACCTCACTTGCATCCTCAGAGAAGAAGAAAATAGGTGGATAGGTCGAGTCTATGAAAGTAAGTTCGAGGGTGGCGGGTTTCAGTATAGCTATGGCATACTCGCGCCCTTGCGGTTTGAGGGCGGCCACGCGTTTACGGCCATATCCGCCATTGCAACCGACAAGACCTACCACGATCGGGCAGAAGTCGAGACAGCGATGAGGCATGAGCTACACGAACGTTCGGAGTCGGAGACTTCACAAGGCTAACCATCTGCAAGATAGTTGTGCTTATTTTAACAGTGGGTGGCTGCCCGTTCCTGTACGGGGCTATCTAATCAGGAGACGTGAACAATGGCAAAGCAGAAGAATACCGTGGTCGGCGTTTTCATAAGCGAGGGACACGCGCGGGGCGCGATACAGAAGTTGCGCTGGGCGGGACTGAACGCCCACATCGTGAACAGCTCAGGCATGAGGGCCTTCAAGAACACCGATTTAGAAGCCGAAGTTGTACAGTTATATGAGGGCCGCATGTCCGAAGGTAACACGATCGTCATGTCACACCCAGGCAGCAAGCGTGAGCAGGCGCTCGACCTGATGCTGGAGAGCGGCGCGGAGTACATCAACCTCAATACTGCTGATAGCGCAGCACAGGCGAAGATCGAGGCAACGGACCGGGCGGCCCAGGAGACACGTATGAGCACAACGCAAAACGCACCCTCTTTGCAGGCAGCCAGGGACCACCGGCACCTCGACACAACCCTGCGCGAATATGGCCGCATCGATCATAAGACGGGGCACGCAAAGGCTGCTGCCGAAATGCATGCATATCTCAACGAAGAGAAATCGACGCCCGCAGGGCTGTAACCGCAAGAGGAATGTCTGAGCGAAACGTCCTCGTATGTAAGACAAGACGCCGGGCAGTTCCGACAGGGCCAGTGCCGTACGGTGGCTGAACTTGGCCGAAACAGTTGCAAGACAGGCGCTACGAAGAGGAGAAACAAGATGGTAAAACAGTTCGTGGGTACAGGGCACAAAGAGCCCATCAGCTATGACGTACACGTCGAACAGGACAGCAAGCGTTACAGCTTAATGCATCGCGTGCAAGGGTCTTACGTCGATTTCCAGTGGGACGGCGGTGGTCCTGAAACAACTGACCTGGCGCGGGCATTGTTGTGGGAGGCGACCGGGATTGAGCCGGAGTGGAGAATCTACCGCCACTTCAAGAACGAGGTGGTCATGGCTTGGCCCAGGCACGAGGGCGAGTGCTGGCGAATTAGCGAAATGGAAATCCTCCTGTGGCTGGAGGGGGTGGAGCAGGACCTGGCAAGGACGGAAGACCCCGGCCAGACAGTGTCACGACGGGAGCAGACGCGCCAGAGGGAGTCCAGGCTCAAGAGTTTCGCCCAAATCTTCAGGAGGCGGTTATAGACGGCATGGCGAATACAGGCTTGTCAAGGTCGCAGGACCGAGCAGGTGAGAGGGGCCACGGCCGTTTGCAGCAGTCCCTAGAAAATACCGGAAGGGGCACAGGTGATAACCGGAGGACCTGTGATTTTGAGACAAGCCCTGGAAAGTTACATCAGCTAAAGGAGTATTAGGATGCCCAACAAAGCAGCTACGCGTGAGATACCAAGCCGCCCGGAGGTCTCGGAAGAGCTAATCTCCGGCACCATTACAGCGCAGAAGCCTGGCGTAGTGTTACTACTTAGCGGGCCTGTCATCTGTACTCATATGCATTCGATAACGGGCGATTTTGGGATGATGATGCGGCTACTGCCTGAATATACAGGCGGACACCCGCAGCACGGCTACATGCTTGATGTCTGCAAGACATGCTTGAAAGTGTTGCCGGAACGTCCCTACGCTGGTGGCGGATACCGTAAAGGTCACTTCGTCCAACACCCTGCTGTCTAGAACCCAAAGTGCGCGCTCCAGGTTGAGAGTCAGTCGTTGAGGATTGTCAGGGCGACTCGGCCAAGGAACTCGGGATCGGCGGCGAGCTCGATTTCGACAATCTTCCCATTACTGATCGCAAAGCGAAATACAACGCGCGGCTGGCCCCCCTGGGACCACACGGCTCCCACAACTCCGTTCACGAGCGCAAGCTGCGCTGTCCGGGCACGGCCCGAGAAAGTGCCCGCTACGGCCACCGCGCCGTGGACCTGCTTCGATGCCCCTGTTGCCACGGCTGCGCTATCAGCCCGGAGCACGACGTCCGGATCGAGCAGAGAGACAAGCGCGTCGAAGTCACCGCCCCGCGATGCAGCAAGGAAGGCCGCCACAACTTCACGGTGGCGGGTGTCATAAGATCGGCGATCCGGGACAGTATGAACTGTGGGCTGCTTGGATGCACCCCGCACCCGTTGGCGTGCTCGGCTCGCGAGCTTTCTTGCCGCAGCCGGCGAGCGCCCCACAATGGGTGCAATCTCGTCGAAGGGCACGGCGAAAATGTCGTGCAGTACGAATGCGAGTCGCTCGGCCGGATCAAGCGTTTCGAGCACTACCAGCAGCGCAACACCTACAGAGTCGGCCAGCAGCACTTCGTGCTCGGGGTTGGTACTGTCATCGTGGCTCAGGACCGGCTCGGGTACGTGGGTGCCCAGGGGCTCCTCACGTCGAGAGGTGCGTGCGCGTAGCATATCCAGGCACACCCGCGCCACGATAGTCGTTAGCCACCCGCCCAAGTTCTTAACGTCGCTCGTACCGGAGCGGCTGAGATGCAGCCACGCCTCCTGCACAGCATCGTCCGCCTCGTTTTGCGAACCGAGCATGCGGTAGGCGACTGCCCGCAGGTGACTACGATGGGCCTCGAATTGTTCTGCTTGCCAGGAGTGTTCGTCCACTTTATTCGCCTCAGATATCGGTCACATTACCTCGTTAGATTCCGTCAAATAAGTGACGGACAGAAACTCGCCGATGTGACATCGATAGTGGAAGGAGAGAGTCCCATGCAAGCGTGCAACCGTTGACGAGCGACATAGCAATGAGGGATAAGCCAGGGCGTTGCAGTTGGACAGATCATTCAATAAAGTCAACAACCGTAATTGAGCACACAAGCAGTACAAGAAACACAAGGAGTTCATCATGAACCAAGGTATCGAGGTAATTATCTACCCTGTCAAGGACCTCGCAAAGGCCAGGACGCTGTACAGCAAGCTTTTGGGCGTGGAGCCTTACGTGGACCAGCCTTACTACGTCGGTTTCAAGGGTGAGGGGCCGGACATTGGCCTGGACCCGCACGGGCACAGCAGCGGGCTGACGGGACCTGTCAGTTACTGGCGTGTTGCCGATATCCACGAGAGCCTGAGGGCGCTCATCGAGGCCGGTGCGGAGGCCCACCAGGAGCCCAGGGACGTCGGAGGTGGCAAGCTGATCGCTTCCGTGCGGGATGCAGACGGCAACATCCTTGGCCTTAGCCAGCCTGCCGGATAAAGATCAAAGGCATCTCATTAATAGCGGCCCCACATTGTCATTTCGAACGGAGTGAGAAATCTCGTCCCTCACCGGGATGTTCCCCTTTCTTACATTACTCTACTGCTAAACGAAAGGTGGTATCTGGGTGCTGAGGGACGAGATTTCTCACTGCGTTCGAAATGACAAGGGTGGGGCTGTGTGCTCATCTCCGCTACTTTGTTAGGAGGCAACTTCAAACAACCATCAGGTAGCTCCGCCGCCCTTGCTGTAGAAAGCGTAGAAGCTACCTCAGGAAATCTCTGTCGCGTGGTAGGCGGATCGCCTCTGGTGCAAAGCTGATCCCTACGGGCACAAGGGAGGACAGGTTGCCGGCCTCGTCTATCACCGATTGCAACACGCGGTGATTGTTCGTGTCGGCCACGTACAGCCTCGTCTCACCATCGCTGGCCCACACGCTTAGTCCGCCCGGTTCATACAATTCGGCCACGTTACCCGAGCCTAGACTGGTGTGGCACTCCTTGGTAGACAGGTCGTATGTCTTGACCTTGTTGTTGTAGGTATCGGCGATGTATATCTTGCCGTTGTGGTAGGCGACGCCGAGGCTGTGTTGCAAGCGCACAGCAAGCCCATTGCCGTCCTTGTCCCCAAACTCGAACAGGCCTTCGCCCAATAGAGTCTGCGTGTAGCCGTTGGGGTCGAAGTCGCAGGCCCGGACGGCGCTAGACTCGCTGTCGGCGAAGTAGAGCCGCTGGCCGTCGGTAGTGAGGCCGCTTGGCTGGGCCAGGGTGGCGCGGGGGTTCGGCCCGTCGTCAATGTTCTCCCGCCCACTGCCTACGAAGGGGCGTACCTCGCCGCTTTGCAGGTCCATCCGCCAAAGCTGGTGCGTGCCGGCCATCGCTATATACAGCCAGTTGTCCCTCACCAGCAGGTCCCAAGGCGAATTGAGGGCAGCAGACGTGCCCACACCACCTGTGCGTGTGTAGCCCTGCTCCCCGGTGCCCGCCACTGTCTCAAGCGTGCCCGTATCCAGGTGCGCCGCCCGTATCGAGTGGTTTTCGGTGTCGGCGATGTAGAGCGTGTTGCCTTGCAGAGCCATGCCTTCCGGCGCGTGCAGAGCAGTTTCCGGGAAGGCACCGTCCTTCATGGCCGCCTCGCCGCTACCTATGGTATGCACGACTCTGGCTTCCGCATGGCTTGTTAGCTGAGCCACCAGCACGCGATTGTTGCCCGTATCAGCTATGAACAGGCGATTGCCGCCAGGGTCGGCCAGCACCTTGCCTGGGAAGCGCAGGGGAGAGTCGATATCGGGCTCTGGGTCAAGGGGGGAGTTGAGGGGATTGCGGTCGAGCATACCCGCCTGGTCATACACCTGCTCCAGCGCGTAGATAACCCTGTCGAAGTCCTCGAAGCTGAACTCACCCGCGTGCTGGCCTATGACCTTGCCGTCGGGGCTGAGCAGCACGATGGTGGGCCAGGCCGACACGTTATACGCGCGCCAGGTGCGGAAATGGCGGTCGTTTACCACCGGGTGGTAGATATTCAGCCTGCGTGTGGCGGTGCGGATGTTGTCGGTGACGCGCTCGGCGATGAATTTGCCCGAATGCACGCCTATAGCCACCAGCACGTCCGAGTACTCTTCCTCTAGCCTGCGCACGGCAGACAGTATGTGCACACAGTTGATTCAGCCATATGTCATGAAGTCGAGCAGCACCAGCTTGCCACGCAAGTCCTCCAGCCGTAGCGCCTTGCCGCCGGTGTGTATCCAATCGAGCCCCTCCGGGAAGGGCGGCGCGGGGAGTTCGCTCATTAGTTGCTCGGACATGTCGATGCTCCTTACGTGTTGGCGGCCAGTGATAGAAGGGAAAGAGGTTGCCCGCTACTCTACATCGACATTATAGACCAGAGTGCCCATGCAAGACGGAGCATTGCATCTCGCACGTAAGTGACCAACCACAGGATCAAGAGAGGAATTGTCATTCCGAGAGTAGCGAGGAATCAGGCGGGTAGGGAAGAAGGGGCATTGTAGTACGATGGTGGCCTTGCCGCCCTTGGTCCTCAAATACAGCAGAGAACGCCTGCCACGTGATTCCT
>JAXDKH010000274.1:0-7400 GCA_034667185.1 Chloroflexia bacterium | reverse complement strand
ATGTGATGTAAACCGGCGCAGGAGGTCAGATGGCCCAGGTAGACATCAACGACATCGTCGAGTACCAGGTGTTCAGGCGCAACCCCGGCCCGCTGCTCGCTCGCGCCGCCGAGGGCAGGCCCCTGTTGCTGCTCAAGGGCCGCACGCGCTTCGTGATAGTGGACGCCGAGTCGTACAACAGCCTGGTGCAGAAAGCAGCCGATGGCGACCACGCCGCCACCGAAGGTGAGGACGCCGTCCACGAGGAGGGCGCGGCATGATCATCGCTGTGGCGCAACACAAAGGTGGCACCGGCAAGACCTCCACCGTGCTCAACCTGGGGGCGGCGCTGGCCGAGAAGGGGCACCGCGTGCTGCTGGTGGACCTCGACCCGCAGGCCGACCTCTCGGCGGGTCTGGGCATCGAGGTGGACCTGGAAGACAAGGACCGCCGCCCCACCCTCTACACAGTACTGGCCGAGGAGCAGGGCACGCTCGCGAAGCTGGTGAAGCCCGGCGGCCTGGAGAGATTGAGCCTGGTACCCGGCACCCTCGACATGGCCGACCTCGAACTGCACCTGGCCCCGCAGGTAGGCCGGGAGCGAGTGCTGGAGAGCGCGCTCGCGGAAGTCACCGGGCGCTACAACTACATACTGCTCGACTGCCCGCCGTCGCTGGGGTTGATCACCGTAAACGCGCTGGTGGCCGCCGACTGGGTGCTGATCCCGGTGCAGGCCGAGCCACGCAGCATCCGCGCCACGAAGAGGATGCTCGCCGCGATTGGCCTGGTGCAGCGCAAGCTGAAGCGGCCCGATTTGAGAGTGCTCGGCTTCGTGCTCACCATGACCGGCACGAGCAACATCACCAAAGAGGCCGAGGAGTTGCTGCGGGACACCTACGGCGACCGTGTGCTCAAAGCCACCATCCGCCGCCGGGTGCGCGTCACCGAGGACACATTGTACCGCGCCCCCGTGCTGGCCTTTGCCCCCAGGAGCCAGTCCGCCGACGATTTCCGCGCTCTGGCCGGCGAGGTGCTCGCCCGCACCGCTGCGATGAGAGAGAAGGAGAAAGAGGTAGCCCATGCCAGCTAACAAGAAAAGACCTACCATGGCCGAGGTGCTTAGCACCGACAGTAAAGGCGGGTTGCTCTCCTTCTTCGAGCGCGCCGCCCTGGACGCGGGCACCGAGCCTGATGCTTCACTGGACGTGAAAGAGCTGCGCCTGGACGAGATCGACCCCAACCCCCGCCAAGCCCGCCAGGCCTTCAACTATGAGACCCTGATAGAGCTTGCCGACAGCATCCGGGAGCATGGCGTGATCGAGCCGATAGTGGTGCGCCCCACAGGCAGTCGCTACGAGATCGTGGCAGGCGAGCGCAGGCACCGGGCGGCTGGGCTCGCGCGACTCGAGACCATCCCGGCCCGCATCATGCACCTCGACACCGAGCAGGCGGCCATCATCACGGCCCTGGAGAACCTGCAGCGGGAAGACCTCGACATAGAGGACGAAGCCCGGCAGTTCGCATACCTGCTGGAGATAACGGGCTTGTCGCAGCGCAAGCTGGCTGAGAAGCTGGGGGTCAATTACAACTACCTCTCTCGCCGGGTGCGACTCCTCAAGCGGCCCGACCTGTTGGAGATGTACCGTTCAGGCCGGGGCAAGCTGCACGAAGTGCTCTCCATGCTGGACCAGCCCCTCGCGGGGGAAAGTACGCAGGGTGAACCCGAGCTGATAGAGCGAGAGGACATGCCCGGCTACATAGTGGTGCGGGTGGATAGCGTCCACGAAACAGGTGGAAGCTACGACGAAGGCAAGGCGGCGATGTTCCGCTGGCGGCCCGCCATGCAGTTCCGCAACTGGCTCAACCGCACCAGCATCACAGCCATACCCCCCGACGAGCGCGCCAGCTTCAAGGCCCAGATAGCCGAAATCAAGGCCAAGCTGGACGAGTGGGAGAAGGCGCTTGAGGTCCAGGTGCAGCAGGAAGAGCCGATTACGAGTGGCGATGAGAACACCACCAGGGATGCTACCAACGACGAACCTGTTGAACCGATGGCTTCGTAGTAGCACAATTGGGATAGAGATAGAGGAGCCTACAGTTGCGGCTGTGGGCTCCTTCGCATCTGCATTTAATATCCCTGCCGGACGAGAAGAGCATACATTAGCAACAAACACAAAGCCGTGACAAGGAAAGCGAACAAACAATCAGGATGCCAAGTGCAATAGATTTGTGCTTGCGCCACAGTACCAAAGCGAGCAAAACAGCCAGAAGCTGCTGAATGGGAAACAGGTCCCCATAAAAGGTCTGAACAATGGCTCCATCTACATCATAACCGGCGAACCTCGAGGAATAAGTGCTGAATAGACCTGACCGGTTCTGTTCCACGAACGTCCTGAACAAAGGGGAGAATATGAAGAGATATAAACCTACCGTGAAAGCCACATAGGCTGCCGCGGCGACCCAGACCACGGGGCGTCTGAGTTCCAACAATATGCTAGAAGTTGGAAGTTCTGGCGATATCATCTGCTGGAACTGTTACTAACCGCCCTTCATAAGAAGGCATGAAATAAGCCAATGAAGCTACTCCGCCACCAGGTCGCGGAGCACCGTGAAGAAGTAAGCGATCTTGTTCTGTATCCCCTTGGCTCCCTGCTTCCCCTGGTAGAGCCGGGTGCGGCGCTTGGCCTCGTACAGCATCTCCACGAAGTCAGCTTCTTCTGCACTGGATTGTGCCCACAGGCGAAGGGCCTGGGTGACGTTGGCGACCGTGTGGCTTGAGTCGCCAAGCTCGTCCGAGAAGTCGGTGAGCACCGCGGCTATGTACGGCGAATATGCTGTGGCCGTTTCCGTGCTCTTCTCAAAACCATTTTTACTTTGATGTAGCCGATTCGAATCATCGCTTTGTTGTATATCTGTTTCTTGGATGGATGGATGTTGTGTGTCGCGTGCGCGGACACGGGCCTGTTTCACCCCGTCACCCGCCCATGTCCCGTTGCGAGACCCGCCCTGTTTCGCGGTAGAACTCCCCTGCGTTTCATCGTGAGACACCCCGTGTTCTACTGTAGAACCCCCCTGTGTTTCATGGCGATACAGGGGGTGTTTAGCGTCCTTCAGCGCGCTCGTGGAAGTGGTCCCATTGCCGTAGGGAGGGTCTTCGGGGTCGCGCATGCGGAGGGCGAAAGTGGTCACGTCGCTGCCGCCATCCTCGCGGAAGTTGTGCTGGGAGATGATGACGCCCTTCTCTACCAGTCCCCTGATGGCCCGCACCGCGCTGGACTTAGCAACGCCCGCACCCCAGTCGAGACGAGTGCCGTCGCGCTTCACGATGCCGCCGGTGATCTGCGACAGGCTGATGTTGTCAAGCTCCTTCTTCCAGCCGAAGGTGCGCCGCACGATATAGAGCAACACCCGCAGCTCGGCCTCGGTGAGGAGACCTGGGGCTAGCAGCTCATCAAAGATCTGGTCCGGGGTGGGGGTGTATCTGGGGGAATCAAAACCGGCGAAGACGAAACCGTCCGGCATTTTCGACATAAAGAAATGCTCCTTACCTCTTGACAAGGCAGGAGCACAATGATATATTAGGTTTATCCAGAACCTAATACACATGCTCGTGGCCCTTGCCAGAGGTCCACTTGAGGCGAAAGAAGCGGAACCCACTATGCCAGTAGTAGGGTTCTTTTCTTTTCACCCGACCTGTTCAGTTGAGTGGCTTCGACGTTGCCGCCACCACTCCTTGTAAGCTGAACCTTCACCTCATTCGTTAATTTCCCTCTCGCTCACCTAGTTACGTCTTTTCCCAACTCCAGGGCTGTGACCGCTTACCCACCTCGGCTGCCAGGCTTCACTAGGACTGCGTATCCCAGGCTCCTCATGTGCTCTCGCTTTGCCACTCCGGTCGCGCTGCCAGGCGCAATCGTGGGCTGTGCGAGTGCTCGGATCGGGAGTAGAAAACTACTCCATAATATGCTGCAAAAGCCATGTCGCGGAGGAGGCTAGCCGTTGGTGCCGGTGCGCTTCTCTACGACGTCCTCATTGTTGGAGGCACGCTGCACCAGCAACTCGTACTCGGCGGCGTCGAGCATGACGACCTTCTTGCGGCCCTTAATCACGAGCATCGGCCTGCCTGATGCGCGCATAATCACCGGCCCTGGGTTGCGCCTGAAGCTCTGGTACTCCACAATATCGCTCAAGGCTATATTTACCTTATCCATCGCGCCTGGCCTCCATTCTGTTGCATAGCTGCCTGTTGTAAGCAATAGCTATCCGGTGGCAGTGCCGGCACTTGTATCATATCGCCATACCCCATGGGGTATGCAAGGGGGTTATGCACATCCTTGCTCGAAAGCTACGCTAAATCCGGCGGAGAAATAGATACCGCTTCGGGATGAGAATTCTCAGTAAGGCGCGGAGTAGTACAGGATGCTACACTGGGTGATATAAGCCACTGTTATATCTCTCGGTACCATTCTGACCTAACCTTCTCCCTTACCAGCACGTTATATTAGCACTTACTGCCGGTTGGCAACGACGCCCTCTTACCTGCAGCAAGCTCAAAGCCGGACGCAGTGCCCTGACAATCTTACTTTCCAGCTTAGAACTAGCACAACGTACAGGAGGTCATCATGGCAGACATAGTGCATAGAGAACAAGAGGGCGAATGGATAGGATATGTCTGGCGACGCAAAGAGGCTCCGGACCAGACGACGCAATACTACTGGTCTTTATCCTTCAGCGGCGACGTTCAGAACCTGCTGCAACAGAAAGCTGAGCAGGATGGTGGCGCGGACGACCAGGCCGCTTTCGTGCCCGATAGCACCTTCTACCCCTCCGAGGACGCCGCGAAGCAGGACCTGCACAGCGCTATGAAGCGGCAGTGTGTTGGTGATTAGATAACTAAACGCCAAGACGCGGAGAACTCGCCAGGAGAATACAGGTTTGAAGAGTACAAAGAGGACCAGAGTACGACAGATGTACTCTGGTCCTTTTACTTGAACAACAACCCTAAGCCTTGCCGCGTGCTCTGCGTTCTGGCGTGGTGCGTTTAGAAAGTCGGCGGCAATAGTTCAGTTGCCCTTCGTCGCCTTGAAGAACGTCCCGGCACCCGTCTTTAACAGGCCAAGGATCGACGCCAGTATGATGCTAGCGCCCCGGTCCACCAGCGATTTGGCGTCCTCACCTGTAGCGGCGGTAGTGCCCACTACCAGCCCTGCTGCCCTGACGGCACCGAAGAGACTATCCACCATTGCCCTCACCTCCGGGTGGATGGGCCCGTCCCGGAAGCCCATCGAGAGGGATAGGTCGCGCGGGCCGACGATAAAGCCGTCAACCCCCTCCACCTGCACCAGGCTGTCGAGGTTGTTGACCGCCTCCATAGTCTCGATTTGGGGCAGGATGAGGGTCTGCTCGTTGGCGAACGCCAGGTATTCCTCCTGCGGCATCCCGGCCAGCAGGTAGTTGTTGGCCCTCACCGCCGCGATGCCTCTCCTGCCCAGCGGCGGGTACTTGACCGCTTCTACGAGCCTGCGCACGTCGTCGGCTGTGTTCACGCTGGGCATCATCACACCCATGATGCCCACGTCCATGAACTGTAACACCAGCTTGGGGTCGGCGCTCCGTATGCGGGCCAGGGGCGTCATGCCCATTCCCTCACAGGCTCGTATCACCTGCTCGGCTTGTTGCGGCCCCCCTGCCCCGTGCTCGCAGTCGAGCATATAGAAGTCGAACCCCAGGTGCCCCAGCATCTCCACAATCCCCGCATCGTAATTGGGCGACAACAGGCCGTATACAGCCTCGCCGTTTCTCAATCTGCTCTTGAGAGCGTTCTCCCTCATGAAATCTCCTCCAGGCGCAATATGGCTGCTCGCACCGGCACGCGGCACGCCAGCACCACAGCATACCCGCTTTAGGCGATTCCGGCCAATACCTGCTGCCCTGCTACTCAGCGCGCATGCGGACCCCTAGCAGTTACCCACAGGAATAGCAGTGCCACATACGTGTGCCAGAGTTGGACCCTGTCACTTCGAGCGCAGTGAGAAATCTCGCCCGTTACCCCGAAGTTTCCCGTCTCTCCTCGGACTGTGTGGCGTTATGAAAGGTGGTACTTGAGTGCTAAAGGACGAGATTTCTCACTGCGTTCGAAATGACACGGAATCTGCTTTGGGTGCTCATCTGCGGGGCTTATGTGTCCCAGGGACACAACTGGAAAGCGAAGAGGGGCCCCAGACCGGAGGCCCCTCTTCTTAGCGACTATGCCCTGCTGAGCGATACCTCAGATTTTACTTGAAGTACCACTGCTGCAGGTTCCACCATTGGGAAGCGCTGCTGTTGGTGACCTTGCGGTTCTGCAGAGTGTTGCGATAGACCTCGATGTTGGCGCGCTGCACCAGAGGGAATACTGCCAGGTCGTTCATCATTTCAACCTGGATAGCAGCACCGGCTTCAGCGAACTTCTTCGGGTCGATCTCAGCGTTCATCTGGCGGTTGAGCTCGGTCACCTTCTGGTTCTTGTACTGTTGGCGGTTCCCCTTACCGATGTTCTCCGGGCTCCACAGTTCGTCAATCGAATAAGCATCGAACGTGCTGTAGTTGCTCTGAGAGTAAGCAAACTCGGCCAGCCTGCTCTTACCCGTTGAGATCGGGCCGTTCGGGTCGAAGAAGCCCTGCGGGTAATTGACCGTCACGGCGTCGATACCGACGGCCTTGAGGTCAGCCTGCACCAGAGCCTGGATCGCCTGGCGGGTCACGTTGCGCGTGGTGCCGTACTCGAACGACAGCTTCTCGCCTCCCTTCGTGCGGATACCATCAGAGCCCCTCACCCAGCCTGCCTTGTCCAGCAGCGAGTTTGCAGCTGCCTGGTCGTAGGCGTAGGTAGGCAGCTTGTACTTGGCCGCGAGATCGGGGAAGGTCTTGGCGAAGTCGGGGCTGTCCAGGCTGTAGTACACAGTCGGAGGCACGGGGCTGTTCATGACAACAGCGCCGCCCTTGTATACCACGTCCACGATCTGCTTGCGGTTGATAGCCTGCATGATGGCCTGGCGTACGTTCTTGTCCTGGAAAGGAGCATAGCCGAAGTACGGCTCCAGGTGCTCCCATGTAGCCGCGGGCACAACCGCGCAGGTACCGCCGGCGGACTGGATCTGCGGGCACTGCTCAGGAGGGACCACGAAAGCCTCACCTGCGATAGCGTCCAGGTTGTTGGTCAGGAATTGTGATACGTTCTGGGTTACGTCCGTCTGGAAGCGGCTGATTACGCGCTTGATGAGGGGCTTGGCGGTGAGGTTGTAGTTGGGATTCTCAACCATCACCATTTCCTCACCCTGCTTCCAAGACTGCACGATGTAAGGACCGAAGCCCATCGGGTTGCGGGCGTAGTCTGACTCCTGCAGCTTATCCACAGGTAGCTTGCTCAGCGTCTGCTCCGG
>JAXDKH010000273.1:0-5504 GCA_034667185.1 Chloroflexia bacterium | reverse complement strand
GACCGCGCGCACTACAGGCACAAAAAGCAGACGGGTGGACACGGGCAGTTCGCTGACGTAGTACTGGAGCTTGAACCGTTCCCCGATGCCGAGTTCGAGTTTGGCGACCGCATCGTGGGTGGCGCTGTGCCCAAGAACTTCATCCCGGCGGTGGAGAAGGGCATCCGTGAGGCGCTGTCAGAAGGCGTGCTGGCGGGCTACCCGGTGGTCAACGTGCGGGCCGTACTGTACGACGGCAGCTTCCACCCAGTCGATAGCTCGGAAATGGCATTCAAACTTGCGTCGAACCAGGCCTTCAAGGAAGGCATGCAAAGCGGCAGGCCCGTGCTGCTGGAGCCGATCATGATGCTGCACATCATCGTGCCCGACAACTACACAGGCGACATCATGTCGGACTTGAACGGTCGCAGGGGACGCGTGCTGGGCATGAACCCCCAGGGCAACGGCTTCACCGTAATCGACGCGACCGCGCCCCTGTCCGAGGTGCAGCGCTACGTCAGCGACCTGCGCTCTATCACCCAGGGTCGCGGCAGCTTCGACATGGAGTTCGACCACTACGACCCCGTGCCCGGCCACGTAGCCGACCGCGTAATCGAAGAGGCCCGCAAGCACCGCGAAGAAGCACACGCGTAGAAGGGGACGATGGACGATAGACGATGGACGATGGGGAGGTCTCTTACCATCGTCCATCGTCTATCGTCCATCGTCCATCGTCCACCACAGGCCCAAGTTTCTTCATTAGCACCAGGAGGCCCAGAGTTAGCCAGAAGGTGAGGGCGAGGTCCATCGTGAAGTAGGCCATGTCGAGGAGGCCGTGAACGGCGAAATCGACTAAGGAAGCCATGAGGCCGAGGGATAGCGCACCCAACGCGGTGCCCTTATGTCTGAGCCAGAGCGCCTGGAACTGCCATGTGACGAACGCCAGCGTGCCGAGTATCCAGAAGAGGCCCGGCAGGCCGAGTCGGAGCCAGAAGTCCAGCAGGAAGTTGTGCGGGTGCGAGGTGGTAAAGAGGCGGGATGTGGGTACGCCGTAGGAGGGGTCCTGGTAGGCGAACTGGTCCTGGCCTATTCCCAGGATGGGGTGGTCGAGCAGTATTCTGCGGGCCGCTTCCCAGATGCGGAAACGCGCTACCCCCGTGTTGTCCTCGGTGCCCAGGTTGAATATTGAGGTGAGTCTCTCTACGTTGCCCGCGAAGGCCAGCAGCATAGCTACTACGCCCGCGGCAACCACTCCAGCTACCGAAATGAGTAAGGGGCGATAGCGTGTGACCAACGCAACCACTGCGAGAGCAACGAACACTCCTATCCACGCCCCACGTGCGAAGCTGAAAAGCACCCCCAGGCCGATTATCGCGGACAGCAATCCCACGGCAAGACGCCAGCGCTTCCACTCGCGGGGCAGGAAGTAGAAGAGCACGAGGCCGAGAGCTAACGCCCGTCCGGCGTATATACCAAAGGCTGTGGCGCTCGGATAGACCGACGAAACGCGATTGACTCCCTCCATGTTCCAGGCTTCACCGAACAGGAATTGCTCCACGCCGACGTAACCGACCGCAGCCGAGGCAATCAACCAGGCCACAACCATCCGCCAGATGTCGCGCTCAGTGTGCAGCCAGCGCACTACCAACAGGAAGAAGAGTAGCGGTTCAAGTATGGTGACGCGGTAATCGCGTATCGCGAACTGGCGGTTTTCCCCGCTCGGTACCAGCAGCCAGACGGTGGCTATCGCGCCGAACAGCAACGCGAGCAATACCAGGGGCTGCCGCAACGTTGCGGCCACCCAATCGAGTCTGCGGGTGCGTAGCAGTGTCAGACCGTCCTTGACGACCCAGGCGACTGTCTGGCACAAGATAATCACTTCGGCCAGCGAGAATTGCAGGCGGCCAAGCGGGTAGTAGTGGTAGAAGAGGGGTGCCGCGAGAGGGACCATCGCCAGGCTGAGGTCGATGCGGTAGAGCGTCAGCCCGAAGAAGGCGACGAGTCCCAGCCCACGGATCGGCAGGTTGGGCACGAAGTAGTACAGCGCCAGTGACGCGAGCATAGCCACCAGCACCACAGGCTCGGACCGGAGTAACGCCAGCCGGGGGTCGTTGGCCGCTACGGGCGTCCGGTCGTAGGTCGCGCTGGGTACGGGCGTGGACGGAGTCGCTACGCCACTCAAGCCGATGCTCCAGGGATAGCCGTTCGACGCCGAGGCATGAGCAGCAGGGCCACTCCACTTGCCAGCACCAGCCCGACGACCAGGCTGGCCCCAAGTGCGAGCGTGCGGCGGCCAGCCGATATGTTGTTCGAGCCGTGCGCATCGAGGTATTGCTGGAACTTGGTCTCGTAGGTCTGCAGATGGTCGATGTACTTGGTATGCTGTAGCCCCACCTGTTCCACCGAGCGGCCACTCTCCCAGACGTCGTTCACCAGCTTCGTCAGGCCATTCAGCGTGCCAGTAATCTGGTCTGCACTGCCCTTGGAGTCGACGCTGGCCTGCAGTTCGTCTGTTTGCTTCACAATAGCGTCTAACTGCGACTTGATGACATCGGCCTTGATCCAGGGCGGATCGGGCATGAGGTCGCCAACAGGCGGCGGGTAGAGGCGCATGTGGTCGGCAAGTGGGAACGTGAGGGCGCGCACTTCCTCGGTGGGCGGCGTGAGCGAGCGCGTATAACTCATTAGCTCGTCGTCGTAATGTCTGAGCACCGGGAATACCTTGTCTCCCGCCTCGGCGTAGCCCGCCAGCACCGCCGTGTAATCGCGCACCTGGATGCTCCAGTGCAGCACCTGCGCCCTCGCATCAACGTTCTCCGGCTCGGCGAGTGCTTGCTGAAGCGAAGACCGTAGCGAAGTTGAGATCACCGCCATGTCGTGGCTCGTGATGAAGTCGTAGTAGCTTTGTCGAGCCTTGAAGAACTCGGAAATGGCTTCATTCGCCGTACGCCGAGTCTCGGGCATGCGCTGCGCCGCCAGCTGCTCCTCGCCGAAGACAGAGCCGGGTAGCGGCAGAAGCCAGAGAGCCAGCAACACGGCCAGTGCGGCGGCCCAGGCTAATAGCGATTGGAGGGAGAAGTTAGGTCTCACGTCAGGTAGCGTTCAGAGTGGCTCATGTGTGACAGTATAACTGCGCAAACCGGGTCATGCTCGCGCCGGACCATCTTAAGCCGCTTTCTCGTTGCGCGCGGTCAGGTGCACGCCTATAGCCGCGCCGTTCCGCTTCAGCAAGGTGTCCTCAAAGTAGGCCAGACGCCAGGTCGGGATAAACACCGCGCGGCTGATCACCTTGACCAGCACGCGCTGCCACTTCGCCAGGTCCTCGCGGGCCAGCATGTCCCGCCGCCAGTAGTCGAATACGTCGTGGACCTGCCCCAGTATGTGGAACGAGAATGTGGTATCGGTCACGCGCAGCTTGCGCCGGAGCAGTATCTGCTGCATCTGCTTCGTCGTCAGCACCTGGATGTGGCCGATATGCACGCGCTTCCACATGTGTATCGGTACGCGCTTGCTATGTCGCAACAGGGCGAATATCGTGCGCTTGTTGCCTTCGCATGGGACGAAACAGTGGAACACCCCACCGGGCTTGAGCACCCGCGCTACTTCGGCGGCTGCCTTGCCCACATCCGTGACGTGCTCGAAGACATCAAATAGCAGCACGATATCGAAAGAGTTGTCGGGATAAGGAAGGTCGAGGGCGTCGCCCAATGTGTAGTCTATCTTCCCGGTGCGATCCGCCTGTCTTGCCTCTTCGAGGGCTATCTGCGAGATGTCGCAGCCATGCACTTCAAGGTCGGGCCGGTAGTGCAGAAAGGCGCGAGTGTAACGCCCGGCCCCGCAGCCTATCTCAAGCAAACTGCCCGTGTGCTCGCTGATGGCCTCAAGGCACCTTTCGAGCCTGAGTGCCGCAAGGTCGCGGGTGCCCTTGCGTAGCTCACCCCGGCCCTCGACCGTCTTTGCGTCTTCGTAATCGAACCTGAAGGGCTCGTCTTCCCACTTTTCCGAAGCCGCGAGCCTGCTTCCTACAGTTGCCATCTGTCTCCTTATACCCCGCGACCTACTGCTCGTTATCGAGCGCGGCCACGCATTCAATCTCCACCAGGGCGTTGCGCGGGAGGCCCGCCGCTGCCACGGTCGTGCGTGCCGGTGGCTGGTCGCCAAAGAATTCCTTGTAGACGCCGTTCATGGCATCGAAAAGCGACATATCGCTCAAGAACACCGTTATCTTCACCGCCTGCTTGAGCGACGTACCGGCGGCTTCAAGGACCGCGCTGAGGTTTTCCAGGGCGCGTCGGGTCTGCTCCTCCACGCCGCCCTGCACAAGCTGGCCCGTGGACGGGTCAAAGCCGACCTGCCCTGCGGTGAAGACTAACCCACCATATTTGATGCCCTGCGAATAAGGGCCGATCGCGCCCGGAGCGCGGTCCGTTCTAACCACTTCTTTCATGGTTGTATTTTCTCCCTTGCGCGCTCACTCGATGCCGAGCGCCGACATCAGCGCGGGTAGGTCTTGATAAATATAGTCGGGGACAATGCCCGTCCGCTCGATGTCGGGGCGCTGTGACACGCCCGTGAGCAGCAGGGCGGTTGGCATGCCCGCGTCGCGCCCCATGACAATGTCGGTATCCAGCCGGTCGCCCACACAGAGCACCCGTTCCGCTGGAAGCTGCATCCTGGCGAGAGCCATTTCAGCCCCGTGCACGCTGGGCTTGCCTATAACGGTGGGGGCCACTCCCGAGCATGCCTGCACCGCTGCTACCAGGCTCCCTGCCCCAGGCCAGAACTCGCCACCTTCCACCGGCAGGGTTGTATCGACGTTGGTGGCAATGAAGCGCGCACCCTTCCTTATGCCGATACATGCCCGGCGTAGCGCGTCGTAGTCGAAGCCAAAGAACAGCCCCGCCACCACGAAATCAGGTCGCTCAATTTCCCTGCGGAAGTTGGGTACGGCCTCAATCGTGCGGACCAGCGCCTCCTCACCCAGCACGTACACACCGCCGCCCTCCGGGTAGTTGGCGGCCAGGTAAGTAGCCGTCGCACCCGCCGAAGTAAGGATATCGCTCGTGCCGACGCTGATACCCATCCGCATCAGCTTGTCCGAGAAATCCTGAGCCGTGAGCGTAGCGTTGTTGGTGAGAAGTATAAAGGAAATACCTGCCCCACGCAAAGCAGGGAATAGCTCCCTGGCGCCCTCCAGCCGTTGGTCGCCCCGGTAGAGCACGCCGTCCATATCAAGGACCAGCCCCGCGTATTTGCCTGCTAACTCGCCTGCCATATGCCTCCTATCGTATGCGCAACCGGACCATTATGGGGCAAGTCGCGTGCCCACAACAAGCGCGGGGTCTTATGTTACACGGCTGTGTAGAAGCAGGAGAGGAGCACCCACAGCCGCGACTTTGTCATTCTAAACGCAGTGAAGAATCTCGTCCTTCAGCACACAAGTCTCACTTTTCTCCTGGTAATGCTAGCGGTCCTCTGAAAGAAAGTGGAAGCATCATTGTAGAGGACGAGATTCTTCACTGCGT
>JAXDKH010000272.1:0-6700 GCA_034667185.1 Chloroflexia bacterium | reverse complement strand
CCGGTACTCTTGCTTAGAGCTCAACAGACCTTAATCTTTGCGGGTCCTTTGCGTCCTTTGCGTCTTTGCGTTTTCGTCTCTTCTCGCTTATAGCGCGTTGCCGCAATTGGTGCAGAACTTGCCGTTGGGCATGTTGGAGGTGCCGCAGTTCGCGCAGACTTTGGGTGACTGGTTAGCGCCGCATTCGGGGCAGAACTTGGTGTTTGCCGGGATCTGGGCGTTGCAGTTGTAGCACGTGCTGGTGGACGCGTGCACGGCGGGCTGGTTGCCGGGCTGCGCGGACGACTGCTGTTGACCTTGGGTTTGGCCCTGGCCCTGGCCGCCCTGCATGCCCTGCGCGATGATCTGCGCCATGCCCGCGCCGAGGCCCATGCCGGCACCGAGGCCGAGACCAGCGCCTGCAACGTCGCCTGCGCTGCCGCCCCCGCCACCGCCCTCACCGAGGTTGCCCACGGCTTGCGCGGCCTGGTACTGCATGTACTGCTGCATGTTGCCGACCACGCCCATGCCCGTGCGCTCGTCGATCCTCTTCTGCACTTCCTCGGGGGGTGTGATCGAGGTGATGAAGAACGCCTTGAGGTTCAGGCCGAGGTTGGCGAAGTCTTCCGTGACCGCCGTGCGCAGACCCGCGCCCAGCTCGTTGTAGTACTGGGGCAGGTCGAGCAGGGTCTTCATCGTGGTGCCCATCAGGTCGTTGAAGCGCGACACGATGATTGAGCGCAGGTAGTCCTCTATCTGGCCCGTCTCATACAGACCCTGTGTGCCCACGATTCGGTTGACGAAGAACTGCGGGTCGGCCACGGCCATCGAGTATGTGCCGAAGGCGCGCAGGCGTACCATGCCGAACTCGGTATCGCGGAAGGTAACCGGCTCAGTCGTGCCCCACTTCATGTCAATCAGGTCAGCCAAATTGACGAAGTAGACCTCCGCACGGAAGGGCGAGGTGCCGCCGAACGGGATCGATAGCAGGTCGGTCAGTATCGGGATATTGGCGGTGGACAGCGTATGCCGGCCCGGCCCCAGCACGTCGAGAGCCTTGCCGTCGCGGAAGAAGACCGCGGCCTGGTTCTCGCGCACGATACACTGCGACCCCAGCCGGAACTCGCCCGATCCACCTTCCGGCACCCGGTGCACCATCTGTCTGCCCGTCGGGTCTAGAAATTCAATTACATCAAGTAACGCCATTCTCTTCTCCTTCAGAGTTCAGAGTTCCAAGTACCAAGTTCCGAGTAGGACTCAAAACCACTCGGAACTCTGAACTCGGTACTCGGAACTTAACTACTGTCCGCCCTGGGCCATACCAATGCGCTGGGTATCGGAGCCGCCGTCGCCACGAGGGGCTTCGCCTCCACTGCCTCCACTGCCTCCACTGCCTCCGCTACCGCCGACGCCCATCCGCTGCTTGAGGGCGGCAAGCTCGTCGTCAATGTGGGCGTTGCGCTCGTTGGTGTCGAATGCCGCGTCAGCGTCCTGCTCACCGGCGTCGGTATCAAGCTGGCGCTCGGCGTCGGTGCGGGCCTCGGCCACGCGGATGCGCTGCTCCATGCGGGACAGGTCGCTGCTGTAGTCGGTC
This sequence comes from Chloroflexia bacterium, assembly GCA_034667185.1. GTDB lineage: Bacteria > Chloroflexota > Chloroflexia > QHBQ01 > JADMIH01 > JADMIH01. The sequence goes on along the minus strand of JAXDKH010000272.1, from coordinate 5,127 downwards.
ACGTCCAGGTCGCGCGCTGTCTGGGTCATTTGCTGTTGCGTCTTCACGCGGCGATGGCGGGCAATCAGCGACTCGCGGTTGTTAAGCGCCTGCTGGTACTTGTCCTGCAAAGCGTCAAGCTGCGAGCGCAGGCGGCCCACCATCTCGCTCTGGGCGTTAAGCTGCTGCTGGAGCACCTCGGCGTTGGCGTCGGCGTCTGACTTGCGCTTGAGAGCCTCGCGGGCCAGCGTGTCGTTGCTCTGGCTGACGTAGTTCATGGCGCGCTCTTCCATGTGCCGCGCCTTATCGTGCTCCGCCTTGAGATCGTCGCGTAAGATGCGCTCTTGGGCCATCATCTCGGCCACCTGCGAGCGAGCCCGCTGCAACTCGCCTTCCATGTCGCGCAGGATCTGGTTGAGCATGATCTCCGGGTCTTCCGCCTGGTCGAGCATGTCGTTGATGTTGGCCCGTATCAGCGTCGATAGTCTTTCCAACATACCCATTTTGTGCCTCCTAATTTGGAAATTGGAATTTCGAATTGCGAATTTGATTTGGAATTTCGGAAGTCGAATTGCTTTGCTTCTAAATTCGCAATTCGAAATTCCAATTTCCAAAATTCCTCTTATGTTCCGCTCCTCTTACGAGTTCTGTCCCGTTGTGCCTGAATTCAGGTTGAGGTCGGTGGTGCTGCCACCCAGGTTGCTTGAGGGGCCAGTTGGGTCCACGCTCAGGTCGGTGCCGGAGACGCTACCGGGGTCGGACATTGCATTCATGTTGTTCGCCAGGTCCATGCTGTCCACGATGTCGCCACCGGGAGCACCTGGGGCCGCGGCAGGAGACGAGGCCGACTCGATGCCGGTGCCTGCTTCGCCGCCTTCGGTCATGGGCCTGCTGCCGCCCTGGTCGTTGCTCGTGGGAGTGCCAGCGAAGCCCTGGTTGCCCTGGGCCATGCTGTCCACAGCAGGGTCGTGGGGTAGCGCTCCACCCCACGGGACCCTCGTGGTAGGGGTGCCGCTGGAGCCGGAGATGCTGGGGTCGTCCACGGGCAGCATGTTGTAGTCCTGACCCGCTGCTGCCGTGGCTATCGGTCCGGTGCTGGTGGGCGACTCCACGTCGTCCAGCGAAGCCCCAGAACCCGCGATGCCGGCCTGCCCGGTGGTGGCTACGCCCCCGGCTGAACCCATAGCGGTTGTGGGTGCGCCGCCGCTATAGCCCTGTCCACCATAAGTGCCCGCTGAGCCTGTGGCCGTGGTGCTGGGACTTTGGCCCTGCTGCGCATAGGGTGAGGGGGTCTCAGGCTGGGCCTGTCCTTGACCCTGCTGCCCGGCCTGGCCGTAGGGAGCGTATTGGCCGCCAGCCGCACCGGACTGCGAGCCTGCGGGCTGCTGGAAGCCGCTGACCATTGCCTGGTACTGGTCCTGCGGTATGGTCGTGCCGGAGGTGAGCAGGTCGGAACGCTGGTCGAAGCGGTCGTTGAGGTCGTTCACTACGGACGAGAGGTGGTCGATAGCCGACCTTGCTTCGCCCTTTGCCTGGCCTTCAGCCGCCGACTCCACGGCACCAATCGCGCCGGAGAGGGTATCGACCCCGCTGGCCAGGGCCATGTCGAAGGCGTATATCTGGTCCAGTTCTTCGCCCTCTACCTTGACGGGGGCGAACAGGCCGGCGTAGCCGTAGGTGGCATTTTGCAGGCGGTCGATGAAACGCTGGAGCTTGCCCGATACGCCGTCAATCTCGCCTATCGAGTTCAGGTCGCCGCCCTTGAGGAGCCCCTGCTGCACTCGCTTGAGGCGGGTAAGCTCAGCTTGGTAGCGGTGAGCCAGCTCGGTGCGCAGGAGGCGGTCTGCATCGCGCCTGCGCTCCCGGTCCACGTAGCCTTTATAGCCAGGTATGATGCTGGCGATCTTATGCAAGAAATCGTTGGGCTGGTCGCCCATTACGCGGTCTCTTATATCCATGCGTTTCTCTCCTTCTTTAGTGATGAGGACTGAGGACTGAGTTACCTCAGCTACCCCACGTCGCCCCGTCACTAGCTACGTTGTTTTGAGGCCCAAGGTTGCGACTCACCTCAAATCTACTCAGTCCTCAGTCCTCATCACTCATTAGTCCGCTCCACCGCCTCCACCGCCTCCGCCGCCTCCGCCGAAGGAGCCTCCACCGCCGCCCCAGCTACCGCCTCCACCGCTACCGCTGGACGAGGGCGAGCTGGTGAGGGCGCTGGACGCGGAATTAACCATAGTGGTGAAGCTGTCGGCCATGCCCTGCATCGCGCCCGCCAGCGAGTCGCTCATGCCCTGCATGGCACCGCCTGGGTCGAAGCTGGGTGTTGGCCCACCCTGGACGCCGCCCGCTTGTTGGCCTGTGCCGCCCACTCCTACTGGGTAATAGCCATAAGGGTACCAGCCATAAGGGGCGTAGTAAGGCGGCATGGCGGCGGGTACGTTGTTGAACTGGCTGATAAGCTGTCGTTCGATACCCAGGGCCACGGCGTAGGGCAGGTACTGCTGGAACTTGTCGGCGGCTGCCTGCACGTCGGTGTACTTTTGTATCTGCTGCAGGTAGTTGGAGAAGGCCCGCCACTTGGCCGTTTCCTCGGCCCCGAAGTCGGTCTTCTTTGGCATGGCGCTCGACGTGAACACCCACACCAGGCCCACCAGCCCTATCGCCACACCCAACAGCGGCAGCATCGAGGTGAAGGCCGGGGCAATTGCGATGCTCCCGAACAGCACCAACGCCCCGAGTACGCCTACCCCGCAGCCCGCGCCCATGTTGCGGCTGCGCACCGCCTTGGGGTTCTCGGGGAAGTACTTGAGGGCAACCAGGCTTTTGTACATCTCCTCGTAAATTGGCGGCAACTGGGTGTAGAACGTGTTCTTCAACTCGGACAGCTTGGTTACGCCGCCACCCTTGAACACCGCATTGAGCAGCATCTCCTCGAAGCGGTACTCTACCTTGTTACCCAACTGCCGGTACTCGAAGTCCTTGGATTGGGTGAGGAAGCCGGGGGTGCGCGTCTCCTGTATCGTCAGGTTGCCCTTGCGCGCCTGGTCCACCAGTGTGGCAATCACGTCGCGCACATCCGCCGATTCATCTAGCAGGGTGCCCACAAGGCCGGGCGGCAGGTTGCTCGGCGGCTCGGCTACATAGTCGCTGAAGAGCTTGACCGGCTTGTCACGCCCGTTGAGGTACCAGCGGCGGATCACGAAGAGCACCCCGCCCACGCCCACAAGCAAGCTGAGCAACAGCACCGCCAGGTCAACGATGGGCTTGATGCGCTCGAACTGCGCCTTGTCGCGCTCCTGGGCATCGATCGCGCTCTGCCAGCCGGGTGCCGTGGCGCTCAGGATGCCCTTGGGTATCTGCGCGCCCACCTCGAAGCCGCCGTCCAGCCCACTCTGCGCGCTGTAGGCGATGGTGTTGCCCTGCTTGCTCACCTCGGCGTTGCGGGGCACAGTCGCGGTCGTGAAGCCGCTGGTATCGGTGCCTTCTGGTAGCACGACTTCCACCCGGCTGCTGTTGATGGGTGCCTGCCAATCGGGCGGCACGGCGTACCAGTCGAACTCGTCTCGGTCACTGTAGACGCGCATCGCGCCATCAACGTGGTAGCGGATGATGAAAGTCTTTTCCGTGGTGCCGGAGGTTGGAGTCGGTCCGCCCTGGTATACCCAGCGCACCCGCGTTGGGTTGCCGTTTTCTACGCCGAAAGTGCCTGGTGTGCCGCTGGTCGAAGGCTCATCGGGGGCGAAGTTACTCTCGTTGTACGGTACCTCCCCACCATTCACCACTTCGGCCACCTGAAAGTCGCCCATGTTCTCCAGTTTGTCCGTATCCCAGGTGCGCAGGCCCCGGCGGTACTGCCCCTGGAAGACATAAACAAGGGTCTCCTCGATGTCGAGGGACCCGTCGGTGTTCACCGTTATGCGCGAATCATAGCGGTCCATGTGGAACTGGCGTTCCTGGGCCATCGCGGTGTCCGGGGCCAGCGCCAGCGCGGCTGTGACACACAGCGACAGCAGTAGCCACATGGTTAGCATCAGAGAGCGCCGCGTATGCTGCGTACCTTGTGCGCTCCTGGGGGTTTTGTGCGGACTTAGCATCAGACTACCTTTGTGCTGAGACTGCTGTGCAATACTCTTGGGCTATTGGGGTGTGGTGGGCGGGTGGGCGGCCTCGGCGGCCTGCGCGGCGGCGCGTTGCTCGGCGGGGGGCAGGAAGAACTCGGTGCCGCAATATTCGCAGCGAATGACGCCCTTGCCGCCGACCACCTGGGGAGCGCCGCAGTTGGGGCACTTGCCGGAGATGGCAGCGGTGGTGATGGCCGCCGCATCGGACGACACGAGCTTGCCGCTGCGCCAGTCCACGTAGCCGGTGAAGAGACCCTTCCCCACCAGGTCGTAGATGGCCGACTTCACCTGGTCCATCGGCATGTTGGTTTCGAGCGCGACTGTGCCAAGTTGCACGGTGCCTTGCGTCTGGATGATGTTGAGGATGCGCTTCTCTTTCTCAACGTCGGCGAACTGGACCGCCTCGGAGCGCCCCTGCATAAGGAACCACACGCCGAACCCGGCGACCACCGCCGCCACCAGCAGAGCGCAGCCCATCGTGAGCGCGGCCCCACCGGACTGCATCTGGGTGCCCGTCTGGTTCATCTGGCCGAACACGAAGATGCCCGCGCCGAGGAACATGACGACGGCCACACCGATGAGCACCAGGCCGATTACTCTTCCCGAACCAACCATGCTTCACACCTCCGCACATTTCACCGCACTACACTGGTTCGCCCAGCACTATATACGTGCGTACCTGCATCGCGTGTTTCATGGTGGACCGACACGCACACTAAAGTGGTGCTCGCCCACGCACAAATACGCAGTGCAGCGTATCTTACAACATAATGAAAGTCTTGTCTATCGAATGCCAAGGAGACGAAAACGCAAAGGCGCAAAGACGCAAAGAACGCGCAAAGAAGATTATGGTTTGGGAGGAGCGTAGGGGCACGATGCATCGTGCCCTGTTGGGTAGCCCTCCTATTCCGGGTATGGGCACCCGAACCCCACCCTGTCATCCTGAGCGCAGCGAAGGATCAGTAGCCGCTTCTTGACTCTTCCTATTGAGGCACATGTTTCCTCTTACCATCAGCATCCCCAA
>JAXDKH010000271.1:0-3123 GCA_034667185.1 Chloroflexia bacterium | reverse complement strand
ACCCGCCAAGAGAATAGAGGTTTAGAGAGTGCAAAGAGGACCAGGGCACATGATTTCGTACTCTGGTCCTCTTTGCTTGAATAACAATCCCTAATCTTGGCGCGTTCTTGGCGTCCTTGGCGTCTTGGCGGTTTCGTCTCTTACCTGTGGTGGCTTTGGCGGAAGCGCGTTACTTTGTTGCGGTTGCCGCAGACGTCCATTTCACACCAGCGCCGCTTGCCGTTGCGGCTGAGGTCCATGAAGAGGTAGGCGCAGCCCTCGCCGGGGCATGACTTGACCTTCTTCAACTCCTCCGAGGTGAGCAAGTCGGCAACTGAGCGCGCCGCGGTCCATAGCACCACGTCGAACTGCGGCTTGTCGCTCTTCCACCGCCACTCGAAGCTGTCGCCGGGCTTGCCGGGCACAAGATGCATCTGGTCCTGGGCCTCAGCCACTGCCTCGTTCAGCAGGGCTACGTGGGCAGGGTCCTGCGGCATGTGGTTGGCGACAGCAAACAGGATGTGGTATGTCGCCTCCCGTACCGCCTTGGCCCTCTCCAGTGCCGCCTGGGCTTCTATAGGATTCTCGGCCATACGCTCGCGCAGGTAATTTAGCTCGCCTTCCTCTAAAATGCCTACTCGCCCCGCGAAGCGTAAGAGCTTATCAGGCTCAGTCAACCTCTCTTGCGGCTGGTCGCTGGCCCGCCACAGTATCTGGTCAGCGAAATGGATACATATCTGTTTGAAATCGATGACTGGCTGGACCTCTTTGCCTTCATGTGCTGTAGCCATGTTTGCCCCGTGATTGCTGTTTTGTAACTGATATTTGCCTATTGACAGGTTACAAGGCTTCATCTATACTGTAACCACTTTTGACAGTATAAGCGGTTACGAGGCACAATACAAGCCCTCAGCTACTTTCGGTGCGGCGATCCAACTTTCGGCCCTGACAGGAGCAGTATATGGACCAAAGGCTCACAAAGAAGCAGTTTATTGATGCAATGCGTGTTGAACGGGCCCGGTGGGAGATGCTGCTATTGCGGGTAGGGGCCGGGCGGATGTGGCTGCCCGTCGGTGAGGATGGTCCCAGTGTAGTTGACATGGTAACCGCGTTGTACGAGCAAGAACGCCAGCTGGTTGGGTTACTTGCAAGTATACAGGAGCTTTCGGCCAACCTCAGCAGCGTTCAAAGGCTCAATTCCGGCCACAACTCGGCGGCTAACCTAGTGGAAGCATCGCGTGAGGCTTTCAACGAAATCCTGCGACTGTTGATTCCCATCTCCGAGGAGGACCTGTTTGCGACGGACAGATTCGACACGTTGGCTGGCCGTGCCCTGGCCGAACTGGTATCGGCCTGCACAGTCAGCTACTACCTTGAGCACGACCCGCCGATTCGCTCCTGGCTGGCGCAGCCATTGGTGCAGGCCGTCTGAGGCGTAGCCGGATTGAGAGTGGACTTGGGAAAATACGAGATAAGGTGGCAAGACAAACAACTTTACCCGCAGGAGAAGTCAACATGTTCGATTACGACAGGTCGGCGGCGTTCGATGTGCAGGAGGTAAGCCGGGAGCAGCGCGGCGGCATCACGGTGCGGGATGTCAGTTTTGACGTGCCGGGCAGCACTCGACGCGCGGGCGCTTATCTGGTGACACCGCCCGGCAGCGGCCCTTTCGCGGGCATACTCTACGTGCACTGGTACGAGCCGCCCAAGCCAAGTTCCAACCGCATACAATTCCTCGAAGAAGCCCTACTCATGGCCGAGAGAGGAGTAGTCTCGCTGCTGCCGGATACCATGTGGTCGCCCCACGAGTGGTACACCCAGCGCGACCTAGCCGACGATTACGATGCTTCTACGCGCCAGGTTATAGAGTTGCGGCGGGCGCTGGATGTGCTCACCTCTCAGCCCGGCGTCGATAGCGAGCGCATAGCCCTGGTGGGGCACGACTTCGGCGGCATGTTTGGGTCGATTGTGGCGGGTTGGGACGACCGGGTGCGCTCCTACAACATCATCGCCGCTACCCCGCGCTTCAAGGAGTGGTACCTGTTCGATGCGAAGCTAGAGGGTGAGGAGCTGGACGCCTACGTGCGCCGCATCTCCGAACTGGACCCTATTACCCATATCGCACGGGCGAAAGATGCTACGTTCTTCTTCCAGTTTGGGCGCACCGACCGCTTTGTGCCCGAAGAGAAGGCGCTGGAGTTCTACGAGGCCGCGCCGGGACCCAAGCAGATAGCCTGGTACGACACCGACCACGAGATTGAAGCCCCGCAAGCCCGGGAGGACAGGGTGGCCTGGCTCTCCGAGCGATTGGGATTGCAAGTTCCCGTCTGAGAGTCGGAAGTAAAAACGCAAAGAGGGAGCCGGTCTGGCATCCTCGACCGGCTCCCTTATTTTGTGTTTTGGGACCCCACTATCGTTTCGCCTCGCGCCGCAATATGTTAGAGATTTCCGTGGCTATATCGTCGCGCACCTTGGCTGACAATAACTCGCCGGGGATTTTCATCAAGCTGCGCGCGTACTGGGGGAAACGCGTGACGTCCCTATCCTTACTGCCCAGGAACTCTCCCAGGACACGGGCGTGTTCGAGATTGAAGGCCCAGAGCGTGTTGCCCCTGATGTCCCACTGGTAATAAGCGTCGTGCGGCCAGCGCAAGGTGTACTCCGCGACCAGGTGGCACTGCGAACATTTCACGATGCCGTCGCTCTCGCTGATCCCCTCTGCCGCGGCATGCCAGCGCTTCACCGAGGGGTACTTCTCGGCTACAAGCCAGCCGCCCCAGCGGTGGAGGGGACGGTCCTCGCTCGGTGGCTCTCCTTGGGCCGCCGTGTACAGGTCGAATGGCAGGTCGTACTCCGCCTTGCCCCCGCACCTGGGACACTGTACGTTCAACGGCCCTGGTACGTCGCCCATGTAGCTGATTTTCCTCATTGTATTTCTCCAACTTAGTGTCTGTCTGCTTCGCGGCGACAGGTCGCATGTAGAGTCTGGCAGGTCTGACAGGCCGGAATGTCAGCGCCCAAACGTGACCTTGTCATTCCGAACGTAGTGAGGAATCAGGTGGGTAAGGAAGAAGGGGAATTGGTGTACGCATGTGGTCTTGCAGTCTTTGTTCTTACATTGTGACAAAGAACGACTGCCAACTG
>JAXDKH010000270.1:0-3111 GCA_034667185.1 Chloroflexia bacterium | reverse complement strand
GCCAACCTTGTGGGGTACGGAAGAGAGGCTGCGAGAACTTTTCGGCGATAGCATTTCTTCGCTGACGGTCACGCGACGTGCTTTCACATTCCGCTACCTATCGGCAGAGCACTGGATAGAGTTTTGGCGAGAGTATTATGGTCCCACGCTCAGGGCTTTTGCAGCTCTCGATGAAGCAGGCAAAGAATCCCTCGCGCACAATATGAGCGAGCTTGCAGCCAGGTTCAACAGGTCAGGTAGTGAGAAGATGATGGTGCCGGGCGAATACCTGGAGGTGGTGGCAATCAAGAAATGACCTGCGCCTCTCGAGCACGAGGCTCGATTATTGCTGGTAAAACTGAAGGACGCTTTGTCCACAAGCCCAGCGCATAAGATGAAGCGCAGTCACTATGGAGGTTTGCAATGAACGATAGCCAGGGTGGACTACAAGGTGGATCGGGGGGCGAGGGCGGCAGCGGAGGAGGCTCCAGCCGGCCCGACGTGCTGGACAACATATCTGAAACCCAGATGGAAGAGTTGGAGCGCCAGTTCGAAGAGGGCGACCGCAGCGCCTGGCTGTCGCTGACGAACTCCTACGGCTGGACTCCGATGCAGTCCGAGCAGGTCTGGGGCTGGTTTGGGCAGCGGCTGCGCGGGGGCTTGTTTGGTGGAGGCTCCTAGGACTTCACTGCCCCTGTCCATGCCGTCGCACAGACAGTAAGTTGAGAGCTGAGCATTTTGCTGTAATGTAGATGCCTTGACGGTACCATGCCCCTGTGCTATGGTACCGTCAACCTTTCTGCGGGTGGGACAAGCATTGGAGCAGGGCAGCACGGTACGTATGTCGAGGCACAGGGATGTAGTCATGCAGGTGCTGCGGGCTGCGCTCGATGCCGCCGACCCCTACCGCGCTGTGCTCAGGTCGTTGCAAGGTCGCGACTTCTCGGGCGTAGCAGGCGACATTTACGTGCTCGGGGCGGGCAAAGCCGGGGCTGCCATGTCCAGGGCCGCCGAGGAAGTGCTGGGCGAGCGCATAGCCGCCGGCCTGGTGATAGTCAAGGACGGGCATGGCGGGGATGCACCCCTCGAACGCATCCAGGTAGTCGAGGCGAGCCACCCGGTGCCCGACCGGCGAGGTGTAGAAGCCACCGGACGGCTGCTGGAGATGGCGGCACTGGCAGGGCAGAACGACCTGGTACTCTGCCTCATATCTGGGGGCGGCTCTGCCCTCATGCAGGCACCCGCCGGCGGCCTCACGCTCGAAGATATACAGCAGACCACCCAGGTACTGCTACGCGCGGGCGCTACCATCAACGAGTTGAACACCGTCCGCAAGCACCTGTCGCGCATCTCCGGTGGCCGCCTGGCCCGCACAGCCGCACCCGCCCGCGTGCTGTCGCTCATACTCAGCGACGTTACCGGCTCCCCTCTCGACGTCATAGCCTCAGGCCCCACAGCCCCGGACCCTACGACCTTCCAAGGCGCACTCGACATTCTCCACCACTATGGGTTATCCCGCGCCGTTTCACTTTCGGTGCTGAACATGCTCGAAGCGGGCATGCGTGGCGACATAGAGGAAACACCGAAGCCCGATGACCCTCTGTTCGCGCGCGTGGAGAACGTAATTATTGCCAGCAACGTGCTCGCCGTAGAGGCCGCAGACGCCAAAGCACGTGAGCTTGATCTCAACTCTGTGATTATGTCAACGTATGTCGAGGGCGAAGCTTCAGAGGTCGGGCTGGTGCTAGCCAGCGTGGTAAAGGAGATAGCAACGTATAGCAGGCCGATAGCAAAACCGGGGTGCGTGCTCTTCGGTGGCGAAACGACTGTGACGGTGAGGGGCGAGGGGGTCGGCGGGCGCAACACAGAGCTGGCGTTGAGCGCAGCCACAGGCATCAAGGGTCTGGGGCCGGGCGTGCTGGTCGCTTCCCTGGCTACCGACGGCGGCGATGGTAGCTCCCCCAGCGCCGGGGCCATTGTGGACGGCACTACAATTGCAGAAGGAGAAGCCCTGGGCCTCGATCACCACGCCGCGCTGGCGAACAACGACAGCTACACCTATCTGGCACACGTAGGCGACGCACTGATGCTCGGCCCAACAGGCACCAACGTCAATGACATCATGGCGGTATTTGTCTTGAGTTATGAGTTATGAGTTAGCTATCTTCAACTAATAACTCATAACTCTCACGAGGGGGTATTATGAAGCTGGGGGGATTTACTTTCGTATTGCACTCGCACATGCCGTTCTACAGGGGCGCGGGCAAGTGGCCGCACGGGGAGGAGAGCCTGCACGAGGTCATGGCCGAGTCCTACGTGCCGCTGCTGGAGGCGCTCACCGACCTGCTGGAAAGCGGCATACAGGCCAAAGTGACCCTGGGCGTTACACCCGTGCTCGCCGAGCAACTGGCCGACCCGGTGATCGTGAGCAACTTCGAGGCTTACTTGGAACAGGAGATCGCCTCAGCACAGGACGACGTTCAACGCTTCGAGGCAAGTGGCGAGGCACATTTCCTCTACCTGGCGCACTTCTACGTCGACTGGTACTCCCACGTGCTCGAAACATTCCGCAACCGCTTCAACCGTGACATTATAGGCGGTCTGCGCCGGCTGCAAGACGCCGGGGCCATCGAAATCATCACCTCAGCCGCCACGCACCCCTACCTGCCCCTCATGCAGCGCGACTCCACGATTGACGCCCAGCTTGCTATCGGCAAACGCGCCAGCACGCGGCACTTCGGCAAGGTGCCCCGCGCCATCTGGCTGCCGGAGTGCGCCTACCGTCCCGGCTATTACGCTACCGCGTCCGACGGCACCCAGTACGAGCGGCCCGGCCTCGAAAGCTGGCTACAGGGGCATGGCCTCGGCCTGTTCTTCAGCGAGAGCAACGCAGTCGAAGGCAGCTTGGTGCTGGGTCGCCCGGAGTTCACCACCAGGGAGATTATGGTGGAGCGACCGCGTGTAGTGCAGGCAGCCGCCTCAGGTTCAGACATCTACGGCCAGGTCGCGCAGACGATCGAGGAGATGGGCTACGAAAGCGCGGGCTTCATGACTGAGAGGCGGGTGGTGCCGTTCGAGTCCGAGGGGCACGCCTGGGAGCAGGGCGGCACGTTCCAGCCGTACTTCGTGCGC
>JAXDKH010000269.1:0-8822 GCA_034667185.1 Chloroflexia bacterium | reverse complement strand
AGACGCCAGGGACCCGCCAAGCTTAAGGATTGTTTTTCAAGCAAAAGGACCAGGGTACGACATCACGTACCCTGGTCCTTTTCTGCACTCTCTAAACCTTCACTAACTTGGCGGGTCCCTGGCGTCTTGGCGTTTCCGTCTTTATAAGTGGTCGTTCTGGACGCGAGCCCTGGGTTGTTCGGGTAGTGGGGTGGTGGGCTGGCCGCTGGTGCCGGGGATGCTATCAACACGGACGGTCCCTGCGCCGCTGTTCATGTCTGTGCGCACGGTGGGGGTGCCTTCGTTGCCGTGGCTGGCATAGTCGCCGTTATAGGGGTTGCCGGGAGCGCCGGGGTGTGCCTGGTAAGGCCTTGCTTCCTCGGAGGAAGGCTGTCTCTGCTGCTCAGCGCCCTGCCACGGATTGTGCTGAGGGGCACAGCTCCTGTTATACCAGCCCCCTCGACGGCCACCTCTGCGCGCCATGCAGATAAACATGACCATCATGAAAATGAAGAAGAACGGAAACCCACCTCTAAAAGCTACGAATGTAGCTAGAAAACCTAATGCCAGAAACATTGCCCTGTACCTCCAAACGTCTCTACCGGTCTGCAACTTCCCTTGCCTTCTTATACGATTTCAACTCCCGTTTCGTTGCGCCATCGTCCCCGCGCAACCGCGCCGTATCTTCCACGTTGTTGTAGATAGAGAGTGGGTGCGCACCCCAGTCACACAAAATTAGCAGAGCAATACAACCGCATTTGGAGGCAGGGAAATGAAAACCAAACTATCCGGTACCCTCATGGCCGCGCTGGCCGGGGCCGGGCTGATATCGACGGTGGCGATGGCCGCACCGGCGTCCGCGCCCCACACAGGCAACACCGCGAACACCGTGCGCGCCATACCCACCAACTTCGCAGATGACGCATTCAAGACCCTCTGGACGCGCACCGACGAGCTTGTAGACAATGGCAGCGTGAAGCGCAGCTACTTCTGGGGGCCAACGCCTGGCTCTCGCGCCTACGAGGACTACGCCGAGGGGCCGGGCGGGCAGCACCTGGTGCAGTATTTCGACAAGAGCCGCATGGAGATAAACAATCCCAACGGCAACAAGGCCGACCGTTTTTACGTGACCAACGGCCTGCTTACCAGGGAGCTTATCTCGGGGCAGATGCAGACAGGCAACGACAAATATGTCTACCGCTGGCCCGCCGAGATCGACATTGCCTCGGACATGGACGACCTGAGTGCGCCGACCTATGCAAGTTTCCGCTTTGTCACGAACGACTATACCAACGGCCGGATTGGCCAGGTGATAGACGACACCATCAGCAGGCAAGGCACCCCAGGCAGGGATGGGCGTTATAGCACATATGCTGTGAAGTATGCCTATTTTGAGCCTGCTACACGGCACAACATACCCGATGTCTTCTGGCAGTTCCTCAACCAGAACGGTCCTGTAATTGAGAAGGGCAAGACCGTCAACGCCCGGCTGAACGACCCGTACTTCTACGCTACCGGCTACCCTATCGGCGAGGCGTACTGGGCCAGCGTCAAGATCGCGGGAGTGAGCAACACCGCCGTGCTGGTACAGCCTTACGAACGCCGCGTGCTCACTTACGTACCGACCGCGCCGCAGGGCTTCAAGGTGCAGATGGGCAATATCGGCCAGCACTACTACTCGTGGCGCTACCAGGACGCGGGCAAGCCCCAGGCATTTCCCACCCCCTCGATACCGGCGCGTGCCTGTAACACGGTGCCCATACGGGGCTTCGGCAAGGTGTGGTCGGACAACCCCACGGTGCCGAGGAACCTTGGTTGCCCTAATAACGTCGAGCGCGGCGTTACGGTAGCCTACCAGCCGTTCCAGCATGGGTACATGCTGGGCCTGACGGATTACATGGGCTATGGGCCCTATGGCAGCAGGACCATAATGGTGCTGTTCGAGGACGGCACCTTGCAGCGGTTCGCGGATAACTACGCGGAGGGCGAAGGCGAGCCTGATATGAGCCCACCCTCGGGATTCTATGCCCCCAAGAAGGGCTTCGGCAAGGTCTGGCGCGAAGGCACGGGTGCCCGTGTGCGCGAGAGGCTGGGGTGGGCTACTGCCCCTGAAACGGTGGCAGTCTCCAACCAGCAGCCGCAGTATCCCGGCCCCATACCTTCTATGACGCCCACGCTGGCGCCCAACCCCACCGCTACCCCGACGGCTCTACCGCCCGGCTTCATACCTGGAGGAGGTGCAGTGCAGGAGTTCGAGCGAGGTCTCATGCTGTATGCAGGGCCGAACGTCAAGAGGATATTCGTGCTGTACGTGGCCGACCCGTATACTTATCCGGGACCGTATGGAGCCGATCACTGGCTGGTATTCGAGGATACGTTTAAGTAATAAGAGCGCAACGGCTGCAGAGTACCTGCGATAGTAACGAAGGCTTGGCGAACACCCGTCGCCAAGCCTTCCCCCCTCCTATCCACGGCCTAACGAGCATTGGGCAGCGTAGCAAGGAAGCTCAGCACCGCCTCGTTGAATTCCGCGGGTCTTTCCATGTTCGGCAAGTGCGCGCAGTTCTGTAGGATGACTTTCCTCGCGCCTTCTATCTGGCTTGCCAGCACTTCTACTCCCCAGAGAATCTCAGGGTGGTCCAGCGCACCTGCTATTATGAGAGTGGGCACGCGGACCTCGTTCAGCCTCTCGATGGCAGGCGGCTCAAGCGGTGGCGGCTCTTTCGCCCACATAGCGTTTGAGGAGTCCAAGCTTGCAAAGCCCCATGCACGGTGAATCGTCACTCAGGTCTAAAGGGATTGTATTGTCAGGCTTCTGCCTGTATAATCGGCTCATGACGCGCTTGGTGGCCTTATGTTGCCGCCTCGGTTTGTCGTTGCATATAGCGTGACGGAGGGTTGAAGGACATGGGATCGGCATCCAGACACAATTCCAGGCATTTTACACCTGCACAAATACTGGTGGCGGTGATCGTGCTTTTGTTGCTGGCCGGATTAGGCATCGCCGGGCAGCAAACTGCTGCCAAAGCCGCAACGCCCCAGAAACTGAACAGCGCACAACAGCCAGTGAACGCGGCGGGCACGAATCTCGTCATCAGCCAGGTATATGGCGGGGGCGGCCTCAACGAGGCGGGCTATAAGTACGACTTCATTGAACTGTTCAACCCTACGAGCCAACCCATTACCATGACTAGCTGGTCGGTGCAGTATGCCTCGGCGGTTGTGACGGCATGGGAAAATATCACCGTTATAAATGGCGTAGTCGGGCCAGGAAAATACTTCCTGATAAGCGAGTCCGGTGGTGGGGTTGGGCAAGATATCCCTACTCCTGATGCGTCTGCGAGTATAGCGATGAGCTCCAGCGCCGGCAAAGTGGCGCTGGTAAACACCACAACTCCCATATCTCCCTGCGGTGATAAGACGGTAAACACTTGCACTGATGAGCCGTCGGTCGTTGATTTCGTCGGATACGGTTCCGCCGCGGACTACGAAGGGACCGGCGCCGCCCCCGCGGGCAGCGCCACAACTACTGTTATGCGCGACCTGGATGGTTGCGAGGACACCGACAACAACGTCGCGAATTTCTCCGCCGTCGCCATTACCGGCACGTCCCCACGGCCTCGCAACAGCGAGTCCCCAGCGCACCTGTGCTCCCAGGGCAACCCCAGCCCGACAGTTACTTCTACGCCAGGGACTTCAGAGTGCGGACAGTTCACAGACGTACCTTCCGGCAGCGCCTTCTATCCTTACGTGCGCTGCCTTGCCTGCCGAAGCGTACTTGCCGGGTATACCGACCCCGCACGTTGTCCCGGCGTGGGCGCTCCCTGCTTCCAGCCCAACGTATCCATGACGCGCGGGCAGATGGCTAAAGTAGTCTCCAACGCCGCCGGCTTCTCGGAAGGCCATAGTGAAGTGACCTTCAACGATGTGCCTACTTCGCACACCTTTTACATGTTTATCCAGCGGCTATCCTCCCGCAACGTGGTGTCGGGCTACTCGGACGCGGGGAGGTGCGCGGGCGTACAGCCACCATGCTTCCTCCCTGAGGCCAACGTCAACCGCCAGCAGATGTCCAAGTTCGTAGCCCTGGCGGCAACCTTCACCGAACCTGTTCCATCCGCGCAACAGACCTTCGCTGATGTGCCTTCTTCAAACACGTTCTGGGAGTTCATCGAGCGACTTGCGACCCGAGGGGTAGTGAGTGGCTACGCTTGTGGTCGGGCCGACGAGCCTTGCGACGATCAAAGCAGACCCTACTTCAGGCCCACCAATGACGTTACGAGAGGCCAGGCGTCCAAGTTCGTCTCGCTGGCCTTCTTCCCCAACTGCGAGGTACCTGCTAGAAAGTAGAACTGCTAGGTCTGCAAACGGCACGCTGAACAGCGACCCAGAAATAGGAGAGCAGCTTCTTTTGAGAGGCTGCTCTTTACTTTTAACGAAAGTAGCCACTAAATGACAAGACAAACCTTGACAACACCACTATCAACTTGTAAAATATATTTGCAGGTTAGCACTCTGTGTGGTAGAGTGCTAGCGAGGCACGAAAGTTGCGGCTTTGACGCTTTTACATGCTCAAGCTGCCGGGAAAACCACTATGGAACAACTACACGATTACAACATATCCGACCGCCAGCGCCAGATACTCTCCATCATCATCGAGGAGTACGTATCGCACGCGCGTCCGGTGGCCTCGGAGCAGATCGTAAGCAGCTACCAGTTGAACGTCTCGTCCGCCACCGTGCGCAACGACATGGCCGAGCTTGAACGGGCGGGCCTGATCGTGCAGCCGCACACCAGCGCGGGCCGGGTGCCCTCGGAGCGCGGCTACCGCTACTTCGTGGAGAACCTGATGCGCCCCAAGGCGCTGCCGCAGGACGAGCAGCGCAAGATACGGCACCAGTTCCACCAGGTGGAGATGGAAGCCGACGAGTGGGTGCGCCTGGCGGCCTCCATACTGTCGCGCACCGTGCACAGCGCCGCACTCGCCACCGCACCTCGCAGCACCGCCGTCCGCCTGAAGCATTTCGAGCTGCTGGCGATATCGGACAGCCGCATCATGCTGGTGCTGGTGGGGCACGACGGCACGGTAGCACAGCAGATGCTCCACGTGGACCAGGATTGGTCGCAGGAGGAGCTGAGCGCCCTCGCCAACCACCTGAACGCCGCGCTCTCCGGCAAGACCTCGACCGAGATCGAGGCGTGGGTCAACGAGCCTGACAACCTGCAGAGCATCCTGACCATCGCTCCCAGCGTGCTCGTCACCCTCTCCACCATGCTCGCCAAGCTGGAGCGGCACGAAACGGCGGAGATCTATCATGAGGGCCTGGCGAACATACTGAACCAGCCGGAGTTCCGCCAGCCGGAGCGTATGCAGCAGATACTCGACCTGTTCGAGCACGGCCACGTCTGGACCTCTATCATCCCCTCGATCATACACCGCGACGGGGTGCAGATCATCATAGGCGACGAGGCGATGGGCGAGAGCATGCGGGCGTGTTCGGTGGTGCTGGCGCGCTACGGCCTGGGCGAGCACCTGGCCGGGGTGCTGGGCGTGGTGGGGCCTACAAGGATGCCTTACAGCCGTTCGGTGTCGTCGGTGCGCTACATGTCGCAGCTGCTGAGCGATCTGCTCCAAAAATCGTACAACTCACCATTCTCAGGACAGGGGGAGACGCAAAGTGAATGATAACGGTGCGCGCGACCTTCGCGACGAGCAGGAGGCCGCGAGCGTAGATGAGAACGAAGAAAGCACACAGGCCGGGGCCGTAGACGGTGCGCAGGCCAGCACAGATGGAGGGAGTGGACAGCCCGACCTGGCAGCCGAGTACCTGGACGCCCTGCAGCGCGAGCGGGCCAGCTTCCTTAACTATAAGCGCCGAGTAGAGCAGGACCGCGAGGATGCCGCCTACAAAGCCACCGCCAACGTGCTCAGGAAGCTGCTAGGCGTGGTGGATGACTTCGACCGGGCGGTGGCACACCTACCGGAAGACGCCAAGAAGGTCCCGTGGGTGGAGGGCGTGCTGGCGATCCACCGCAAGCTCAACGCCGTGCTGGAGAGCGAGGGCGTGGAGAAAATCGAGGCGCAAGGCCAGCAGTTCGACCCCAACCTGCACGAAGCGGTAGCCTTCGACGACACCGGCGACGGGCATCAAGACACGGTAGCCGAAGTTTACGCCAATGGCTACAAGGTACGCGACCGGGTGTTGCGCCCGGCTATGGTAAAGGTCTCACGGGGCTAACGCTGTCACATGGATGCCTGAAGCGCAGGACCATAGCCGACCTGTCATCCTGAGCGGAGCGAAGGATCAGGTGGCATGCGAGAGTCTACAACTTCGGGCAACTGAGCGACGACAGGCCAGGAGTCAAGAACGAGCTACTGATCCTTCGCTCCGCTCAGGATGACAGGGCGGGACTGAGGATGACAAGAACGGGAATCATCACAATCAACTAACGGATTAGATAGACGAAACAAAACAAGCGAATAACGGAGGAAGAAAGAAATGGCACACATACTAGGTATAGACCTTGGGACGACCAACTCGGTCATGGCCGTGATCGAGGCGGGCGAGCCTACGGTTATCCCCAACGCGGAGGGCGCGAACCTCACGCCGTCGGTGGTGGCGGTATCGAAGTCGGGGGAGAGGCTGGTGGGGCAGGTCGCGAAGCGGCAGGCCATCACCAACCCTGAGAACACCATCTTCTCGATCAAGCGCTTCATGGGCCGCAAGTTCAACGACCCCGAAGTGCAGCGCGACATCAAGCTGGTGCCCTACAAGGTAACTGAAGCCCCGAACGGCGACATCCAGGTGTGGCTGGGCGGCAAGGCTTACTCGCCGCAGGAAGTCTCCGCGATGATCCTGCAGAAGCTCAAGACCGACGCCGAGCAGTACCTGGGCGAGAAGATCACCCAGGCGGTAATCACGGTGCCCGCCTACTTCAACGACGCACAGCGCCAGGCCACCAAGGACGCGGGTCGCATAGCGGGCCTCGAAGTAGCGCGCATCATCAATGAGCCTACCGCCTCGGCCCTGGCTTACGGCCTCGATAAGAAGACCGCGCCCGAGGAAGAGGTGGCCGTGTACGACCTGGGCGGCGGCACCTACGACATCTCAGTGCTGACCCTCTCGGAGGGCGTATTCGAGGTGAACGCCACCAACGGCGACACCCACCTGGGCGGCGACGACTTCGACCAGAGGGTCATCGACTGGGTGGCCGACGAGTTCAAGCGCGACCAGGGCATCGACCTGCGCCAGGACCGCATGGCGTTACAGCGTCTCAAGGAAGCCGCTGAGAAGGCCAAGATCGAGCTTTCGAGCACGCAGAGCACCGAGATCAACCTGCCCTTCATCAGCGCCGACGCGCAAGGCCCCAAGCACCTTCTCATGATGCTCAATCGTGCCAAGCTGGAGCAACTGGTGGGCGACCTGATAGACCGCACCTTGCCCCCTATGAAGAGCGCCCTTGAGGACGCCAAGTTCAAGCCGGGCGATATTGACGAGATACTGCTGGTGGGCGGCCAGACCCGCATGCCCGCGGTGCAGCAGAAGGTGCAGAGCTTCTTCGGCAAGGAGCCTCACAAGGGCATCAACCCCGACGAGGTGGTGGCCGTGGGTGCCGCTATCCAGGCGGGCGTGCTCAAGGGCGACGTGAAGGACGTGCTGCTGCTCGACGTGACCCCGCTCACGCTGGGCCTGGAGACGCTGGGTGGCGTGGCTACCCCCCTCATCCAGCGCAACACCACCATCCCGACCAAGAAGAGCCAGGTCTTCTCGACCGCCTCTGACAACCAGCCTAGCGTGGAGATACACATCCTGCAAGGCGAGCGCCCGATGGCTAGCGAGAACAAGACGCTGGGCCGCTTCATCCTGGACGGCATTCCCCCCGCGCCGCGTGGCGTGCCCCAGGTGGAGGTGACGTTCGACATCGACGCCAACGGCATCCTGAACGTATCGGCCAAGGACATGGCGACGCAGAAGGAGCAAAAGATCACCATCACCGCGTCGTCGGGCCTGTCGAAGGACGAGATCGACCGCATGGTGCGCGAAGCCGAGTCGCACGCCGAGGAGGACCGCAAGCGCCGCGAGCTGATCGAGGCCCGCAACATGGCCGACAGCCTGGCCTACAACGCCGAGAAGTCGCTCCGCGACCTGGGCGAGCAGGTGCCCGCCGAGGTGAAGAGCGAGGTGGAGGCGAAGGTGCAGGCGGTGCGTGATGCGCTCAACACCGACGACACCGACAAGATCAAGTCGGCCACCGAAGAGCTGAACACGGCGATGCAGCGGATAGGCGAAGCGATGTACGCCAAGCAGCAAGCCGATGCAGGCACACGTGGCCCCGGCGTGGACGGCATGGGCGAGAATGGCACCGGCCCCGAAACCCCCCGGCAAGAAGCCGAGGAAGGGACTGTAGAGGGCGAGTTCCGCGAGGTGTAAAGGTTTAGGACTGAGTGATAAGGACTGAGTGGCTATGCTGCTCAGTCCTTCTTGTTTATTGTTGGGAGAAGTGCTATGACAGAATGGCTTGTCAAATTGAGGGGAAACACGGATCACTTGGCTAAACTTGCCGAGGAGTTTGATAGCGCTCTCTGGCAGATTATAGATGAGCATGGAAGTTATTACCTGAAAGCTAGTAGCCTTGATAATCTAACTGATCCAAAGGCCGTCAGACTCGAGGCCAGTGAGTTGCTTGCCGGCCTCGAGGGGGCTTTACTCTTCCGAGTGAAGCGTGTGGTCGAGGTAAGTGTAGCCTATACAATTCTGCGAATAAATGAAGATGGTAGCCGTGATACTTTCCGGGAGAGCGTTGGTCTTGATATCTCTATACGATTTCCGCAAACTGAATTA
>JAXDKH010000268.1:0-11531 GCA_034667185.1 Chloroflexia bacterium | reverse complement strand
TGATGCCACGCTCGGCTGGCTGGCCCTGGGACACAACGGCAACGTCACCAACGCCACGAGCATACGAACGGAGTTGCAGGAGGGCGGCATGCCCTTCGACACCACCTCCGACAGCGAGGTGATCGGTAAGCTGGCGATGTCCTCGCACGGCAACAACTGGGTAAGCCGCTTCCGCCGGACAATGTCGCGTCTCACTGGGGCCTATTCGCTGGTGCTGCTTACGCCCACGCACCTCATGGCCGTGCGCGACCCAATGGGCATCCGCCCCCTCTGCCTGGGCAAATTGCCGGGCGGTGGCTGGGTCATTTCGTCGGAGACCTGCGCTCTTATGACGGTGGGTGCGCAGTTCGTCCGAGAGATAGCGCCGGGGGAGATTGTCACCATTGGCGCCGAGGGCATGACCTCTTACGCGGACGTGCCGCAGGTCCAGCAGGCGATGTGCGTGTTCGAGTACATCTACTTCGCCCGCCCCGACAGCGTGATAGAGAACGTGCCCCTGTACACCGCCCGGCAGAACATGGGCCGCGAGCTTGCCAGGGAGCACCCCGCCGACGCCGACATCGTGATAGGCGTGCCCGACTCTGCCACCCCCGCCGCTATTGGCTACTCGATGGAGTCCGGCATACCCTACACCGAGGGCCTCATCAAGAACCGCTACATTGGCCGCACCTTCATCCAGCCCCACCAGCACCTGCGCGAGCGAGGCATTGGCCTCAAGTTCAACCCGCTGCCTGGAGTGCTGAGTGGTAAGCGCGTGGTAGTCGTGGACGACTCCATAGTGCGCGGCACCACCACGAAGCCTATTGTGGACCTGCTCAAGAAAGCAGGGGCCACGGAGGTGCACGTGCGCATCCACTCGCCCGCGATGGCCCACCCCTGCTACCTGGGAGTGGACACCGCCCGCCGCGAGGAGCTTATCGCCCACCGCCTCTCAGTGCAGGAAATCGCCCACCACATCGGGGCCGACTCGTTGGGTTATCTGTCGCTGCCAGGCCTCTTCCGCGCCGTCGGGCTGGGCGACGGCAAACTCTGCTCCGGCTGCTTCACCGGCAACTACCCGGTGCCCGTGCAGCTTGAATTCGCGGGCCTCGATGGCAAGCTGGCTATGGAAGGCAGCGAGACCGTCCGCACCTTCTCTGTCCGCGAGCACGAAGCCATCATCCAGGGCCAGCTAGAGCTATCCTTTGACCAGGCCGAGATGGACCGCGACCGCGTGCCTGCGGGAGTAGATCGTTAGCTCGCACCTTCACCTTCCAGGGCCTACTCCAGGGCCTCACGCTTCTCGGAACTGGACGACGTAGCAATTACGGCGACCCTGCTCACCCTGTCATCCTGAGCGCAGCGAAGGATCAGTAGCCCGTGTTTGACTCTCGCTATGGAGGCACATCGTTCCTCTAACCACCATCATCCCCAACGTTGTAGACTCTCACATGCCACCTGATCCTTCGCTGCGCTCAGGATGACAGAGTGGCGCAGGGTTCTGCTATCTTATTCTTGCACAGCAATACCCATACAGTTCCAACTCGCATGCTGCACGGAAATGAGGTTGTCATGGAAATCGATCGCGAGCGCCTTCAGCTAATAGCCGGTATCGCTGAGGAGCGCGTGCAAGCCGGTAACATGCCCTGCGCCGTGGTGGCTGTCGCTAATGGCCGCGAGATGTTGTGGACGCATGTTGTGCCTGGCGCGGAAGGTGTGGACCTGGACAGCATCTTCCTGTTGGCCTCTATTACGAAGCCCATCGTCGCTACGGCATTGATGAGGTTGGTGGAAGAGGGCAAGCTGATGCTCAGCGTGCCGGTCGCTCACTACCTGCCGGAGTTTGCCGCCAACGGCAAGGAGAACGTGACCGCTTTCCACCTGCTGACACATTCAAGCGGCATGGAAGAAGAGAAATTCTGGAACGAGCTTTGGGGGCAGCGCACCAGCCCGCCCGGCCCCAAATGGCTCTACGAAGCCTGCTGCCGAAGCTACTTGAACTACGAGCCCGGCACCCAGCACACCTATTCCACTCTTCCCTTCAGCGTACTGGCCGAACTCATCACTAGGCTAGGCGATATGCCCCAGGCCGAATACCTGCGCCGCAACATCTTCGAGCCGCTGGGCATGCAAAACACCGGATACCGGCCTCCCGATCCTACGAAAGCCGCTCCGGTTCATAATCTCTTGGGTGAAGACAAGACCCCACCGGAGCTTTTGGAGAACTTTATCTCTATGGAGCAGCCCGGAGGTGGTTTGTGGAGCACCGCCGCCGACCTTGTGACGTTCGGGCAGGGTTACCTGCGGGGTGGCACCTATAACGGCTACCACCTGCTGTCTCCCGCCACAATAGAACTGATTACCAGGCATCACACCCTGGGCGAAATCAGCACAGCCACCGGCGAGCCGTTCAACTACGGTATGGGCTGGGGCAAACCCAGCTACCCACCCAACGGCGGCAGCCTGGCGTCCGAACGTGCCTTCGGCCACCACGGCGCTAGCGGCACGATGCTCTGGGTCGACCCCGAGTACGACCTGGTAGTGGTCTTCCTCACCAACACCTGGGAGCACCAGGACCCCACCGACGCCAAGGGGCGTATTCTGAACGTGGTGTATGCTAGTAGACGATAGACGATAGACGATGGACGATGGACGATGGTAGGAGATGCTATCGTCTATCGTCTATCGTCCAAAATCCGCCTCTTCCAGCTTGCACAAATCGGCGATCTTTTCCAGCACGATGTCGGGGTCGGGCTTGCGGTAGTACTTGGGGTCGGTGGCATAGTGGCCCTGCTTCACCCACACCGTTGTGAGCCTGTCGCCTATGTGCTTCTTGGCAATGGCCAGTAGGCGTTCCTTATCGTCCACCAGCACGTAACGTCGGGAGGGCAGCACGCGCATCACCTCGTCAAGCGAGTGCTCCTTGTGGGTGAAGATGAGCACGTCGGCTGGGCCACCCACGGCCTCCGTCAGCCCGGCGCACATGATCTTACGCGGCTGGTAATCCTCGTCGCCGTCCGACAGGATTGCCACGTCGCCCATCTCGCTGAGGTGTTCGAGGGCAGGCAGGGTGTCAGGGTAGAGGTAGTCGCCGTACGGCCAATCGTTGATCAGGTCGGCGGCCTTCTCTGCGACCTCCCGGTCCTTCCAGTCCGAGGCGAACCGCTTGAGCGTCTCAGGGTAGCTGACCACGTCCAGTTCCTTGCGCACCTCCTCGTAAAGCTGCCAGAAGCGTTCTGCCCCCTCCTTGCCAAGCACCTCCAGCAGCTTGGCTTGCATATCCGTCTTTGACTTGTCGTTATCGAGCAGGGTGTTGTCAACGTCGAGCAGGAAGACCAATTGGTTGTTGTGAGGTTTGGGTTGCCGTTGCACGGTCGCCTCCATCATGCCTGTTGCTTGTGTGGAATAATGGACCGTAACATGCTAGAATCGTTCCATCATGTCCCAGCTTATCGATAGGCCAGCGGTGCAAGCACCTAAATTGAAGGGCAAAGGCAGGACGCCACTCTTCGTGCTGCCCTCAACGGCAGGTGGAACGTCGGGGCCGGGTGCGCTCCGCAGCAAGTACAACGCCGTGCTGGTCTTCCTGGAGGCCGGGCCTGAAGCCGAGGAATTCCTTGGCGGCCTTGCGGACATACACGCCGAGATACTGGCTTCGCAGGCCCGCGTGCTTGTGGTGGTGCCCCTGTCCCTGGAAGATGCGGGCGAACTGGTTCGGAAGTTCTCGCTGCCCTTTCCGTTGCTGGCGGATGAGCACGGCAAGACCACGCTCCGCATGCTGGGCGAGCGGCATCGCGCGGCCCTGTGCGTCACCGACCGTTTCGGGCAGGTCTTCTCGCTGGAGGTGGGGAGGTCTACTTCGCAACTGCCACCTCCGCGTTCCGTCATGGACTGGCTGGAGTTCATCCTCATACAATGCCCGGAGTGAACGGACGGCTCGGATAGTCGCTGGTTCAGCGATGACGATGAGAGGTAAAGGCTAGATGCATCGTGCCCGTGTAACATAGCCTGGACCTCGGAACCTCTACCCCATACCGGGTGTAACACAGTTACGGACTCAACAGCAGGGGATTCTTGTGCCCTGGACCCTGCATACTAACACTGCGGCCCATCCCAGAAAGGACATTGACATAATGCGTCAGAGCCGAGATTCATTCACACGTATAGCTTCCACCCTGGTGCTGATCGCCACAGTCCTGGTGATGCTGCCTGGCTCTTCCGCACCAAAGGCGCTTGCATCTGTGCCTGAGGACGGTACGGAAGGTCTGCCCCCGGGCGTGCGCATAGAGACGGTGCTCACCGGCATGGACAATCCCATAGCCATGTCGTTCGACCCATCAGGCCGCCTCTTCTACACCGAGAAGGTGACGGGCAACGTGCGCCTCTTCGCGGGTGGCAAGCTCCAGCCCAACCCGGTGATACACTTCGACGTGAGCACCGCGTCCGAGCGTGGTTTGCTCGGTATCGCGATTGACCCCAACTTCAACCAAAACCACTACATCTACGTCTACCAGACCGCGCCCGGCAGTAACACCGAGAACAGGGTGGTGCGCTTCGTGGAGCGAGACGGCGCCGGCTCCAACCCCATGGTCATATTTACCTCGCCCCAGACCGCGGGCAACCACAACGGTGGCAACATCCACTTCGGCCCCGACGGCAAGCTCTACATCACGATAGGTGACAATGGCAATCGAGACAACGGACAGGACCTGACCACCAAGAACGGGAAGATTCACCGCATCAACCCCGACGGCTCGATACCGGACGACAACCCCAGGTGGAATGTGCCGGACGCTCAGCGTTCCATATACGCCTACGGGCTGCGCAATAGCTTCGACTTTACGTTCGACTCGGTGGTGCGGGGCCGCATCTTCGCCAGCGAGAACGGCCCCGGCTGCGACGACGAGCTGAACCGCATAGAGGCGGGCAACAACTACGGCTGGGGAGCCGACAATTCGTGCAACCAGGATGGGATCGACCCTGCCGTAAATAACATCCCCCCGCTCTGGTACCTGCCAGCCGGCAACTGCTGTGAAGCACCAACAGGCATCACCGTGTACACTGGCTGGCAGATACCTGAGTGGAAGGACCAGCTTTTCATGTCGGCCTATGAGGGTGGCAAGCTGCGGCACTTCTACCTCAATGGGGACCGCACCGCCCTTGTGCGCTCCAACATTGTGCAGGGCGTCGAGGTAAATATGGACCTCGAGACCGGGCCCGATGGCGCGCTCTACTTCATGGAGGGGGGCGGGTACTCGCCCGGCACGCTCAAGCGGTTCGTGGGGCCGGGCCAGCCTCCCACTACCAGCACGCCCGTGGTCACCCCAGCCGCTACTCAGCCGCCGGGCGCTGCTCCCAGTATCCCCGGCAACGGCAGCCGCACGTACCCTGAGACAAAGCAGACGGTGAGCGGCATCTTCCTGCAGTACTGGGACAAGAATGGTGGCTTGGCACAACAGGGCTTCCCCATCTCTCCCCTCATCAACGAAGTGTCAGACCTCAATGGTAAGTCTTACGTAGTGCAGTACTTCGAGCGTGCCGTATTTGAGTACCACCCCGAGAACCAGCCTCCTTATAATGTGCTCCTGTCTCAGTTAGGCACGTTCCAATACAAGAAGAAGTACCCCAACGGAGCACCCAACCAGCAGCCTAACACCTCCCCAGGCTCAGTGCTGTTCCCAGAGACAGGTAAGCGTGTAGGAGGGAGGTTCTTGCAGTACTGGCAGCAGAACGGAGGACTTGCACAGCAAGGCTTCCCTATCTCAGGAGAGTTCCAGGAGAAGAATGACCTGGATGGTAAGACCTACACCGTGCAGTACTTCGAACGAGCGGTGTTCGAGATGCACCCTGAGAACCAAGCACCATACGACGTGCTACTCTCCCAGCTTGGCACCTTCCGCTACAAAGAGAAGTACGGTGGCAGGTAGGCTCAAATCGTTGGCCGCATGAAGAAGGGCGTGAGTGTGGACTCACCCCCTTCTCGTTTTAGCTTCCGGGACTCGCTAACCTATGGTACCTGGCAGTTGGGGAAGAAGGTATTAGATGCTATCTTCGCTGCCTGTCCCCTGGTGACGTTGGCGTTGGGTCGGAAGTAGGGTCTGGATTCAGCGCCGCATGCTTCGCCCGTACCGCCGCACGGATAGCCACTCACTATTCCCCTGACGTACAGACGCTCTACGTACTGGTAGTAAGAGGAAGGCGAGTTGCTGGGTGGCAGGTCCTGGAAGCTTTGTCCGCTGACGGGCTCGCTGAACTGCGCTGCGTTAGCGACTATCTTGGACATCTGCCCCCTGGTGGCGTTAGCGCCCGGCCTGAAGTACGGCCTGTTGCCACTATGACACGGCTCGCCAGCGCCGCCGCATGGGTAGCCGCTCATCACACCCAACCTAGAGAGTTGGTTGATCCACTGGTAGAAGGGGCTAGAGGGCGGCACGTCCTCGTAGATCTGCGCACCGGGGTCGCCGGAAGCACCCGAAGCACCGGCCACGACCTTACTGATCTGGCCTCTCGTGATCTGGTTGGAGGGCCGGTAGTAGGGTAGTCCGGAGATACAAGGCTCCGGCTGCCCCGTCTCAGGGTTGGTGCTTCCGCATGGATAGCCACCTATGATGTGCTGGCACGCCAGGCAGCGCACGTATGGGTAGAACGACGACACGTCAGTGCTCTGCGGTATGTCCTGGAACTGGATCTGGCAGGTGGACTGCCCATCTGGCGACTGGAACTGGGCCGCGCTGGTCCACGTGCCCCAGCTTTGCCCAGCTTCGCTATACTCCTCAAAGTGCCACAGCCTCACCCCGTCGGGGTCGGTTACAGCGCCCGAATAGTCGCCGTAGCGGATGGTGGTACCGCCCATCACCTTCTCGCCTGCCTTAACGACGCTCTCAGGCCCCATCGTTCCCGGCAGGTCGTTCGCCAGCCTGGTCACCTGCCGGATGCCGACGAAATCGGATGGGGATGAGAAGGCGTAGGTCAGCCTGACGTTACCGTCCGAGTCCACCGCCAGGTTGGGGTAGGAGCGCGACTGGGTCGATGCCCCGCTGACGATGCCTTGCTGGAACAGGGTAGGGCCGGAGTCGAGATTGCCCATCTGGAACCACTGGACGCAGTCTGTCGTGGTGCCGTTCAGGTCGCAGCCTATAGTGTGCGTGCCGTAAATCGTGTTGTTGTACCACACGGCTCCCAGCAGCCGGACGTCGATGAAACCGGGCGCGGGCACAGGCTGTCCGGGCGGCGGTTGAAGCATAGGCACCGCCTGGATATAAGGTGCCAGGTCCTGCCCGCCGAGTTGCACGAACTGGTTAGCGCCGAAGGGGGCTGTCCAGCGCCAGATGGTGGCCCTCTGGCTTGGCGCGCCACCCGGAATCTGGGACGAGCCGACATTCGCAAAGTAGGTGGGACCCACCGGCAGGCCCATGTTGAAGAGCGCCGGGCGGATCGTATCGGCGGGGCTCATATCCGAGTTGAACGTCACGTCGCTGTAGACCTGGGTAGCGGTGATGGCCCCGGAGTACATCGCGGCCTTGTCATATGCGTTCACGCGCGCCGACACGTTATTGACCGGGTCTGCCACCAGGTAGAGATTGCCGGTCGTGAAGATCGCATCCTGCCCGATCCCGATGTGTGGGAAGTCATAGAGAGCGTCAACGCCATTGTAGGGCTGCTCGAAGCAGTACTTGTTCCAGGTGGTAGTGGGGTCGGGCGACTGGGAGACCGCCAGGCTGACGAACGACCTGTCCGTGGTGCTGTCGTAGCGCAGTATACCCACTGTAAAGCGGTTTGCTACAGGATCGTAGACTGTTATCGGGTCCGAGCTACCTAGCCCTTCGGCCCCACAGTTACCAAAGAAATCGTCGAACTGTATCACGTCCGTCATTGTCACGCCGGTCTTGCTGAAGACCTGGAAAGAGGTATTTACGCCGACGATTACATGGTTCGGGCCGACCGCCATATCGCCATCGGGAGGCTGGCAGCCGCAACCCGACTCGGTGGAGTTGATGCCGTTGAAGCTAGCCGTGATACTCAGTGCGGCGGCAGCGGCCACCTGCGGATTCAGGTCGGCGCGTGAGACCGATTTACCCCCGGTCGGCAGCGCATTAGGCCCGTGCGGCAGGCGGAACGGCAGGGTCGTGTCCTTCGCGGGGACCTTTGATCCCGAATGGGGTAAGGTGCGCAGGTCTGCTACGCTCTTCGTAGCGGGTGGACCCTGGATGGGCTGGCCGGACTTTGTTGCGGCGCTCGCCTGCCCACCCGCATTGTTCCCGAGTAAGAGCGCCATGAGCACCAGGACGCCGATAGGTACCAGGTACCATACGCGCCGCGACACAGTAAATTTTCGAGACATAGCCCCTCCTTGCTTCTGCCTTTGCAGGCTAACGCCAGTTGCCGAGTAACTCTGCTGAGTATGGGTGTTTTAGTGCGCCGTATTGGTACCAGGCTTGTCTTAGCAGATCTTATGCGTGGGGGTGGCTGCATAAATCGTTCCAACAGGTAATAATGGCACCTACTAAACGCTACCGTCGAGGCTCCTGGGCTTCCCACCACCTCTGGACTCGGCCTAGAAGATGAATACTATTGCCCTAGGTGCACCTAACAAAACCGCGGCGGAAGTAGGCGAGAAAGCAGGATGGTTGCGAGCCATGGGATTGAGTCGAAGAAGCGCCTAGGCTTGGGGTGCCCCTTGCTTCTCAGACGGCACTGAACGCTTCAGAAACGCTTCAGAAGAGTTCCTCGGCCAGCGCGACGATGATGCCCGCAGGGCCTCGCATGTAGCAGAGTCTGTACATGTCCTCGTACTGGGCCACCTCGCCAATGAGTTCGGCGCCCATGCCGCGCAGGCGAGCGACAGTGTCGTCGAGGTTTTCGACTGTAAACATGACGCTCCGCAGGCCCAGCGTGTTCGGCGGTGCGATCGCCGGTTCGATCTCGACCAGTTTTGGATTGCGAAACTTCGTCAGCTCAAGCCGCCCGTGCCCATCTGGGGTCTGCATCATAACGATGTCGACCTGGATATTTTCGATCGCGTTGATGCGGTCCACCCACGGGCCCTCGACCCGCGCCTCGCCTTCGAGCGTCATGCCGAGGGTGGTGAAAAAAGCGATAGCCGCTGCAAGGTCGTCGACGACCACGCTAACGTGGTCCAATCTCTTGATCGTCATGTCTCCAGTATAGCAGAGATAGCAGAGGCGGTGCGTGGCGGTCCAGGCCGACCGTTCTCGCGAGTTGGACGTGGTTAGCCGAGGAAACGCAGGGAGTAGGGAGATGAGGGGTTGGACTGCATAGCGCGTTTTAGACCGTGCTTCGAGAGGTTGGTGCCTGCTGGCAGATAGCTTTGGTAGTTTTGGCCCCAGTATAATCCTGCGAAGGTTGTGGTATAATACCAAAATCCGGCTATAAACCAGCAGGACCAACACCAGGAGCCAACCTTGCAGGATATCTTTCGCAGGCGTCGCTACTTCTCGCTGGGGCAGGATAAGCGCCCCGACACCAGGGGGCAGGACGCACCGAACAGGGAGTTCCCCGACGACCTGTGGACCAAGTGTCCCAAGTGCAACGAACTGCTCTATACCCGCGAGCTGGAGAACAACCTCAAGGTCTGCCAGAAGTGCGGCTACCATTTCCGCCTATCGTCCGAGGAACGGCTCGATTTCTTGCAGGACGAGGATAGCTTCGTGCGCGAAGGGCCGAACGTGGCCCCGGTGGACACCATCGGCTTCGTGTCGCTTGAGCAAAAGTACTCCACCAAGCTGGCCGAGACCCAGAAGAAGACCGGGCTGACCGACGCCGCGGTTTACGGCAGCATACGTATCGAGGACGTGCCCGCCGTCGTGTTCGTCACCGACTTTCGCTTCTTCGGGGGCAGCATGGGCTCGGTCTACGGCCAGGGACTTGTGGAAGCGGCAGAGCTTGCCATACAGAAGAAGGTGGGGCTGCTTTCGATTTCGGCTTCGGGCGGGGCGCGCATGCAGGAGGGCATATTCTCGCTGATGCAGATGGCCAAGACCA
This sequence comes from Chloroflexia bacterium, assembly GCA_034667185.1. Classification (GTDB taxonomy): domain Bacteria; phylum Chloroflexota; class Chloroflexia; order QHBQ01; family JADMIH01; genus JADMIH01. The sequence continues at coordinate 1,550 of JAXDKH010000268.1, read as the reverse complement.
CCGCCATCCTGCGGGAGCTTAGCGAGGCCCACCTGCCGCACATCTCCCTGCTCACCGACCCCTGCACGGGCGGCGTGACGGCTTCCTACGCCACCTCAGCCGATATAGTCATGGCCGAGCCGGGAGCGCTAATCGGCTTCGCTGGCCCCCGCGTAATCGAGCAGACGATCAAGCAGAAGCTGCCGCCCGACTTCCAGACCGCCGAGTTCCTCATGAAGCATGGCATGGTCGATATGGTGACACCCCGCCGCGAGCTACGCACCACAATCAGCCGCCTGCTGAGGTTGTACCGCAACTGTTAGGCTATTAGATACGCATAGAGGCTTATGGATACGGAGCGCAAGCAAGACACCGCCAATATCGAAAAGAGCAACGGCAGCCACCAGGGGCTCGAGGCTCTGCGCCAGGCCGTGCCTCCAGGTATCAGTCACAAGCCCGCGGAGTCGCATGTCAACGGCAGCGCCACCTCGGACCACCCGGACAGTGCGGCGTCGAAGCAATCTCAGGCCGAGGTGAACGCCTGGCAGCGCGTGCAGATCGCCCGCCACCCCGACCGCCCTCACACCCTCGACTACATCCAGCGCATCTGCACCGAGTTCGTGGAGTTGCACGGCGACAGGCTGTATGGGGACGACGCAGCCATCATCGGGGGCCTGGGCTGCTTCAACGGCGAGACGGTGATGGTGATCGGGCAGCAGAAGGGGCGCTCCACACGGGAGAACATCGCCCGCAATTTTGGCATGCCCCTGCCGGAAGGCTACCGCAAAGCCAAACGGCTGATGGAGCACGCCGCCCGCTTCGGCTTCCCCATCCTAACCTTCATTGACACCCCAGGGGCCAGCCCCGGCGTGCAGTCGGAGGAGCGCGGGATAGGGCAAGCCATCGCGGAAAGCCTGGTGACGATGCTCGACCTGGAGGTGCCGCTGATCGCCACTGTGCTTGGAGAAGGCGGTAGCGGTGGCGCGTTGGCGATTGGCCTGGGCGACCGCATCCTGATGCTGGAGAACTCGATCTACTCGGTAGCCAGCCCCGAAGCCGCCGCCACGATCCTGTGGAGAGATGCGGGCCAGGCCCCCGCCGCCGCCAGCACAATGCGCATCACCGCCCCCGACCTGCTCGAGTTCGGCGTGGTTGACGAGATCGTGCCTGAGCCGGAGGGGGGCGCGCACATCGACCCCGGCACCGCCATAGACGCCGTGCGCGAAGCCATAGTCCGCCACCTGGAAGACCTGCGCTCCCTTTACTCCCTCAAGACCAAGAAGGGCCCACGCGAGCTACTGGAAGCCCGCCGCCGCAAGTACCTGCGCATCGGCCAGTTCGAGCAGATAGCCGCCGATTCCGCCAGTCCAGATTAGTGGGTCTTTAAGCACCATCGCAAAGATAAGGTAGTGGCGAAGGGCAACCAAAGCCCCGCCCTGTCATCCTGAGCGTAGCGAAGGATCAGTGGCCCGTTCTTGACTCTTGATGTGGCTGCACCATTTTTCCTCTTGCCATCATCCACAACGTTGAGGACTTTTATCTACCCACCTGATCCTTCGCTACGCTCAGGA
>JAXDKH010000267.1:0-20508 GCA_034667185.1 Chloroflexia bacterium | reverse complement strand
AAGGCGCAAAGAGCGCAAAGGACGCGGGAAGGTAAAGTAGGTGTTCTAATCAAAAGGAGCAGGGTACGTAATTTCGTACCCAGCTCCTTCGTGTACTCTCTAAACCATATCTTCTTAGCTGTCCTTTGCGCTCTTTGCGCCTTTGCGGTTTCATCGGCCAGCCTATTTCCCGTTGTACTCCTTAGCGTATTGTTGCACCGCGAAGTAGGCGGGCCGCTTGCTGCCGTCACGGCGGAGGATGCCCCAGGCGATACGCTCGTCATCGGGTTGCGTGGCTACGTTGGGCAGCGCGAAGTTTAGCTGGAACAGCAACATCGTGCCCATCCAGGGGTAGTTGTCGCGGCCCATGCGGAACGCCTGGCCTATATAGTCAGCCTGCTCCTGCTCGCTGTTCTGCGCCGCGTACTCAAAGCCGGGCGCTGGGGTCTCGGTGCTAGCCCAGCCGAACTCGGTGAGCCACATCTGCTTGCCCGCGTCTCCGTTCTCCACCATGACCTGCCGTATCTGCTCGATGCGCCGGAAGTAGAAGCTGGCGTTGGTGTTCCAACCCGGCCCCGGCCCCGGCTTCTCAGGGTGCATCGTGTCGGGCGGGTTAGCGTTAGAGCCGGGGTGGGCCCCCAGCACGTCGAAGTAGCCCTTCAACTCGCCGTTGTTGTACGCGTAGAGTCTTCGCAGGAAGGTAACGTCGTCCACCGCCTTGTTCGGGTCGTTCACGCCTGTGGGGGTCAGTGCCGCCGTTATGATGATCGCATTCGGGTCCACCGCCTTCACCGACGTGTAACCCGCCTTCAGCACTTCAGCGTAGCGCGCCGCCACCACGAACTTACCCGACTCGATTGCCAGGTTCGGCTCGTTCCATATCTGGTAGGCCGCCACCTTGCCCTTGTAGCGCTGCGCAGCCGCCGTCATGAACTTCTTGAAGTTGTCGATATTCTTGGGGTACCCCACCTTGCCTACGTCGGTCCACTCCCACGGCGGCGAGTGCACCGGGTGCAGCACGACCTTGATGCCCGCGTTATACAGCGCGTTGATCGCCCCGTCGATCTTCTCCCAGTGATAGACGCCCGGCTCGGTCTCGATCTGGTACCACGAAAGCTGGTGCAACGCCCATTTGGTGCCGAGGTCGTCCATCCACTGCACAACCGGCGTCGGGTCCTGGTCGTAGATGTAGACATTCAGCCCAGGCGCGGCGTGCGGCCCCTCCAGCAACGGGTAATGCTGCGGGCTGGCCGAGATGCCTATCTGCCTGATGCCCATCGCGTTCGGCTCGCCCACCTGCACCACCTTATCGTGCCGGAACTTGCCCAATTGCGACAGGAGCACATCATAGGGCGGCTTGTTCTCAGGGTGCATCTCCATTACGGCCCGCTCGAAGTACTGCACCCGGTAAGTCTTGCCATCCAGGTCAGACTTCTCCGTGAACTCGTCGGAAATGGGATAGCCCTGCTGCGCCAATCCACCGTTCTGCTGCCAGTACTGCAAGAACCTTCCCCCTACACGCTTACCCGTTTCCTTGAACAGTTGCGAGCCTGGCGAAGTGTTGGGCTGCTGGCCGGGCGCGCCGTTAGCGTATTTCCGCCCGTACTCGAACGTCCCCAGCAGCGACAAGAGCACGTCGTAAGGCGGCTTCTGTTCCGGGTGCAACTCGAAGACGGCCCGCTCGAAGTATTGCACGGTGTAATACTTGCCGTCCGTCTCGCTGCGCTCCACCATCTCCTCGGAGATAGGGTAGCCCTGCTGCGCCAGCCCGCCGTTCTTCAGCCAGTACTGCAGGAACTTGCCCCGCACCGACTTGCCGGTCTCTTTGAACGTCTGCGAAGCACGCTCGGTGGACGCCGTGCTCTCGTTGCCACCCACTATCACGTCGGCTACCATCCAGGGGTGGAACTCGCAGTAGTAGTGGTAGCGGCCCGGCTTGGTGAACGTCATCGACCACCTGGCGCCCTTCGGCTGCTCCGGCGACACGTTCAGCTCCGGCCCCTCCAGTATGGCGATGTCGTGGCTGTCGGGGTCGTAATTCACCCACGACACCGTGTCTCCCACCGCCACCCGCAACGGGTTCTGCTGGAACTTGTACTCGCGCATCGACACTTCAAACGAAGCCGCACGCGCCGGGGTAGCCTTACCAACCCCATAACCCGCGAACGTCACGAGCACAACGCTCAACGCCAACCACACGCGCCACCTCGCGGCACCGGTCACCTGACCAAACCACCTCTTCATAACGATCATGGACCCTCCATGCAAAAACGACGACTACGACCGAAGGTCATCTACTCGGCTGAACCCCGATTGATAACAAAAAGCCGTTGCGGCAGCACGGCTCAGAGGACATATACGGTTCGAGGATACACTTCTGAGCGCGCAAGCGCGATTACTGTACCCTCGTGGTTAACCGCCATAGCCCGAAACAGAAGACCAAAGTGAGGCCTTGTCATTCTGAGCGCAGCGAAGAATGACAAAGGGGTATAGGGTTCCTGCACGTTCAACAACCCGGATCAACTACCAGGGCACACGCTACCGAACCACCACCCAGGTCTCGTCTCTATCGACCTGCTTGTTGTCAGCGTCGTAGCCTATCGCAGTTAGGCGGTGGCGGCCCGGCGTGAGCCTGATACGTGCTATGAAGTCCCCCAGCATCGGGTCGAGCAGTTTGCCATACACCACAAAGGTAGCTGTGGGCGAGGGCTGCGGCGTGCGCGTGGGCGGCACGGGCGTAGCCGTGCTGGTCAGCAGCACTACGCTGGCCGTGGCCTCAGCCGATTGCGCGGTGGCGGTGGCAGCCTGGTGCTCTGCCTCTCTCCGGGCGGTGGCTGTGGCATGCTGGCGGGCAATCCGCGTCTCCGTAGCCACCGCTGCCCTGGTGGACCTCACCTCCTGCGTAGCGGCTGCCACTGTAGCGGTGCCAATCTCGTCCACGGTGAACGTGTTGGTCGGGGTGGGTGGCGGGGGCGTATCGGTGGGCACCGGGGTGGCGGTCCAGTGGGGATTCACCCTGTAACCAGGGCCGGTAGCGTACCCACCAGGCAGGCCATCGATGTAAATATCGACGTGCTGCACCCGGGAGCCTTCCGTCACGTCAACCCAGACCTCTTGCTCGCCCGCTGACATCTCCTGGTACAGCGTGGGGCGGCTGATCCACATGATCGGCTCTCTGGTCGCTGTAGGCGTGGGCCGCGTGCCTAGCGAGCCGATATGCGCCACCACCGAGTGCGCTCGCTCCCCCAGCGTCGTGTACACAATCGCCTCGACCGAGTGCTGCCCCGGCTCGACCACCCACCGCGCCACCCACGGCTCCGCGGTCAGCGAGTCGATATGCTCGCCGTCCACGTAAATCTCCACGCCCGCCACCTGCGCCCCGCCGCCGTCAGGTGCCACCACTATCTCCAGCACCTCGCCATCGTACACAGGCTGCCCGTCCGTGGGCGAAACCAGCGCCACCGATGGAGCAGCCGACCCCACGCGCACCTCCATGTCCCGCCGCACCGCGCTGCCACTCAGCGTCTCGACCGTCAGCCGCAACGTGTAAGGCCCCGGCTGCAACCCATCGGTATTCCACAGGCCCAACGTGCCCAACACCGGCGGCGTGGTCGACTCCACTATTGTTGTCATGCCCGCCTCACCCGAACCGAATCCGTACTCCAGCTTGTAGCGGACGAAATCGTCGGCGTTAGCCTCGCCGTTCACGAGCACTATCCCACTCACCGCCTGCCCGCGGTCCGGCGAATGGATAGCCAGTTGCAGGCCCGGTATGGCCTCAGTGTTCTCGTCGGAGAAGCCGGTATTGCTGGCCTGCCCGCGCGCCTCGCTCGGAATGGGAGTGATCATGGCCGCTATCGACAGGGGTTCCCCAGTGCGGGGCGTCGGCAGGGGCACGACCGGGGCTTGCGCCGTCTCCGTAATCACCAGCGTGTCCTTGGGCGGGCCGCCACCGATCCAGTTGAGATACTCCTTGGGCGGAGTGGTGTAAACGCGCTCGATCACATCCTCCGGCGGCACTCCCGCCCCCGCCAGGTGAGCGCCCCCATCGTGCAGCGTAACGGGCACCCACGTATGCCAGTCGCACGGCTCGGTGGGCAGGTTCTCAGGCGTAAAGTACTCGTACCTTAGCTGAGTGCAGGCGCTGGTCGGAGCCTTCCCCGATACCGCGCACACCGCAGCCCTTATCATGCCCGGCGCGGGTACGAAGTGCTCTTCCACCGAGTCCCGGTCCGGCGCATAAAGCTGCGACTTCAGCTTGGGATCGTCGTACACGGTCTTGATGAAGTTGTGCCAGATAGGGGCCGCGCCGATAGCGCCCGCCACGTTGCCCATGCGCTTACCGTCGTTGTTACCCACCCACACCCCTACGGCCAGCGCCGGAGTGTAGCCCATCGTCCAGGCGTCTTTCGAGTCGTCGGTGGTGCCGGTCTTCACTGCGGCTTCTATGCCGGGTATGTATAGAGGCGAGTTAGCTCCAAATATGGGCGTGCGGGCCTGGTTGTCCGACAACATGGAGCTTATCTGGAAGGCCACGCCGGGGCTGAGCACCTGTTTGCCCTTGGGGTGCTCCAAATCGACCTCTTCCAGTACCTTGCCATGCGAATCCACGATCTTGAGGAACGGCGTGGCTGGCACTCTGTAGCCGTAGTTCGCAAAGGTGGCAAACGCTGCCGTCATGTCCACCAACTTTACCTCGCCGCCGCCCAGCGTCAGCGACAGCCCGTAGCGCTCAGGGTCGTTCAGCGTGGTAATGCCCAGCCGGTGCGCCAGGTCGAGCATGCGCGTCAGCCCCACATCCTCCAGCACCTTCACCGCCGGGATGTTGAACGAGTTAGCCAGCGCCGACTTCATGGTCACCGGCCCGTGGAAGCGCCCGTCGTAGTTGTGCGGTGCGTATACCATGGAGCCGCCGTCCGCGTACTTCACCGGCAGATCGGGCAGTATCGTTGACGGGTTGTAGTCGCCACGCTCCAACGCCGCTGCGTATGTAATCGGCTTAATGGACGATCCCGGCTGGCGAAGCGCTGTAGCCACGTTTACCTGCCCGAATATGGGGTTCGAGTAATCGACCGAACCAACCATTGCCATAATCTCGCCCGTGCGCGGGTTGATCGCCACCAGACCAGCGTTGCTGGCCCCCTGCTTGCGAAGGTTCTGTATCTGCGCCGCCGCGATCTTCTCCGCCTGCGCTTGCCAATCCAGGTCGATAGTGGTCACCACCCGCAGGCCGCCCCTGAGCGCCACGTCAGGACCGTACTTTTGTATCAGCATCTGCTGAGCGTATTCCACGAAGTGCGGGGCCTTATCGGGCACGTGGGGAGGGAGCACTCGCGGGTGGACATCCTCGGCGTAAGCCAGGTCCGCATCGCTCTGGTCGATGAAGTTGTTTTTCACCATGAGGTCGAGTACTATCTTCTGCCGCAACTTCGCGAGTTCGAAATTGACATTCAGGTCGTACTCGCCCGGGGCCTGCGGCAGACCCGCCAGCATCGACGCCTGCGCCAGCGTCAGGTCTTCTACGTGCTTGCCCCAGTAGGTATCCGCCGCCGCCGCCACGCCGTAGGAGAGCGATCCATAGTAGATCTCGTTCATGTAGATCTCTATTATCTTCTCCTTGGGGTACTTCTCCGTCATGCGCATGGCAAGGATCGCCTCGCGTATCTTGCGCAGGAAGGTGCGCTCGTCTTTCTCCGGCAGCAAGATACGCCTGACCACCTGTTGCGTGATCGTGGAGCCACCCGAGGTGCCCTGGTTGGTGTAGTTGATGTAGGCCGCCCGAATAATACCCAACGGGTCGACGCCGTTGTTCTCCTGGAACGACGAATCCTCCACTGCTATAGTGGCATCGATCAAGTTCTTGGGCATTTTGTCTATGGTGACGTAGGTACGCCTGCCCATCGAGGCGTCGTACAGTTCGTACAGCAGGTTGCCATGCCTGTCGTAGATGCGGCTCGTCTCGAACTGTATGCCACCTGCGTGGATGTCGTCCACGGAAGGCAGGTCGCTGGTGATCCAGAGGTATGCCCCGCCCACACTGCCCACAGTGAGCACTACCAAGAACAGCACAAACAACATCAGGCTGCTGGACATCGCGGCGAGCCATTTGATGAAGCCTGGCACCGACCGCCGCTTGGGCAGCCGCCCGTAATACCCGCCTCGGACCGCTCCGAGCCTAGCCCTGCGCCGCTGCGCCGTGCGAAGGATGAAGAGGGGCCGTCTCTCGTGTGCGCCGGTATGTCTGGGGTGCCGCCTCGGTAACGGCCTCGTCCAGGCGACCGGCAGCGGACCCTTCTCCAGCCTGCCAACCGCCGAGGCCACCCGCACCTTCACGCCTTCATCATCGGGAGCTTGCACATGCGGCTTCGAGCCGTTGGAGTGCGCGGCCCGTAAAAACCCGGTGTCGAGGGAGACCGTTGTGGCAATGCCCGGCGAAGGGGGCGCGGTAAGTTTGTGGGTGAGCCTGTCGCGGACGGCCACAAGCGCGCGGGCAGACCTGGGGAGGCGACGCGGGGCGTTTGTGTGCGCAGGTTGTTGAGGGGCCTCACGCATAAGCTACATCGAAAGCATACATCCAACCACGGCCACTTGATATAACGAAAAAGTACCTCGCATGAGACTGCAATAGTCCGGCGCACGAGAATCGATAACAGCCATGCCCTCATCCGGCGAGTACGCTATAATGTGTGCCGTGGCCCACGCTGGCATGCCGCCATATTGCGACACGCTGTAATATGCAGGATAAATGAGAACAGCAAATAAGGCAAAGGGCTGTCATGCATCTCCATGCTTCGCCTGAGGAACCTATGGACCAATACCTCGAATCAAACCGCAACCTGTGGAACGCCTGGACCGACCTGCACGAGAGGTCGCCGCTCTACGACGTTGAGGGCTTCAAGCGGGGCAAATTCCGCCTGAACCCCGTCGTGAAGCAGGAACTGGGCGATGTCAGCGGCAAAACCCTGCTTCACCTCCAGTGCCACTTCGGTCTGGACACCCTCTCCTGGGCCAACCTGGGAGCCACCGTCACGGGTGTCGACTTCTCCGACAAAGCTATTGCCCTTGCCCGCAAGCTGAGCGAAGAGACCAGCATCCCAGCCACTTTCATTCACTCCAACGTCTACGACCTGCCCGACGTGCTGCACGAAGAGTTCGACATGGTATTTACCTCCTACGGCGTGCTGGGCTGGCTGCCTGACATCGACCGCTGGGCGCGGGTGGTGGCCCACTTCCTCAAGCCTGGCGGCATCTTCTACATCGCGGAGGTCCACCCCACCGTCTGGATATGGGACGCCGACCACCCCGATACGCTGGTGCGCCAGTTCTCCTACTTCCACAAAGAGCCCATCAGGTTCGAGACGGTAGGCTCCTACGCCAGCGCCGAAGACTACCGTGGCGTAGAATACAGCTGGAACCATACCCTATCAGACTACATCAACGGCCTCATCAAAGCCGGCCTCACCATCCAGCAGTTCAACGAATACCCCTACCTCACCTGGAAGAACTTCCCCTGGATGGTAGAAGACGAGCAAGGCTACTGGCGCATGCCCGAAGGCCAGGAGTCCATCCCGCTGATGTTCACGCTCAAAGCCACCAAATGAGCCATACCAATTACGGCATGAAGGACGAGACGTGAATGCATCAACACCCGGCAGCAAGAACCTACTCCCCCTGTCATCCTGAACGCAGTGAAGGACCTAAAGAAGCTGAGCAGGGACCCTGTCCAACAACGAGCACCAAACCCAGCTCTTTGTCATTCCGAACGCAGTGAGGAATCAGGTGGCAGTCGTTCTCCGTTGCAATGCAGGAAGCAGGGGGTAAGGTGGGCCTACATTGGTACACCAATTCCTCTTCTTCCCTACCCACCTGATTCCTCGCTACGCTCGGAATGACAAAGGCGAAGTAGTCTCGCAATACGAACGCCGTCAAATTCACGAACCAAACATAGCAAGCCGCATCACGTTTCACGTTTCTTGTTTCAGAACCACCCATGAAAACCACCCTCGCCACAACCTATAGCCTCCTCCTGGTCCTCTTCATCCTCTACATGCTCGTCCAGTACGTCTTCCGCTGGCAGAACCTGCCCAACCTGATACCGCTGTCCAACTAGCATGTTCGGCCTGCCCCCGCTACTCGCCCATATCGCTGAACTGCTCACAATCACCCTGCTTGTGGGTATCGCCACCGGCGTAGGGCTGGTTATGCTACGGCTGCTACGCGTGACTCCTGTCCTCAGCCTGGGCGAACGACTGCTCTTCGGCACAATGCTGGGTTACGGCACTATGTCGCTGCTGGTATTGGCGGTGGGCTTGCTCGGATTGCTATACACACCTGTCGTGCTGGTCATACTGGTGGCGCTGGCAGCGTTAGGCTTGCCCCTCCTGGCCCGGACGTTTTGGGAAGCCGCACCCGCTCTGCGCAACGCCTTCAACAACCTCCGCTACTTGCCCAACCTCTTCCTGGCTATAGTGATTGTGCTTTGCGTCGCTGCCTCCCTGACCAAGGCGTTGGTACCCGTCGCCACCCAGGACGACCTGATGTACCACCTGGCCCTGCCCCGCCGCTACGTCGAGCAGCACGCCATCAACTTCTACCCCGACAGCAACTACAGCCTCTTCCCTCAAATCATGGAGATGCTGTACACGGTGGGCCTGCTCCTCGGCAGCGACCGCATCTCCGTCCTGTTCGCCTTCACCACGGGCCTGCTCGCCGCCGCGTCAGCCGCCCTGTTCGCCAAACGCCTGCTCGCTGAACGCGACGACGGCCACCCACTCTGGCAGAGCCTCCCCCTGCTTGTGGCTGCCATCTTCCTGAGCACCCCTTTGCACGGCTTCATCATGCGCGCCGCCAACACCGACTTCGCCCAGGCCACCGCCGAGATGCTAGCCATCTACGCGTTCTACATGGCGGTAATGGCCTCACCGCAAATCAACACCCGCCTGCTGGTGCTCTCCGGCATCTGTGGAGGCCTCTCCTTCTCGGTGAAATACTACGGCATCCTCCTGCCCGGCGCGCTTGGCCTCGCTCTCCTTGCCATCCTCTTCACCCGCTGGCGCAAAGGCGACCCTACCGTGGGGAAGACCATAGCTAGTAACGCGCTCCGAAACGTTCTAGCCTACGGGGTGCCCATCCTCGTAATAGGTGGCGTGTGGCTCTTGCGCAACTTCCTCGCGTCCGGCAACCCGGTATGGCCTGCCCTCGGCAACATCCTGGGCGGCAGCTACTGGTCCCCCGCCGCCGACCCGGAAGTATTGCTCGGCACCATCCCCGGCCTCAAGTGGGAGAGCATACCATCCGGCCTGGAATACCAGTACATTGCCACGTTGGGACGCAAGCCCCTCCCCATCGACAACCACATATACGTCGTGAGCATCGGACCCCTGCTGATCACCTCGCTACTTGCTCTACCCTTCGCCCGTTGGAAGGCACCCCTGCGCCTGGTGCTCTACTCGGCGGCCTTCGTGTGGGTGGTGTCGCTCTTCTACTTCTCCCGCGCCAGCATCCGCTATCTTGCCACCGTCTTCCTGCTGTGTGCGCTCATGGGCGCTTATGGTCTCATCTCACTAGCCGTGCGCTCCCGTATTGGCGCCCTGGCATTGGGCAGCGTCGTCGCGCTCACCCTGACTCTCCTCACCCTCGACACCACTCTGAGCACCCGCCCCTTCCTCTCCACCACTTTCGCCCTTGACCGGGCCGCCGAGGACCGCTACCTCGACGCCCACATGGACGACTACCCCATCATGCAATACCTTGCCGTCAACGCCCCATCTGACAGCGTCGTCTACGACTGGGACAGCCGCCCCCGCGGCTACCGCATTCCCCACCCCTACATATATGGCCGCTTGGTGCCCAAGTACAGCGGCGTAAGCCCTAACCCCGACGAGTGGCACGCGCGCCTCAAAGCCCTAGGCATCACCCACGTGCTGGTGCACAACCGCGACGTGTTCGCCCCCGGCTACCCACCCGGCTACGACCCCGACCGCGAGATATTCCAGGCCCTCGCCAATCGCTACTTCGGCCCGCCTCTCGTCACCTCCGGCAACTTCACCCTGTACGAGCTACGCTGATATAAACTGCCGCTATACTAAATCGCAACAGTAACGTTAAAGAATCACCAATCCAAAATCCGAAACCTAAAATCTAAAATCGGAGCGTGCTTCTGTGCAACCCAGGACCAAGATAGTAGCCACCATAGGCCCTGCCTGCTGGGACGAGCCGGTGCTGAAGTCGATGCTGGCGTCCGGCGTGAGCGTGGCCCGCTTTAACTTTTCCCACGCCGAGCACGAGCGCACCGCCGAGGTATTCGCCCTCATACGCCGCCTCGCGGACGAAGCGGGCCTCAACGTCGCCATCCTGGCCGACCTGCAAGGCCCACGCGTGCGCGTCGGCGACCTCCCCGAAGGCGGCGTGACCCTCACACCCGGCACCACCCTCACGCTCGACACCCAGCAGGCGCGATACAGTCCCGGCATCATCCCCGTCGACTACTCAGGCCTCGCCCGCGATGTTTACCCGGACGACACCATCTTGCTGGACGAAGGTCTTATATGCCTCAAAGTGGTGGACGTGGCCCCGGAGGACGGCTGCATCGTGTGCAACGTCGTGGTGGGCGGAGTGCTCACCTCCAACAAGGGGATCAACGTGCCCAACCGGCCCCTGGGCGTGCCTACCATCACCGGCAAGGACCGCGCCGATCTCTCCTTCGCCATGCAACACGGGGCCGATATGGTGGCTCTGTCGTTCGTGCGCACCGGGAGCGATATCGTGGAGGCGCGCAAGCTAATCACCGGTATGACCGAGCGCCAGGTGCCTATTATCGCCAAAATCGAGAAAGCGTCGGCGGTGGAGAACTTCGCGGAGATACTGGCCGAGGCCGACGGCGTCATGGTCGCACGCGGCGATATGGGCGTGGAGATGCCCCCGGAGGTGCTGCCCGCCATACAGAAGCGCATCATCGCCGCCGCCAACATCGCCGCCAAGCCGGTAATCACCGCCACCCAGATGCTCGACTCGATGATCCGCAACCCCCGTCCCACCCGCGCCGAAGCCACAGACGTAGCCAACGCCGTGCTGGACGGCAGCGACGGCATTATGCTCTCAGGCGAAACTGCTACAGGCAAGTACCCCCTCGAAGCCGTCCAAACCATGTCCCGCATCGCCCTGGAAGCCGAGAAACTGTTCAACTACGACGGTTGGACCGACCATCTAAGCGCGGCAGCTTCCCACCCCAACCCTGCCAACAACGAAATAGCCGAACTCATCTGCCAGGCCGCCGACCACATCAGCGACAAGCTCAACGCCAAAGCCGTGATCGCCCTCACCCACACCGGCACCAGCGCCCGCCTCATATCGAAGAACCGCCCCCGCAGCAACCTCCTGGCCGTCACCGATCGGCCCGATACCCGCAAAGCCCTGGCCGTCACTTGGGGTGCCCGCGTGCTCCTCCTCGACAGCTTCACCGACACCCTCTCCACCATGTCCGCCGCCCAGCAAGCCGCCATCAAAGCAGGGCTGGTCGAACCCGGCGATCTCCTGGTCTTCGTGGGCGGCCTGGGCCAACCCCTCGCCGGCCAGACCAACCTGCTACAAGTCCAGGTTGCAGGCACCCCGACGGAACAAGCGTAGGGGCACACTACATCGCGCCCTAATATCTCTATCTCACCGCCTACCCACCAGCACCCGACAGTGGTCTTTGTCATTTCGAACGCAGTGAGAAATCTCGTCCTTTACCGAGATATTTCTACTTTCTTGTAGAACTGGGTAGGCTTGGTCAGGAAAGAGGCGCTACTTGAGTGCTGGAGGACGAGATTTCTCACTGCGCTCGAAATGACAAGGGTGGGGCCTGGTACGTGGGAACCAATATCGGCACAGGCGTAGGCGAGCGCGCTACAGCGTGCCCGTACAACACCTCAACGCTCTCGCCGAAAGTGTCCCATCCGCATATTGCCCCACCCGAAGTGGTATACTATTCCGAACAAATCAGCACAAAACCGACATCCCGCAGGAACATGAAGTTACTAATCGCCATCCCCGCCCTCAACGAGGAAGAGAGCATCCAGAGCATCATAGAACGCTCTCTGGCCGCCCGCGCGCACATCATCGAGCACACACCCGTCACCGCCGTGGATGTCGCGGTGGTCAGCGACGGCTCCACCGACCGCACGGTGGAGATCGCCTCTCATTACACCGACCGCATCAAGCTGATCGTATTCGAGCGCAACCGGGGCTACGGCGCGGCCATCAAGGAGGCGTGGGAGCAGTCGGACGCCGACCTGCTCAGCTTCCTCGACGCCGACGGCACCTGCGACCCTCTCTTCTTTACCCAGCTTTGCAACACCCTCTTCGAGGAAAAAGCCGACGTGGTGCTCGGCAGTCGCATGGGCCCCGAAAGCAAGATGCCCGCCGTGCGCCGCCTGGGCAACGTGATCTTCGCCTCCATGCTTACGGTGCTCTCTTCCAAGGGCGTGCGCGATTCGGCCAGCGGCATGCGCGTGGTGCGCCGTACCAGCCTCCCCAAGTTGATGCCCCTGCCCGACGGCCTCCACTTCACGCCCGCCATGAGCGCCCGCGCCATCCTCAGCGACGACGTGAAAATAGTCGAGATCCCCATGCCCTACCACGAACGCGAGGGCGAGTCGAAGCTGCGGCTCGGCAAGGATGGAGTGCGCTTCCTCAAATCTATACTGAACGCGGCTTTCCTTTACCGCCCATCGCGCCCCCTCGGACTGCTGGGCCTGCTGCTCTTGCTGGTAGCCGCCGGGCTGATGCTCATGCCCACCCTCTACTACATAGAACACCGTTCTCTGCTGGAGTGGATGATTTACCGCTTCCTGGTAAGCCACCTGCTCGGCGCGATGGGCTTCCTGCTGCTGTGCGCCAGCTACCTTAGCCGCAAGATCGTGGACATCACGTTGGCGGCCCGCCCCAGCGCCGGCCTGCGACACGGCCTCACATCCGACTTCTTCGCCTCTCACCTGTTCTGGCTGGTGCCCCTCGGCCTGTTCATCGCGGGTGGCGTGCTGGTGCTCCCCAGCTTCTTCCAATTGGTCACCACCTCCCACACCACCGAGCACTGGTCCCGTTTCATAGTCATGTCGTTCATGTTCGAGATCGCCTTCATCCTGGTCGTGACCAAAGCCGTGGACTTCATCCTCGGCCTCATCGCCAACCAACTAGCCTACCTCAAAGCCCAGCGCCCTGAACCCACAACCCGCCCAGCTCCGGCCCCTCAACCCATCCGCGAGCCAGAGCTAGCCAAACGGGACTAGGAGAGACGGAAACGCCAAGACGCCAAGATAAAAATGGTTTGGGAGAGTAGCAAGAGGACCAGCGTACTTGATCGGTACCCTGGTCCTTTTTCTTGAATAACAATCCTAATCTTGGCGCGTCTTTGGCGTTCTTGGCGTCTTGGCGATTCCGTCTCTTCTAAAATCCTACGTGCACCGCAGTACGGCCCAGTTTGTCCAGGGCGATGCGCACGCCTTCCTGGATCACTCCCGCGTAGAACCACATGGTGCGTTCTTCCTTAAGGACCTGTATTTTGCCGCCCGTGACCGCTATCTCGCCGGGCATGAGGGTCTTGCCGAAGCCCCAGCGGAAGGGGTAGCGGTAAGGTGCGCCGCCGGCGTTGCCGTCCCAATCCACGCCCACGCGCCACAGCCCCGCTTTGTTGTCCCACTTGCCACCTTCGATAGAGGCGTAGCTGTCGCGGGTGGTGTAGGTATAGCCGGGGTCCGGCCCCTGCGTGCGTAGCGGCACATTACTGACGTTCTTCACCGTGATGGTCACGTTGAGCGTATCGCCCAGCATCAACTGCTCAGGGGATATGTCCACGCTCAACACCGCTATTGCAGGCTCCCCGCTACCCTCAACCTTCAGAGGACGCTGAGCCAGCACCACGTTCCCCAGTTCGTCCCGCACGCGCAGGATCACCGTGTAGTTGCCGTCCGGCAGCCGGTCGCCTAGCAAGTCCTCCCCGCCCACTACCACGTTCTGCTCGCCCGGACCTTTCTTGATAGGCGCTTGCACAGGTATCCTGGTACCGTCGGACGCTAGCAAATCGACTGACAAAGTGGCGCTCTGGCTGGTGCGGAAAGTCAGCTCTGCCACGTCATCAACCGCGTCGCTGTTGGGCGAGATCGTCTCAGGCCGCAACACCATGCCAGCTATAGAGGGTGGCTCAGCAGACGCGCCCCCAACCCTGAAGCCTACGCTTTCGCTGCTATCGTTTGCCGTCACCTTGATTGAGTAATCGCCCGGCGGCACCACTTCCCGCGCCACCACATAATCCGCAACGCTCGTCAGCACACCCGTGGACGATATCACTCCATTGAAGCGCACCACGTGCTCACCCGCGCGCTGGTGCTCCGCGTGCAACAGGCTGCTCCCCAACGCGACACCCTCAAGCTCCACGCGCACATCCGCCTCTCGCCCCAACGTATAGCGGACCTCCACCACACCCGGTGGCCGCCCTATCCCCACGGATCCCGGCACCATCTCCACAGCCGATACCTTCACGTTCGAAAGCCCCGCCCCCGAACCCCCGCAAGCCGCCAGCAACAAAGTCGCCCCCAGCAACGCCAGGAACACCACGGCCCTCCCAACAAATCCGAAATCCGAAATTCCAAATTCCAAATTCCGCATCCTCACCTCACCGCCGCGTCCAGTTCGTCGGGCAACACCACCGCATTGCCCCACTTGCGCACGACCACGCCCGCGCCGTAATTCGCCAGCCGCGCCGCGTCAAACAGGTCGGTGCCGGAGGCCACGGCCATAGTCGCGATGGCTATCACCGTGTCGCCCGCGCCTGTCACGTCGAACACCTCCGATGTGTTGGTCACTGGGATGTGGCAGTAGTCGCCGCCCTGCCGCATCACCGACATGCCCTCGGCGCTCCTGGTCACAATCACCGCCTGCGCCTCCAGCATCTTCAACAGTTCCGACAGCCCCTCCTCGAAACTCTTCTCGGTATCGAGGGATCTGCGCAGCGTCTCCTCCGCCTCCACCTGGTTCACTTTGACGATCCCGAAGCCGTGAAACATCACCAGGTCACCCTGCGAGTCGACCGCCAGCACCTTGCCCGCCGCTGTCGCCGCACGTCGCGCGCAGTCCACGATACGCCTGGTAAGCGTGCCACTCTTGTAATTGCTCAGCAGCACCGCGTCGCACCGGGGCACTCGCTCTTCAATAGCCGCTATGAGCGCATCCTCCACCTGCCCGCTGACCGGAGTGCGGTCTATGTGGTCGATGCGGGCGACCTGCTGTAACAGCGAGGGCGTGACCTGGGCAACGATGCGCTTCTTGGTGATTGTGGGCCGGGCCGTATCTATCACTATGCCGCTAGTATCGACCCCGTACTCCTGCAACTCAGCCACAAGCTCGCGACCGGACTCGTCCTGCCCCACCACTCCCGCCAGCAGCGCGTGACCACCTAGGGAGGCTACAGTACACGCCGGGCTGGTGCCGCCGCCGGGCATCACACGGTCGCGCTGGTACTCCAGCACGGCAATGGGGGCTTCACGAGAGATGCGGATCGGCTTGCCAATCGTGTACTTGTCCAGTATCAAGTCGCCCACCACGAGCACGCTCACGCCAGGGAAGCGAGTAATAGCTTCCTGCAAGCGGCGCTTCGTGGGCGTGTCTAAAGCTGTGTCATCGGGCATAGGTCGTGTGGGCGCACGTACAGAGCGTACGTCCCGTTACTGGAGCCTCTTGTAAGTGAGAAAGACCGCGAGCAGCATCCACAACACGGGGTATTGTGTCAGATAGAAGGGCAGCCTCTCGAAAAGCTCGATACCGGAAAGAAACTGGCCGTTGATCCCGCCCAGCGAAATAAGGTCCGGCCACTGCGCGGTCACATAGCGGCTCAGGACGAAGCCAAACACCAGGCAGCCTATTCCCACCATCTGCAGCCCCGGCCCCCGCTTCTGGTTAGACGCGAGCGCCACGGCCTCCGGCACGGCCACGCCCATGAGCAGCGCGCCCCAGAACTCGAACGAGGGGAATAGCCCCATAATCACGCCCGTGAGCCCGCCCACGACCAGTCCGAACAGCGCCGCCTTCAGGTACACCGAAGAGTCTACTGCATAAGTCGGCAGCACCTGCAAATT
The DNA here is from genome assembly GCA_034667185.1 of Chloroflexia bacterium. GTDB lineage: Bacteria > Chloroflexota > Chloroflexia > QHBQ01 > JADMIH01 > JADMIH01. The sequence continues at coordinate 4,420 of JAXDKH010000267.1, read as the reverse complement.
GGCGCACTCGAAGCACCGGAAGCCTACCGGTGTGCTCACCCGGCAGCGCGCGCAAATCGGCCTCTCACACTTCCCACACCGTAGGTAAGTCGGCGTGTTCGGGTGGTTGAAGCAGTATAACGGCGTCTCGTCGTCCGTTGAATTCTGAGTATCGTAAAGACTGGACATGTATTCTGAAACGTGAAACGTGGTGTTCGTTGATGAAACAGGGTGCGTAATCAAGGCGCTAATAGCCTAACCGCATCACGTTTCACGTTTCCGCCTCAGCTTTCTCCTTATGATTTCGACCCACACAAGCGCGCCGAACCGAAACACCCTCAATATACGCCGCCAGCGCCAGGGCTGTGTCACCAGCCGATACAACCATTCCATGCCCATCCGCCGCATGAAGGCGGGGGCCAGGGGAGCCCTGCCCGACAGGTAGTCGTACACCCCACCCACGCCCATCGCCACTTTAACGGACGAGGGTAGCTCGCGGCTGTGCCTGTCTATCCACAGGTCCTGCTTCGGCGCGCCGTAGGCCACAAACAGCACGTCCGGGCTAGCCTGCTCCAACCTGGAACGAATCTCCGGCCAGTCCTCGTCCCTGGGCGAGCCTGGGAAGGTGCCCGCTATACGCACCTCGCCATATCGCTGCTTGAGCACCTGGGCCGCCGCGTCAGCGACACCCGGCTGCGCCCCCAGCAGAAACAGTGAGTAGCCTTCACGGGCCGAAATCCCAGCTATATGCTCCACGAGTTGCACACCCGTGGCCCTGCCCCTCACCGGCTTGCCCAACAGTCGAGCCGCGGCCACTATGCCAACCCCGTCCGGCGTCGCCAGGTCTACCCTGTTGAGCAACTCGCGGAAGGGCCTATTCCGCCGGGCCTCCATCACGAACTCCGGGTTGACGGTGCACACCTGGTGCAATCTGGCCGGACGCTCCCTCAGGAACCCCTCAATGGCCGCGACCGCCCCCCGCTCGTCGCAGTTGTGCACCCCAACGCCCAGGATGTTCACCCTCTCCCCACTCAATGCCACACCGGAAGTATATAACACGGGCGTGCAGTGGGCAAACGGGGGTCTGAAACGAGAAACGTGAAACGTGATGCGGCTTATGGTAGTAGGTACGTGAATGCCACTCTCTAGCGGTTACGGAACTCTACTGCCCTTTGTCATTCCGAACGTAGTGAGGAATCAGGTGGCAGTAGTTCAATGTTGCAACGGTGTACCAAGACGACAAGGCCACCACTGTATGCCAATTCCTCTTCTTCCCTACCCACCTGATTCCTCACTACGTTCGGAATGACAAAGGGCAGTAGTATCCTGATATTCGACTCCAGCAAAGCCGTGACATTGCACAGCTTGTGCACACACCCCGGCTCCGCAGATTATAATGTCTATAATCTCACTTACCAACAGCTTTTACTTTCAGCGACCCAAACACCCGAGCCGCATCACATTTCACGTTTCACGTTTCTGAACCCTCATGCCCCACCCGTTCGCCATAGTCGCACTAGACCAGGCCCGGCACCACAGCCAGCAGGCCGAGCCAACGGACGCCGCACTGCCGCCTGATGCCGAGATTGGGCAAGGCCTCGTGCTGACCTATGCCGTGCCCGCCGAGCTTGCGGACGAGATCGAGCCTGGACACATGGTAGTGGTGCCGTTGCGCGACAAACCGGCCTACGGCGTCGTCGTAGAGATGGCGGATTCTTCTCCGGTGGAAGGCATAAGGCCCATACGACGCCTGGTGGACCCCAAGCCCATCCTCCCCGCTTACATGATCGAGCTTGCCCGCTGGATCTCGGAATACTACCGCTGTACGCTCTGGCAAGCCATGTCACCCATGCTGCCCCCCGGTGTCGCCCGCCGTGCCATTGTCACCGTGGGCCTGTCGGCAGAAGCGTTCGATGGCGAGGACCAGGACGAGCACAACCCACTGATACAGGCCCTCGGCAGGCGGCAGCGACAGGTCATGGCCCTGCTCAAGGAAGCGCCCAAAAGCACCCTCACGCTGGGGAGGCTCAAGCGCAAGTACGAAGGGGCCGAGTCAGGCCTGCATTCTGCCGTGCAAGACCTTGAGCGCAAGGGCCTGCTCACCCGCCGCACCGAGCTACCTTCCCCACGCTCTCGCCCCCAGCAGGAGCGCATCATCCGCCTGGCCGTCTCACAGGACGAAGCCGCCGAAGCTATCCGCGATAGCTCCCAACGCGCTCCCCTTCAAGCCGCCGCCCTAGACTGGCTCACCAAGCGGGACAAGCAGCCACACATTGCGCCAAATACCACCAAGATCCAATATTCCAGCGGCAACGTCACAACGAGCCTACCAGAACCCACCAACGACAGCGGCGACCAACCCGCGGAACATACCTGGCTGCGTCTCAGCGACCTCTACCTGCACACCGGCGCGACCTCCTCCACCGTAACCGCCCTGGAGCGCAAGGGCCTCGTGGAGTTATCCGAGCGCGCCATCTTCCGCCGCCCGGTCCCACCCACCGCTGCCACACGCAACGACGAACCCCCGCCCCTCACCCCCGCCCAGTCCGCCGCCTGGCGAGAAATAGCGAAGGCCATTTCGGAATTGGGATTTCGGAATGCGGATTTAGAAGATTTCCAATCAAATCCGAAATCCCAATTCCCAATTCCCAAATTCCTCTTACATGGCGTCACGGGTTCGGGCAAGACCGAGATTTACCTCCGTGCCATCGGGCTGGCTTTGCGCCTGGGCCGGCAGGCTATAGTGCTGGTGCCGGAGATTTCGCTTACGCCGCAGGCGGTGCACCGCTTCGCTGCTCGCTTCCCTGGCCGCGTGGCCCTCATCCACAGCCAGCTTTCGCCGGGCCAGCAGTTCGACGAGTGGCGGCGCATACGCGAGGGGCACGCCGATATAGTGGTGGGTTCGCGCTCCGCCGTGTTCGCGCCCCTGCCCCGCCTGGGCCTCATCGTGGTGGACGAGGAACACGAGTGGGCCTACAAGCAGCAGGACCACCAGCCCCGCTACCACGCCCGTGACGTAGCCCTCAAACGCGCCGAGCTTGCCGGGGCCGCCGTCATACTCGGAAGCGCCACCCCCGACCTCGTGAGCTACTACTACGCCCACCGTGGTGACTACACCCTGCTGACTCTGCCCACCCGCGTGGGCCGCCGCCGCACCCGTGACGGAGGCGAAATCTCCACCGAGCTACCGATGCCCTCAGTGCAAATCGTGGACATGCGCGCGGAACTGCGGGCGGGCAACTCCTCCCTCTTCAGCCGCACCCTGCAAGGCGTCCTGGAGTCCACGTTAGCCCGCCGGGAACAGGCCATCCTCTACCTCAACCGGCGTGGCAGCAGCAGTTTCATCGTATGCCGGGAGTGCGGCTTCGTGCCTCTCTGCATGCGTTGCGACGTGCCCCTGGTGTACCATGCGGACATCTACGGCATGCTCTGCCACCGCTGCAACGCCTTCTCGCTCGCGCCCAGGGAGTGCCCCAGGTGCGGCAGCGGCCAGATCAAGGGTTTCGGCACCGGCACGCAAAAGGTCGTGGACGAAGTATCGGCACTCTTCCCCGACGCGAGAGTGCTGCGCTGGGACCGCGACACTGCCTCCCGGCATGGCAGCCACGCCGGGTTGATGGAGATGTTTGCGCAGGGCGAGGCCGACATCCTGGTGGGCACGCAGATGATCGCCAAGGGGCTGGACATCGACAAGGTGTCGCTGGTGGGGGTAATCAGCGCCGATACGGGCCTTTTCCTGCCCGACTTCCGCGCCCCGGAGCGCACGGTGCAACTGCTCATGCAGGTGGCGGGCCGCGCCGGTCGCCGCACCGAGACGACTCACAGCCGAGTGGTCGTGCAGACCTTCAACCCCGACAACTACGCGATCCAGGCCGCGGCCCAGTACGACTACCGGGGCTTCTACTCCGGCGAGATCCGCTTCCGCGCCGAGCACGGCTACCCACCCTACGGCCAAATCGCCCGCCTGGTCTACTCCTCCCCCTCCAACGAACGTTGCGAGCAGCAGGCCAACACAGTAGCCCGGCACCTGCGCCGCCAGGTCGAGGAGCTAAAGCAGGCCCTCAACGACTCCCCCGCCGCCGACGTGGACGTACTTGGCCCCGCCCCTTGCTTCGTCCACAAAGTCAGCGGCCGCTACCGCTGGCAAGTCCTCCTGCGCGGCTCTGACCTCTCCCTCACCCTAGACAACTTCTACCCCGGCTCCGGCTGGTCCCTCGACGTGGACCCTATGAGCTTGCTATAAGCCCAACGCTTAGGTTACTCATGGGTCGGATAGTAGGACCATGCTCCCCTCTGTCATCCTGAACGCAGTGAAGGATCAGCCACCCGCGCTTGGTTATTGCTTGTGGCGTACCGAGTCCCTTTTTGTCATTTCGAACGCAGTGAGAAATCTCGCCCTCTACCCGGATGTTACCTTTTCTTGTAGAACAAGGGTCGTATG
>JAXDKH010000266.1:0-17734 GCA_034667185.1 Chloroflexia bacterium | reverse complement strand
AGAGGTAACTTCCTTGCCATCAGCCCACTTGACGCCGCGGCGCAGCTTGAACTTGGTCACCAGGTGGCGGTCGCCGCCCGTGCCAACATAGTAGCTACCGCCGTTCTCCAGCGTAGGCACATACCATGCTGCCGTAGGAGTGGGGTTCTGCTTGTCGTCCAGGATCACCAGACCGTCCTGGAAAGTGATGGCCGAGGTAAAGCGGGAGGCTACTACCGTCGACTCTTCGATACCGACGAGGGAGGTAGGCTCCTGCAAGCTGCCCTGCACCAATGTGTCCTTGGTGGAGGTTACACCTGCGGGAGGCGCGAAGGGAAGCTGGTCGGCAGGAATAGGGGTGAGCTTGTACTGCTGCACTCCCAACAGGCCCAGCTCTACTTCATAGGGTGCTGCCTTCTCAGGGTGTAGCTCAAAGCGGTTGCGCTCGAAGTACTGCACCGTGTAGGTCTTACCATCTGTAGCACTTACTTCCTGGAACTGCTCACTCAAGGGGAAGCCGAACTGCTGAAGTCCACCGTACTTGTTCCAGTACTCCAATATCTTACCTGATACGGAGTGGCGGGTCTCCTGGAACCAGACCTTGGTGGCACTGGCGTCGGCAGGCTTGTCGATGGCTACAAAGGCAGCATCAGCAGCGTTCCTTACTTTCTTGGTGCCAGGGTCTACGGTGCCGCGTCCTTCAGAGAGGCGCACACCCAGCAGGCCGAGCAGCACATCATAAGGAGCTTTGTTCTCAGGGTGAGCCTCGTAGCGAGCACGCTCGAACCACTGAGTGTCGTACACCTTGCCGTCATCGACTGAGATCTCAGGACGGCGTGCGGTGATGGGGTAGCCATTGACGTACACGGAGTTCTGCTCTGATCCGGCAGCGCTCCATACCTCTAGAAAGCGGCCTGCTACCGGGATGTTGTTCGGTCCCAGGTTGCGGCTCTGCCCCTGTGCCGCTGCCGGTCGTGCGGACATGGGAGCAAGCGACAACGCCATCGACCCCACTATGGTCGCGTACAAAGCTATACGACCGGCTTTTCTTTTGTTACCGTTCATGTTCCCTCCTAATGGTCTAGCCTGATCGAGTTTCTCTCCTGCCGAGTGGTCCCGGCAGCTGTGAAATGCACAAGCTCGCCTTCAGTCTGGTAGACCGTTGGCTGCGGTTCCTCCTATAGGCGACCTCCCTTCTAGAACTTTGTTGACATGGACGAAGTACTGTTGGCTCTGCCCTCCTGTAGCTCTCTCGTGCGCCATACACCTGCGGAGGACGCAGCCTGCCTGCGGCGTGCATAGGCAGCCGCAAGTCGGGTTGCGTGTAGCATTAGTGGCACGCTAAATACCACATTTCCTATCAATAAGTAGGCGCTTTTATGCTACACAACTTAATACAACTATAACAGGCAAAGGGTTCAGAATCAGCGGAAATTGCTTCACCTGGGCCGGTGTTCCGTGACCCGTTAAGGTGAGGGAGAATGCGTCTGGAGACGCCATTTAGCCCCGACGATTGCGGGGCGAGGTGGTTGGAGATTGACTTGTACTCTGCGGCTAACATGTTATATGATGTGGCTGTTCAAATGAGCCGGGCGCAGCCCCGCGAGTCTTGCCGGTATCCAGGGGCGTGAGATTTCCGCACAAAACTCACGTTCCTGAGTATCGGCTTCAAGGTAGGAGGAGAGAACCGACCTTTAAGGCTCCAGGGGCTGTGCTCGGCCCATTAGGTAAATGCCCTTTCATCCCGTGTAGATTGGTCCACGTGCACTTCAGCACGCTTGCCTGAAGTCAACTATAGGGCACATGGTCCTGCCGCGCATTACATGTTCGAGTAGTCTTTGCCACAGGGAGCAACCTACTCGAATGAGTGTATTCAGGTACGAACACCCTAACTCGGTAGCTGGAAGACTGATGTCCCAGGGGGGAGGGCACGGTTGCCGAATTGTGGGGCTGCCTGGCAAAAGAGCACAACAAAGAAGGGCAGGGGCATCAGAGTTCCCCTGCCCTTCTTTGTTGCTGTACTTCTCAGTGCGCCCCAGCCAAAGTGGTGCATTCAAGGTTAAAGGGCGGCGAGTGTGTCCCTAGGACACACCTTTTACATTCCGCCTTGTGTCCCTGGGACACAGTTTCGGCAGAATTATAGCTGTAAGATGTCAGGGCGCTCCAGGACCTGCCCACCCACTTCGATCTGCTGTTGCGGCCAGCCCGGCGAGGGTGTAAGTAGCTCCTGCCCGGACTCGGTCACCAGGAACGTGTCTTCGGACTTCGCGCCGGGCACGCTAGGGTTCCATGCAAAAGCTTGCACCGTTTCAACCACCTGGTCTGTGTATGGCGTGGCGACGTATTCCCGCGGCTCATATCCCGCCGGGCCTCCCTGGTGGTGGTGCTGCCACTCGCCTGGGTAACCGGCCTCCGCATACGCCCGCTGGATACGAGCGAAGATGGCGTTGGCGGGCACCCCTGGTCGCGTGGAGGCTACCGTGATTGCATCAATGGTGGCTACTGCGCGCATTCTCTGTCTCAGGTCGTCCGGCACCTGCCCGAAGTGCACCAGGCGGGTCGCGCTCGCTACGAGTCCGTACTTGCGGGCGCACAGGACCAGCATGGCAGTGCGCTCCAGCGTCTTGTCCGTGGGCAAGGGGTGGCGGCGCTTCCTGATACGTTCGTCCGTGGCGACCAGGGTGACGATGGGAGTAGCTCCACGGGCGTGTGTGGCCTGAGCCAGCAGCCCGGCAATCTCGTGCTCGCTCATGCCGGGCCTCACCGCGGCGGCAGCTTCGCCTATTGCGGCCCCGGCCTCGGTGCCCAGCGTGCGGAAGCGGTCTACCTCGGCGGGCGTGAGCAGCCACCGCAGGCGAGCGACCTCGCCGCCCACGTCCACGAACTCGGTACCTGGTCCGTCGGTGCTCACGCGGAGGCCGGAGGTCAACTCTGCCAGGCGCTGCCGGGGCTCGTGCCACGGTTCGGCGATTATCTCCCAGCCGCCTTCGCCAAAGCCCTCTTCTTCGCGTAGCCGTTGCGCCTCTATCACGTCCGTTATGAGGTACTTTGCATCTTGCGCGATCAGCAGTGACCCTACGCCTCCTTCGCTGGCAACATTGACGAAGCTCCGGCCTCCCCCGCTGAGCCACGCCACGTTCGCGGACCTGCTCAGCACCACCGCGTCGAGATGATGCTTGCTCATCAAGGACCTTAGCCTGCGCTCTTTCTCGTTCCACTCGGCTCTATCCACTCGTGCCACTCTCCTCCTGACAAAGTAGGAGCAAGTTCAGCACTGTCCGTGCCCTGCTTGCCCGTATCTGCGTGTTGGCGCGCGTCTTGCTGGTTGTCCTGCGGCTACGATCACGCATTATGCCCATGCTTGCATTCGCGAGCAGTAGCTGCATGAAGGAGTGCACCGCCGCATGACGCGCGCAGCAGAGACACCCGAAATAGTTCGAGAAGAGGTCGCAGGTGGCCTGCAGATTGTGGTGCAGACAGGCGCTGGTAGCCACGCTCGCGGCATCCTGGAGCCTCTTGGGCTGGAACAGGGAGAGCACACCCTAGCCGGTCGCTGGGACACTGTGAGCCCGACAGATTACGGGTTAGAGGCGGCGGGGCAGGTCTCCCACGAGGCCGGTAGTGCGCGCTTCCGGCTGCACGTGGCTCGCGTGGAGGAAGCGGGGCTGTTTCGTCTCTCCTGGCGCATAGAATTCGACGGCGGTCCCTTCACGGGGGCGGTTGTTCACCCCGTGACGTTGCCTGGGGTGTTAGGAGCTTCCTCTGCGTTGGACCTGCCTAGCATCCACTACGGGGGCAATACCTTCGGCACCGGCCTCTTCCCGCACCCGCAGCCCAACAGGGGCTTTGCCTTCCGCGCCGACCGCCTGGCCCAGCCTGCTATCCACTATGGCACACCGGAGGCTACCTGGAGCTACTTCGCGGAGGACGAAATCCCTTCCTCCGCGACCCCTGACCTGCTTTATGCTCTCGGTATCGTGCCTCTGGACCATACTGCGGGGCTACGGCTCTTCTTCCGGTATCCACAGGTCGAGTTCGGGCACAGGGCGGAGGGCGGCCCCGATGCCTATATTGCCAAGAGCACCTTCGGGCCCGGAGAGAACGCAAGCGCGACCTGGCAACCGGGCGACGTGCTACAAAAGACCCTCTACATCTGGCTGCGACCGCCCGGTATCAAGCACAAGTACAGCGATTCTGCCCGCTTCCTGTGGCGGCGCGCCTACCTCGACAAGCGCTCGGCCCCACCTTCCCCACCACTCTGGTGGCAGATCGGGCAGCACGTCCGCTGGTACAACGCCCGCCTCTACAACCCGAACATAGGTGGCGGCCAGTACGAGTCCCCCGAAGGCTCCGGGACCGCCATGCTCGGTTTCGTTGAGCAATCGTTGCGCATGTCCGCTGTCGCTTTCATATATGCCAGCCACGGCATGGAGAGCGCCGACCCGCCTCTGAACCGGGAAGAGTTGCGCCTGCTGAGAAGCCGGGCCGCAGAGGCCCTTACTCGGTGGGCAACGGACGGCCTCAGCCCCGAAGGATTGCTCTACCCTGTGTGCGACAGGGAGGGCTTCTCCTTCGGCTACCGAGACTACTCAGACTACGAGAACCTCACCATCACCAAGGACGATAGCTTCGACACGCTCAGGCTCGCGGGCGAAGTAAGGGACCTCTTCATGGCTGCCAGGACCGCCCGACTGACCGGGGATGAGAGTCTTCGTAGCGACATGGCAGCGTGGGAGCGTGCGGGCTTCAGCGTGGCCGACTGGTTCCTCTCGCATGCGCTACCCTCCGGCGGATATGCCTCGCGCTACAGCCGCACCGGCGAACCACTAGACCCCTACCCCGCCGGGACTTCATCGGTGGTCGCACTCCTGTGCGATTGCGCCGGCCTGCTGCGCGATGCGGACGCACCGGCGGCTGACCGGTACCTGGAGGCGGCAATAGCAGCCTACGAGGGCACTCTGGCGGGCCTGGTGCGAGAAGGGCAGTTCGGGGGCGGCACCCTGGACGCTTCCACGCCCGACCGGGAGGCGGCTATCGCGGCCCTTGAAGCCTGCATCTCGATGTACGAGGCCTCAAACGACAGCCGCTATCTCGACGACGCCCGCATCGCCGCTGACAACCTGCTGAGCTACACTTTCGTTTACCCCATAAAGACGTTCGCGCCCGATACCGACGCGGCTCGCCAGAACATCTCCACGTTTGGAGCCACCATCGTCTCGCCGGAGAACCAGCACCTCGACCCGGTGTCCAGCGCGCCAGGGCTATTGCTGTACGGCCTGTACGCGGGCGACGATATATGCATACAGGCAGGGGCCGAGTCGCTCAAGTGGGCTTTGGGCGGCCGCTGGGTGATACAGGAGGCGGACGGGCTAAAGCAGTCGGAGCAGTTGCTGCACACGCGCTGGTACTATAACGAGTTCTTCTCGCGAAGGGGCGATTACCGCCGAGGTATGCCGCTCTGGGGCCGCACCGACAGCGAGCACGGCTGGCCGCAGGTAGCTCCGTCGGGGGCGCTACTCGCCAGCGGGCAGGTGGTGGTAGACTGGCCCACGGGCCGGGCGGCCTCGGCGGACTGCTGGCAGGTGGCTAGCAGCCACAAGGACAGCGACCGCAAGCTCTCGCTCGACCTCTTCCTGTGTGAGCGTGTGGGGCACCGCGAGCTTGTCTCAGTCTACCTACGCGTCGTGCGCCTGCCCCGCAACCGCAAGCTGCGCGTGGACGCCAATGGCCGCAAGGTCTACCTCACCAGCGCCCACCTGGAAGCCGGGCACCTGCTGAATGTGCCGCGCTTCGATTTGGTGAGGCTCACGATTGAGGAAGTGGACAAGTAGCAAGACGCATGGCACCTTTTCAGGTCGGCGTGGCAGTATCAAGTCCCCCTTTGTCATTCCGAGCGCAGCGAGGAATCAGGTGGCAGTCGTGCTTTGTTGCAATTGAGGAATAGGGGGCTAGGCTACTATTGTACTGCAATTCCCTTTCATCCCTACCCACCTGATTCCTCACTGCGTTCGGAATGACTGCAGACACGCTGGCCCCGTTATTAGACACTTACATGTAAGATGCACAAAAGGGGATGACAACGTTACTGCATCCCTCATTCTTTCAGCGCCTGCGCTAAGGTAGGCGCTGTCATTTCGCATCGCACAACCAGAGTTACTACACTTCGTACTACCTATAGCGGGACAAGCATCCGCCCCGCCAAAATAACCGCCCGCACACGGTACCTTTGTAACGGCTGGCCCGCTTGACAGCGACAGCCGGACGAGAATAGAATGGTGTCACAGGGGCGGTGAGTGTGGAAAAGTACCTCGCCGTCGCTCCGATACGCGTGCTCCTATAGAGTGGGTGAGATGCTGCTTGCGTACGGGAGCCCGCCACGAATATGCCTCAATGACGAGGGCGTTGCGCGATGAAGCGAAAGGTTGATGAAAGAGGAATGGATGACATGCATTTAGGTCCGAGCGCCGCTGACTTCGTATGGGCCAGCGGCATCGAAGACTCGTTTGTGCCCCAGACCCGCCGAGGGCACCGAGCGCTCGACGAATACCAGCTCATCGGACACTACAAGCACTGGCGGGAAGACCTGGCGTTAGCAAAGGACCTGGGGGTGAAAGCGATGCGCTGGGGCGTGCCCTGGTACCGCGTTGAGCCTCTCCCCGACGAATACGACTGGCGCTGGACTGACGAGGTGCTGCCCTACATGGTGGAAGAACTGGGCATTACCCCGATTATCGACCTGGTGCACTATGGCTGCCCTTACTGGCTGCGGCGCGAGTTTGCCAACGAAGAGTACCACACATGTGTAGCCCGGTATGCCACCGCGTTTGCTGAGCGATACCGCGGCCTGGTGCGCTGGTACACTCCCTGCAACGAACCCCTGGTTAACTCGCTGTTGTCCGGGATGCAGGGGGCCTGGCCTCCCTACATGAAGGGCGACCGGGGCTACGTCAAGATGTTCCTGCAACTTGCCAAGGGCATCATCTCCACGGTGCACGCCATCAAATCGGTGCAGCCGGAAGCGCGTATGGTACACGTTGAAGCGGCGGGCATTTGCAGGGCGGGGCACCCCGACGTGGAGTGGATTGCCGAGCAGAACCGGCTCAAGGGCTTCTTGTCCTTCGACCTGATAACGGGCAAAATCACACCCGAACACCCGCTGTGGCCCTGGCTGATGCAGAGCGGCGCACGCACCCGCGACCTCGAATGGCTCGCCAAGCGGCCCATACCCGTGGACATCATGGGCCTGAACTTCTACCCCCAGTGGTCCACTCAGGAGCTATACCTGGACGAGCACAGCCACGTGGTGTCGCGCACGGTGGAGCACGACGGTTCGGGCTTTGGCTCGATGGTGGAAGACTTCTACAGGCGCTACGGCGTGCCCATCATGATCACCGAGACCAGCGCCCGCGACGCCGAGGAAGACCGCATAGCCTGGCTCAACGCCTCGTTGCGGATGATAAAGGAACTGCGCGAACGCGCGGTACCCGTGCTTGGCTACACATGGTTCCCGCTGTTCACGATGGTGGAGTGGAACTACCGCTGGGAGCGCGGCCCGCTGGAGCGCTATCTGCTCGACCTGGGCGTGTACCAGTTGAACACGTCCAGCGACGGAGTACGCTGGCGGCCCCTTCCTATAGCCGAGCACTTGCGACACCACATCCAACACCCCGAAGGGGCAGTAGGCGATCTGGCGATAGGCTAGCAGCTCTGCCAAACGCAAGAGCCTTAAGCAAAGATCGCCCCGAGTAGGGCGATCCTGTTGTTCAAGTTAGCACAACGGGTGCTACTCGCCAACGCGGTCGTCTCCCACGATGATGAGGAAGTCGACCGGCTTGCCGTCGGCGGCTACGGGCGCTTGCGTGGCGGGTGCCTCCTGCACTCTGCCGGGCGACATTGCGAGCAGGGTGGTGATGGCTTCAACGGTGTGGGGTTTCGTGCCGCCTGTGAAGTCCGTGACCGTAGTGGCAGGGTGCTTGCCCCTGTCGGCGGCGTTGGAAACGTCGGCCACGTAAATACCAAGTTGCGCAAGCTCGTCGCGAACTTTGCGGGCTACACCTGCGGTCCAAGTGCCGTTTTTCACAGAGAGGCGGGCGGCCTCTTCTCCGAGGCGAGGGTTGGAGAACGCCTGCGTGACTGCGGGCCGTATGAACTCCCACCTGGGCATGAGCACATTGGCCCCGCTGGGCAGGATGGTCTCGTGTATCATGTTCCCCGCTATGACCACCGTCTGGATGGAACTCGAGTCTATGCTCCTCGATAGCTGCGCCAGCGAGCCTATTTGCAGCGGCAGAAGGTCGGTGCGTACTGAGTCGCCTAGCTCTTGCGTTAGCTCCGTGAGGTGTGCCAATAGGTTGAGGTTCAGGGCCTGCTCCTTTATAGCGAGCAGCACCTGTTGTTGCCGAGCGTTGCGGCCGATGTCGCTGTCCGCGTGCCTGGAGCGTGCGTACTGGAGGGCTGTGCGCCCGTCCATGTGCTGCAGCCCGGAGGGTATGTACACGCGCGTGGCCCCGAACTCCTGGAAGGGGAAATCGTTGTCCACCAGGGGCCGGGTCACATCGATGGTGACCCCGCCGATGGTGTCAATAATGCGCTCGAACCCCTTGAAATTGACCGTAGCATAGTAGTTGATTGGGACGCCGAGGTTCTCCTGGACGGTGGCTTTGGCGAGGGTGGGGCCGCTTCCCGGCTTTTCCTTCTCGCCTGTCTTATAGGCAGCGTTTATGCGGTCCTGGCCGTGCCCAGGTATCTCCACCCACAGGTCGCGGGGAAGAGATACGAGGGCGGCGGTCTTAGTCGAGGGGTCTATGTGCACGATGATCTGGGTGTCCGTGCGCGTATCTTCTACCCCTGCGCGCTCATCCAACCCAATCAGGAGGATGTTGACCGGCTCTTTCTTGTCCCAGTCGGGGAACGTGACAGGCTCCGGCGTGCCCTGCGGCATGTCGGGGCCGGAAGTGAGGCGCGGAAGCACCACCACGGGGGTCTCAAAGATCCCCCCGAAATCGCTGGTCACCTTCTTGACCACCTCGCCCCCGACGACGAAGAGGCCCACCACCATGGCCCCAGAGAAGACAGCCAGGACCCCCAACAGCACCATGACGAGCCGCATCCTCCGCCTGTGCATCTCCGTGTGCAGTCTGACGGCCTTTCGGTCCCCCAGGAGCACCTTGCCATGAGCAGCGCCGACCGGCACACGGTGGGCAGCACTGCGCGCCCGCCCTCCTGTTGCGGTCTTGCCGTTTTTCTGCGAAGTCGTATGTGGGGCTTCTTTACCGTGCTGGTTCAAGAACGAGATGCTCCTAAGCTAGCCGGGGCAGGGCGTGGACCAGGGCAGTTGTAGGCGGGCGATAGCGCAAGAGCCAAGCCCGTCATAGATTGCCGGATCGTGGAACAGGGTATTTAAGTAGCCGCGCGCATGTTGGCCGTTACAGCCAACATCTCGGTAGTATAACCGAAAAATCGGGAACTAAACTATTAACGTGAGTAAAACGTGCTGCGTTGTGCTACAAACGTGGGCGGGTGCCGCTTGCTACATTGTATGGGCCCCGCATATCCCCTTAGACGAGGCCCTCTGCCAGGGCAATACGGGTGGCGGCTGAGCGCGAATGCACGTTTATCTTGCCGTAGATGGACCGGATGTGTACATCTACCGTGTGCCGGCTGACCATCAGCTCCTCGGCCATCCGGGCGTTGGTAAGCCCTCTCGCCAGCAGCCGCAACACCTCAACCTCGCGCGGCGTCAACGCTGACAGGTCGCCCGGAGTGGTACGACCCGCGTGGCCTTCCACCTCCGCACCGCCAGATGCATTTTCCGCCTGGTGCGCCACCGCGTCCACCCCTGCGGTCTGCGCGGCCTGCGCTACCTGCTCTACCATGTACCTGTTGGGCTTATGGACCTCCCAAAGCTCATCCAGGCCGCCGGTGATATCATCGAGAGAGTCAGGTGCCTGTATCTGGTAGGCAAGTTCCGCGCAGAGCTTGTCGAGCGACTCCATGAGCATGGTTACCCAGCAGTCGGCGCCCATCGACTTGAAGAGGGCAATGCCTCGTACTGTCAGGGCCGCGGCGTACTCCGGCTCGCCTGCTTCGGTTGCCAGCACCGCCAGGTGCGTGATGGATTGCGCTACTAACCACCGGTGCCCGCTTCGTCGGCGTAACTGCAACGCTTCCTGGGCCAGGCCGCGCGCCTTCTCCACGTCCCCTAGCTTCCGCGCTACGAGCGCCAGTCCGACCACCGCTATGCTTGTGCCTAAATCGTCGCCGCACTCGCGGTAGATGCTCAGCGCCTCCTCGAATGCCTGTGAGGCCAGGCCCGGCGTGGAATGGAACAATCGCAGCCTGCCTACCCCGTTTAGGATCTTGGCTCGCATGTTGGTGCGGCCTTGCATGACGGGCATTGCCGCCAGTATTTCCAGCCTTCCCAACCCTTCCTTGCAGAAATTGCGCGCTTCCCAGAAGAAGTAGCACGAAGCCCCTATCGTCGCGGCGGTGCCCAACCTGTCCTCCGCCTCCAGCGCCCAATCGAGGGCTGCCATGAGGTTGGGCTGGTCCGGTTCCACCCTCTCAAACGCCGCTTTCGCGTGAGCCGCCATCGAGTCGCGGTCGATCTGCTCGGCCACGGCGGCGAAGTAGCGGGCGTGCTTCTGAAGCGTGGCCTCTAGCTCTCCGCATGCCTCCAGCATCTCCAATGCGAACTGCCTTATAAGCCCCAGCATGCTCAAGCGCCACACACCGGGCCGCTGCTCCTTGTAACACAGCAACCCTTTGTCGCTCAACGATTGCGCACTCTCCAGGACCTCCGCGGCGGCCCTGCGAGCGGCTCCCGTAGCGGTGCCTGGGGCTGCCTGGTTCTCTTCGCCACAAATGGCCTCAGCAGCCTCTAGCGTGCAGCTTCCGACAAACACCGACAGGTGCCGGAACAGTCGCTGCTCCTCGGCGTTTAGCAGGCTATAGCTACGCTCCAGAGTGCTACGCAGGTCTTTCTGGCTGCCGGGTAAGTGGGGGCCGGGTGTGACCAGCAAGTCGAGCGGGTGGTTGCTCCTGAGCCACTCGGCTATCGCGGGCAGCGGCATCAGATTGATACGCGCGGCGGCAAGCTCAATCGCCAGGGGTAGACCGTCTACTGCCGTGCAGATATCGGCCACTACAGGCGCGTTCTCCTTGCTCAACTGAAAGTTAGGCTTTACCGACCTGGCGCGCTCCACAAACAGGGTTACAGCATCGGCAACCTGCGTCAGGCCAGCACCGTCCGCCTGCTCGGCACGAGGCAACGAAAGGGGCGACACGGGGAATACGTGCTCGCCGTGGACGTAGAGGGGCGAGCGGCTGGTGACCAGCGCCTGCAAGCCGGGACATTCCAACAGCAAGTCGAGCACAAGGGGTGCGGCCTCTATCGCCTGCTCGAAGTCCTGCAGCAGCAACAGCGCCTGCTTGCCCTGCAGCCACCCTGCTATGGCCTGGAAGGCCCTTTCGGGTTCGTAGAAGTCCAACGGGAGGGTCGCCGCGATGCGGGCAAGCACTCCGGCCTCATCGCGTTCATCCCTGACCTCTACGGAGTAGGCTCCATCGGGAAAGCTGTCGAGCGCGGAGTAGGCTGCATGTAGGGCGAGGCGACTCTTGCCCACGCCTGGAGGGCCTGTCAGCGTCAGCAGGCGCACGTTGCGGTCGTCCAGCAGCCTGCTTAGCTCCAACAGTTCCTGTTCTCGGCCTATGAGGGGTGTTAGCTGCACGGGTAAAGAGGTGGCTTTTGGCCGGATACGCGGCACGTTGTTATAGGCGGGCGTGTAGACCGGATGGTTCATGGTGTTTGTCCAGGTGAGATTGTTAGGACGTACTCTCCTGCGAGGCGTATTATGCGTGTCGCCGCCAACTCGCATGCTCGCGTCTCGCTACTGTCCCTACTTTACGTACAACTCCAAGAGTGCGCGGGTTCAATAGTCCTGTCTCTGGAGCGGCTTTTCGTCTCGGCTATTACATATTATGCAAAGGCATACCTTTTCGTTCGCACAGAGCTGAAAACAGAGGACCCTCGCCCGCAAAGACGAGGGTCCTCTACTTTGGACCTGGATGACAGGCCCTTCAATCACGCGGTGCTACTTGAAGTACCACTGCATGATGTTCCACCACTGCGACGCCTGGCTGTTGGTAACCTTGCGGTTCTGCAGGGTGTTGCGGAAGATCTCGATGTTAGGACGCTGCACCAGCGGCATGACCGCGATGTCGTTCATCATCTCGACCTGGATTTGGGCGGCGGCCTCGGCGATCTTGTTGCGGTCAAGCTCAGAGCTGAGCACGCGGTTGGCCTCGGTCACTACCTTGTTCTTGTACTGCTGGCGGTTCTGCTTGCCGATGTCCTCAGGCGTCCACAGCTCGTCCTCGGAGTACACGTCGAAGTTGCTGTAGTTGCTCTGGTTGTAAGCGAACTCGGCCAGCTTGGTCTTGCCTGTCGAGATCGGGCCATCCGGGGCGAAGAACCCTTGCGGGTAGTTCACGGTCACAGCATCAATACCGACGGCCTTCAGGTCAGCCTGCACCAGAGCCTGGATGGCCTGGCGAGTGGCATTGCGGGTGGTTCCGTACTCAAAGCTCAGCTTCTCGCCGCCCTTAGCACGGATACCATCTGCACCCCTTACCCAGCCTGCCTTGTCCAGCAAGCTGTTAGCCGCTGCCTGATCGAAGTTGTAGATAGGCAGCTTGTACTTGGCCGCCAGGTCCGGGAAGGTCTTGGCGAAGTCAGGGCTGTCCAGCGAGTAGTAGATGGTTGGGGGCACGGGGCTGTTCATGACAGCAGCGCCGCCCTTGAAGACCACGTCAGCAATCTGCTTGCGGTTGATGGCTTGCATGATCGCCTGGCGTACGTTCTTGTCCGCGAAAGGAGCATACGCGAAGTACGGCTCCAGGTGCTCCCACGATGCGGCGGGTACGGCTTCGCACTTGCCACCGGCAGAAACGATCTGCGGGCACTGCTCAGGAGGTACCACGAAAGCCTCACCTGCGATAGCGTCCAGGTTGCCGGTCAGGAATTGTGATACATTCTGGTTTACGTCAGTCTGGAAGCGGCTGATAATCCTCTTGATGAGGGGCTTGGCGGTGAGGTTATAGTTGGGATTCTCAACCAGAACCATTTCCTCGCCCTGCTTCCAAGACTGCACCATGTAGGGGCCGAAGCCCATCGGGTTGCGGGCGTAGTCAGATTCCTGCAGCTTGTCGACGGGCAGCTTGCTCAGCGTCTGCTCCGGGAACACCGCGCCGATGAAGATGTACTGCGGGTCTACGACGGGCTTCTTCAGGTTGACGAAGGCCTGCAAGAACGCATAGTCGGTCTTGTCGGTCTTAGGGTCGTTCCACTTGGCGGTGGCCTCGTTCAGGGATAGCCAGTTGTAGATAACCGTGTACTTGTCAGGGTTGTCCACACCCGACAGCTTCTTCCATAGCTGGTTGGTCACCACGTTGGGATCGGCAAGGGTGAACTTGTAGCCGTACACGAAGTCGCTGGAGGTAACTTCCTTGCCGTCAGCCCACTTGACGCCGCGGCGCAGCTTGAACTTGGTCACCAGGTGGCGGTCGCCGCCGGTGCCCACGAAGTAGGTGCCGCCGTTCTCCAGCGTAGGCACATACCAGACAACCGTCGGAACGGGGTTCTGCTTGTCGTCAAGTATGACAGAGACGTCACCGAACGTGATCGCGCTGGTGAAGCGCCCGGCGACTACGGTGCTCTCCTCGACGCCTACCAGCGAGGTAGGCTCCTGCAGGCTACCCTGTACCAGGGTGTCCTTGGTGGAGGTCACGTTCGGGGGAGGCGCGAAGGGAAGCTGGTCGGCGGGGATAGGGGTGAGCTTGTACTGCTGTACGCCCAGCAACCCTAGTTCCACGTCGAAGGGAGCAGCCTTCTCAGGGTGCAACTCAAGCCTGTTGCGCTCGAAGTACTGCACCGTATAGGTCTTGCCGTCTGTGGCGGAAATCTCCTGGAACTGCTCGCTCAAGGGGAAGCCGAACTGCTGCAGTCCGCCGTACTTGTTCCACGTCTCAAGGATCTTGCCTGAGATAGAGTGCCTCGTCTCCTGGAACCAGACCTTGGTAGCGCTGGCGTCGGCAGGCTTGTCGATGCCTACGAAGGCGGCATCAGAAGCATTGCGGACCTTCTTGGTTGCGGGGTCTACGGTCCCACGGCCTTCACTCAGGGTAACACCCAGGCGACCCAGCAACACATCGTAAGGTGCCTTGTTCTCAGGGTGAGCCTCGTAGCGAGCGCGCTCGAACCACTGGGTTTCATAAACCTTACCGTCATCGGTTGAGATCTCGGCGCGGCGGGGTGTGATGGGGTAGCCGTTCACGTATACGCTGTTGGCTTCACTACCCTGGGCGTTCCACACCTCGAGGAAGCGGCCTGCGACCGGGATGTTGTTCGGGCCGAGGTTGCGGCTCTGGCCTTGCGCCGCGCGTGCCGGGGAGGC
Organism: Chloroflexia bacterium; assembly: GCA_034667185.1. Classification (GTDB taxonomy): domain Bacteria; phylum Chloroflexota; class Chloroflexia; order QHBQ01; family JADMIH01; genus JADMIH01. The sequence goes on along the minus strand of JAXDKH010000266.1, from coordinate 3,302 downwards.
TGCCGCGGGCAACAGCGATACGGCGAGTGACGCCGCCACCGCCGTTGTAAATGCCAGATTACCGAACTTGCGTTTCGAGTCGTTCATGTTCCCTCCTAATCAATAGTTGACTGGCCTACCGGCTGGGCCGGTCTGCTTGCCGAGAGTTGCGCTGCGTCATGTGGGGCTCGTCACGTCCCCATGCGCAACGCTATGTTGCGACTGCCTCTCAGCTTGCATGCAAAGTTGCTGTTGAAGCACTTCAGAAGAACCGACCGAGCAATCACCCCCCTCCGATCCCCCTAACAATCCTCATGTCCTGTCTTGTGCTTCCACCCCACGCGCTTCGGCGTAGAGATCTGCACGGCAGATAGGCACACCCATGCTTCTAAGGGGTTGAAGCACAAGATATATCAATAATGGCTACCCATTTTCGGTAAACAATATTGACCTATTTACTTGCATCCATTAATACAACAATTGAGGGGAAATGGTTCAAATTGTGGGGGAGCAATCTTGAGGAGGGAGCAATCGTATGTGGCTCTGAGTGCCTCTTGTGCGGGGTTGTCTATCGCGGTGTGACCAACTGACTTGGCTTCCCGTTACCAGGTGCTTGTTGTGGTCCGAGCGCAGCCCCACGAACCTCCGGCATCATGCGCGTCAGGTTTCCGCACAAACCTCACGTGCCGGCTGCCGGTTCCGAGGTAGGAGGAGAGAGCACCGACCCCGGTGGCCCAGGAGGCTGGGCTCGACCCACAACGAGCAGGTCATGCACGCACAAGACGCACGGCCCGACCTTCTCTCCCGATTCTAGGGCCTTCCGTTGGGGTAGAGCATCACGCGAACGCGGTATTTTGCGCGTGGTGTTTCGGGAGTAAGGGGCTGTGGGTGGTACGTGGGGCTGGAGGGCATACCTTAAACACGTTAGGGTAGGGATCTATTCGTTCACGTGTGCCAGCCTGCAAGCGTGTTCCACATGGGCAACTCTGCCTCATTTGGCAGTACCCAAAATCGGCTTTGTCATTCCGAACGTAGTGAGGAATCAGGTGGCAGTTGTGCTCTGTCGCAATTGAGGACTACGGTAGGCAAGGCCACTCCAATGCAGCAATTCGTCTACTTCCTTACCCACCTGATTCCCCACTACGTTCGGAATGACAACTCCTCTCTTGGAGGCTGAACTTGCGAAGTGTGAGCCTTACTACCGAGCGCAGAGAGGATGAACTTTCCTGTTACGACCCGACCGCAGGATGTATACTGGGGCCTGACACTTCCCAGAAAGGACACCTGCATCATGCCCCACTTAGATTTCTCCCACTACTATACCTACGCTGAGATAAAGGACTTCCTGCAAGCCTGCGCCGACGAGTTCCCCGACCTCATCACGGTCTCGGTCATAGGCAAGTCTTACGAGGGGCGGGATATGCTGCTAGCCACGCTCACCAACCGCGACACTGGCCCCGACACCGAGAAGCCAGCCTACTGGATCGACGCTAACACACACGCAGGGGAGGTCACAGGCTCGGCGGTGGCTCTGTACACGATAGCCCACCACCTGTCCAACTACGGCAAAGACCCTCGCGTGACGGCCCTGCTGGATGAGTACACGCTGTACGTGCTGCCGCGGATCACGGTGGACGGCTCGGAGAAATACCTGACTACGCCTCACTGGATGCGCTCCTCCACCAGGCGCTACCCCTTTACCGAGGACCGCGAGGGCCTCTACCCGGACGATGTGGACGGCGACGGCAAGATATTGCAGATGCGCATAGAGGACCCGAACGGAGTCTGGCGCGTCTCGGACAAGGACCCCAGGATCATGGTCAGGCGCGCCCCCGACGAGATCGGCGGCACGTATTACCACCTGGTGAGCGAGGGCCTCATCAACGACTGGGACGGGCACTCGATAAAGCTGGCCCCGCCTCGCGAAGGGCTGGATTTGAACCGCAACTATCCCTATGACTGGGCACCGGAGGGCGTGCAGCGCGGGGCGGGTGAGTACCCCTTCTCGGAGCCGGAGACGCGAGCCGAGGCCGAGTTCTGGTCCAGCCACCGCAACATCAACGGCTTTCTCTCGTACCACACCTACTCCGGCGTGATCCTGCGCCCCTATTCGACGCACCCGGACGACCACTTCAACACCCACGACCTCGACGTGTACAACCTGATAGGCAAGAGGGGCACCGAGCTTACCGGCTACCCCTCAGTGTCGGTGTTCCACGGCTTCGCCTACGACCCCAAGGAGCCAATGCACGGCGCGATGGACGACTACGCCTACGACTTCTACGGCTGGTTCGGCTTCACCACGGAGTTGTGGGATCCGCCCAAGGCCGCCGGCCTCGAAGTGACCGACTGGATAGGCTGGATGAAGCACCATCCCGAAGAGGACGACCTCAAGCTAATTGAGTGGAACGACAGGGAGCTGGGCGGCAAGGCCTTCATCCCGTGGCGCGAATTTGAGCACCCGCAGCTTGGCAAGGTGGAGATTGGCGGCTGGGACACCAAGAACTACTGGACTAATGTGCCCGCCAAATACCTGCCGGAAATCTGCGAGAAGCACTGCCAGTTCACGCTGGCCCACGCGCTGATGTCGCCCCGGCTGGAGTTCCGCAGGAGTGAGGTCGAGAAGCAGGCCGAGGGCGTGTACAAGGTGACGGTGGTGGTAGCCAACAAAGGCTTCTTGCCGACGTACACCAGCCGCAAGGCCCAGGAGCGCAAGATCGTCCGCCCCACCGAGGCCCGCATCAACGTACCGGAGGGCGGCAAGCTCATCGCGGGCAAGCGCGACCAGGAGATAGGCCAACTTGAGGGCCGGAGCAACAAGTTATTCGCGGGCTGGTTCTCATCCCGCGAAGTGACCGACAACGAGAAGCGGCTGGAGTGGGTCGTGCGTGGTGCTGCGGGTGAAGAGGTCGAGGTAATAGTCAAGAGCGACCGGGCGGGCACTATTCGGACGAAGCTGAAGCTGAGCTAGCCTTTTTAGCGGGTCGTGAGTGAAAGCTGTAGCCCCAAGGCCAGGCCAGGTACCCAGCTTGCGGTGCCCTGGTACTTCTATTCCGATGTACAACGTTCAGGACCAACTTCCCCTTTGTCATTCTGAGCGAAGCGAAGAATCTCGTCCAACAGCACCCAAATATCATCTTTCCTGGGGTGCATAGCACTAAAAGCCGCGTACTCACGAAGGAAAAGGGCGACATCGCGGTGAGGGACGAGATTCTTCGCTTCGCTCAGGATGACAAAGGGGAAGTTGGTCCCACAATCGCAAAATAGGGGCTACTCACCAGGGCAGAGTCTGTCCCGCTGATGCCTCTACTGGTTACACGCTC
>JAXDKH010000265.1:0-5508 GCA_034667185.1 Chloroflexia bacterium | reverse complement strand
ACCGTATCTTTATGCAAGCGGTACCGGGCTACATCTCCAGCACTACCGACTTCTGGGAGACCGACGCCGGCCTGCTGGTAACGGAGACTACGATAGCCGGGTTCAGTGGCTTCAATCCCGATGGCGTGCCGGAGTTCTGCCGCTCGCGTAAGGCGGCCCAGTACGCTGACAACCTGGACCAGTGGATAGCTATATACTCGGCGGAAAACAACGGTGGGTATGCCAATAGCTGGCTGCTGGGGGACGTCAAGTCGGGCGAGATAGCCAGGTACGAGCAAGGTTTGCAGTTCAGCGGGCTATCGCGCACCCACGACGGCTACTACGCCGGGTTCAACACGCCGGTCGACCTCAAGATTCGTAACCAGGAGTGCTCGGGCGAGGCGGAAGAATACTCCGATATCCGCAAGAATGGCTCGCGCCGCCTGCGCTGGATGCAGATGACTTCCGAGTTGCACGGTCGCATCGACGCCGAGGCCGCGAAGTCGATGATCGCGGATCACTATGACGTGTACCGCAAGGTAGATGACAACCCGTGTTCTCGTACCGTGTGTGGCCACCTGGAGCTGGACGCCGCCGAGTTCGGTAGCCACGACGATCAGGGGCCGTTCTATCCTTGGGGCGCTTGCGACGCCAAGGTGGCGGACAGCGAGATGGCCGCCACTTTGAGTATGTGGGGCCGCTGGGGCCATTCGTGTGGTATGCCTTTCGACGTGGGAGCGTTTCTCCAGGAGCACCCCCAGTACGACTGGCTGCAAGGCTACATGAGGGACAGGCCGAGCCAACCCTGGACGCAGTTTTCAGTGGGCGACCAGGGCTGAACAGGCCGGTGTGACACACCGGCCAGCAAGTGAATATATCATGAACCGGGAGAAGGGGCGGCGGAACTTACTGTCGCCCCTTTCGCTTGCCATTTGTTAATTGCAGAGCAGCCAGCATAGTTCTGCTTGTGGGCAATATGCCAGTCGAGGCGAGCTATCTACCTCAAAATAGCCCCGGAACTACCCTTGACAGAACTCGCAAATTAAGTTACCTTAATGTCTGTTTCCTCAGCTTAAGCTGTATAAACTACCTTCCACCCAATACAAGACCAGGAGCGTTAGACTAAATGAACTTTGGAGCTGCCGTTCTTACCTTCCGCGAAGGGCTTGAAGCCGCGCTGATCGCAGCGATCATGCTCGGCTATTTACGCAAAGTGGGCCGCCTCGACATGCAGTGGTCGGTGTGGGCCGGGGCCATATCAGCCGGGGCGCTGGCGGTCGGGTTTACGCTGGTGTTGCAACTGATCGGTGCGCAATTCGACTACCCGGCCAAAGGCGTGTACGAAGGCGTTACCTCCCTGTTGGCCGTAGTCATGCTCACGTCGATGATCCTCTGGATGGCGCGGCAGGCCCGGTACATCAAAGGCTCGCTGGAGCACTCGATGAAGGACCGGCTGGCGCAGGGGGCCGTATGGGGCCTGCTGGCGCTCGCCTTTATGACGGTGGCGCGCGAAGGGGTCGAGACGGCTCTCTTCCTGTCGGCCTCCGCGTTCCAAAGCTCCGGCATGGATACGCTGGTAGGTGGCATTATGGGCCTGCTCGTCTCCGGTGTTGTGGCCTGGGCGGTGTACGTAGCGGGTGTGCGGCTGCAACTCCGAACCTTCTTCAAGGTCACGAGCATCCTCCTGGTGATATTTGGGGCCGCCATACTGCGCTACGCTATCCACGAGTTCGAAGAGGTGAACTGGCTGCCTCCGCTGGTCGAGCCGGTCTGGAACACGGGCGAATGGGTGCCCACCAGCAGCGTGCTCGGCTCCGTGTTGCAGGCGCTGATCGGCTACACTTCCCGGCCCTCGCTCATGCAGCTGATCGGCTACTTCGGCTACCTGATGGCCTTCGGCTGGCTGGTGGTTCGCCCCGTGGCTGCCCGCCCAACGGGCCAGCCGCAGACTGTTGCCGCCCCGGCAGCGCAGTCGTCCGAACCTGTGGCGGTGCTCTCCGGTACTTCGTTAAACCAGCCACAAGTCACTCACACACCCAGCGAGAGCTAGAAAGAGCAGGCAACAGGTGTTTGTAACAATTCGGACGTTGAAGAAGGCCGCCTTGCCGCTGGCCGTAGGCTGCCTTGTCATGGGCGCGCTGTCGGCTTGCGGAGGTGGTGGCACTGCCTCACCTGCCACGGCTACCACGGGTGGAGTCAGCACCGGCACGGCGCAGACCGGCTCCCAGGAACTCACGATCGTGGCCGTGGACAACAAGTTCGAGCCTAAGATGTACACGGTCCAGGGCGGTGGCCCACTCCACCTGGTGGCGACCAATTCGGGCCAAAACGTGCACGAGATCGAGGTAAAAGGGCTGCTGCCCGAAAGCAAGCTGTCGCCCGGCCAGAGCAAGACGGTGGACCTGCAATCGGTGCAGCCCGGCACCTACAGGGTCTACTGCGAGATCCATGAAGACGAGGGTATGGAAGGCGAATTGGTGGTGAAGTAACGAGGCAATCGCTATTTAGCAGACAAGAGCCACCCGGTGGAGATGCCGGGTGGCTTCTAATACATCGCGTATGTGACCATTAGCGCTATATCGGCCCTTAGCTTGGACGCAGTTTGGCAGATAGGCTCGATAGGAGAGCGCAGCGATGTATTTGAAAGAGCAACAGAGTGCGAAGGACGACGCCCAGCGATAATGTAGCCAATGCACTCGCGGGGCGTCTCCCACGCAAACTATAGGATTCCTACGCCTTTCCTGCGTCTCATATAGTGACAGTGACAGCGCCTTGTCGGACCAGTCGAGGCATTGCGTTTCGCACGCACGAGTGGTATAATTCATACTTGTGGCGTGTAGCCTTGGGAGCGTTGCAGGCACGATGTGGTGCTTACAAGGCGGTATTATGACGTCGCAGGCGGCCGGGGCGGGCCGAGCAAATCGGTAGCAGCAACCCGTGTTCGCGTGAAGTGGGCATTGCCCATCTAGTATGATATTCAGCACACAGCTAGAGGCCGTCCCTCAGGCGGCTAAGCGGCTCTCCTGCCAGCACCATTTCGAGGTGGCGCACGCAGAAGCCGGCAAGCTAACCAACCGCACACGACCTCGCGACCCGGCGTGGCCCCGCAGCCGCGTGGTTCGAGCCTCCAGCCCCAACCACACAGCCCACCCCTCCCCGTTTGTCCCTGCCTCCTCCTTACTTGCAACGTGTCCAGTGCTTGCTTCCGGTTGTGCACCCACTTCCGGGGGCATCTGCGTGGAGCAGTTCGGTTATGAGCTTCCTGGGCATGGAGCACCGCCCGGATCATGCGAGCACTGAAGGTGGAGCAGCACACGGCCGTGGAAGTGGATGTGGATTTGGTGTGAACCGTCACACCGTGTAAAGCAGTTACGTATATATTATTAGGTGTAGGGACGCAAGCAACACCGACATTGAAATCTACGCCTAGCAAGGAAGAGAAGAGAGTTGGCACGCATTTTTAGTCGCAAAGAAGGCGAAGTAGCCCCGGAAAACAAGCTCAAGCGCATATTGGTACCCGTCAAGGGCGCTGACATCGACGAGGAGGCCATGCGCTTGGCTTATACCTACGCGCTAGCTAAGATCGGTAAGGGGCGCAACGTCTCAGTGGACGTTGTATACGTTGTGGAAGTACCCCACTCCCTGCCCCTCAACGCTGAGTTGGGCGCTGAGATAGAGAAGGGCGAGAAGGCGCTCGACAACGCCGAGGTAACCGCGCGGGAGATGGGCCTCACGGTCGATGCGTCGATACTGCAGGCACGCAGCGCCGGGGCGGCTATCGTGGACGTGGCACGCGAGAGCGGAGCAGAATTGATCGTCATGGCGACCAGCTACCAGAAGAAGCTGGGCGAGATTGACCTGGGGCGCACCCTGCCCTACGTCCTCAAGCACGCCCCCTGCCGCGTCTGGATCTGCCGCGCACCGATGCCTGAGGGGCAAAGCTGAAACGTGAAACGTGAAAAGTGATGTAGCGACGGCTAAGATGGTCGAGATTAACGAACCAACCATAGCGAGCCGCATCACGTTTCACGTTTCAGAAAGTGAGGAACGAGCAATGAAAATAGTAATTCTCGGCTGCGGGCGCGTGGGCGTGCGGTTGGCCGCTATGATGGAAGAAGACGGGCACGACGTGAGCGTTATCGACGCCGACCCCGTGGCCTTGAGCCATTTGCCTGAGAACTTCTCGGGCCAGACGGTGCTCGGCACGGGTATCGATGTGGACGTGCTGAAGTCGGCTGGTATCGCGCAGGCCGATGCGTTCGCCGCCGTTACCAACTTCGACAACACCAATATCATGGCCTGCCAGGTTGCCAAGGAGATTTTCGGGGTGAAGAAGGTGCTGGCGCGCATCTACGACCCAGGCCGCGAGGGGCTGTACCACCAGCTTGGCCTTGAGACGATTTGCCCCACTACCCTGCTTTCCACCGCCGCGCACGACATCTTGCTGACGCCGGAGAGCGCGGGCACGGGACCCCTGCGCGTGGACACCACCAGGGACGTGGTGGCGATGGCAAGGGCGCTCGCCGGGGGCAACTCCTCGTTCGAGGACGACCACGACCATCAGGCCCCAGGCGCGAACGCTCTTATCCCCGAGCAAGCACCTGCAGCGTCCGCACCGGTATCTGCGTCCACAGCCACTCAACCTGGCGCGGGCAATCTGCCAACAAGTGGTCAGCAGCCGAACCAGAACGGGCGCGAGCGTCGCGGGTTGTTCGGGCGATAGATAAGTCAGAGTGGCGTAACGGGGCCAGGGACTAACAGCTAAACGGCTGGTCCCTGGCCCCACTACTATCAAGTGGAGTTTTGGACATGTATGTCATTATTGTGGGCGGTGGCAAAGTCGGGTACTACCTGACCAAAACGCTCGTCAACGAGGGCAGCAACGAGATATTGCTGATCGAGAAGAACCCCAGGAAGGTGCTTACCTACGGCGAGCGCTTCGGGTCGGTGGTGCTGGAGGGGGATGGGGCCGAGTCTGGCACGCTGGAGATGGCCGGGGCGGCGCGCGCCGATGTGGTGATTGCCGTCACGGGCGACGACGAGGACAACCTGGTGATCTGCCAGACGGCCAAGAAGATGTTCAGTGTGCCCCGCACGATTGCCCGTGTGAACAACCCCAAGAACGAGGACATCTTCAAGAGGCTGGGCATCGACGTCACCGTGTCGCAGACGAACGTCATCCTGAGCATCATAGAGCAGGAGATACCGGAGCGCGGCCTCGTACACCTCATGACGTTGAAGCACGCCCAGATGGCTATCGTAGAGGCCACAGTAGAGGACACGGCGATAGCGGTGGGCAAGAGCCTGTCGGAGATCGCGTTCCCCAACAACATCGTCATTTCCGCCGTCCTGCGCGACGGCAACCTCATAATCCCAAAGGGCGACACCGTCCTGCACCCCCGCGACGAGGTAATAGCCCTGGCCACGCGGGAGAGCGAGGGCGAGCTACGCAGAATGCTTATTGGGTGATTTGGGAATTGGGATTTCGGAATGCGGATTTAGTAGGATACGGAGCAAATCCGCATTCCG
>JAXDKH010000264.1:0-2808 GCA_034667185.1 Chloroflexia bacterium | reverse complement strand
CGGCAACAGCGGCCTCATGCTCACCACGCTGGCCGAGCGCACGCCGCAACACCGGGTAGGGTTCGCCTTCTCCGTTATGAGCGGCGGGTCGCCGCTGGGAGCGTTCCTGGGGCCGCTATTGGGAGGTCCAGTAATGGATGCCTGGGGATTTCCGGCGCTGCTGGCGATAGATTCGGGTTTGATGCTCCTCATCATCCTCGCCATGTCGTTCGGCTACCGCGATAGCTTTGTGGGCAACAACAGGGGGTCAATACTGGGGATGGCGGGCGAGTCGCTGGCTATCATCTGGCGCTCGCCAAGGTTGAGGGCGCTCTTTCCCGCGCTCTTCATGCTCTTCGCGGGGTGGATGCTGGCCTTCTCCTTCATCACGCTCGCCATAACAGAGGTCTACAAGGGGCCGAAGGAGTACCTGGGCACGGCCACGGGCATAGTGGTGGGTGTCGGCGGCCTGGTGACGATGGTGCTCAGCCCGCTGCTGGGCTGGCTGGCAGACCGCGTCGGGCACTGGCGCACGCTGTTCGTTGGTTCGGGGGTGCTCGTGCTGCTGTGGCCGCTACCTTTACTGACGCGAGACATCGTGCCGTTCGCCATCCTGTGGGCGGCTATCAACGGCCTGGGCTCGGCGGTGTTCGCCATCTCGTTCAGCGTGTTGTCGGCCTCCGCGCCTCAGGAAGTGAGGGGGAGGGTAATGTCGTTCGCGTACCTGCCGGTGAACGTAGGGTCCATCGTGGGCGCTGGCGTGGGGAGCGTCATCACGCAGGTGGGGGTGTTTACCATATTTCCCGTCGCGGCGGTGCTGACGGCGCTGGGGGTGGTCAGCCTGGTGTATGCGGCCCGCAAAGAGGTAGTGGCGGGCGGGGAGGCGAGTGTTAGCCCCGCATAGCTCTGGAATTAGCGTTCAACCTGGCAACGCGTACGTTCCTATTCCGCGATACTTGAATGGAGTCTTCGGCAATAACAGCACCCAAACTCCGCTTTGTCATTCCGAACGTAGTGAGGAATCAGGTGGTAGCCGTTCTTTGTTGCAATTGAGGAACAATGGCGGAAAGGCCGCTCCTCTGCTCCAATTCTCCTTCTTCTCTAGCCAACTGATTCCTCACTACGTTCGGAATGACAATACTTCTTTTGGTCCTCTATACGAGTGCATGAGGTTGTACCTCGGTCTTCTCCTGGCATGCAACTAGCTGGACATCACCCCCAAACCTGCGCTATATAGATATAAGCCCACCAAGGAGACAGCACTTGCCAGAGTATATCTTCGACCTGACCTACACGCCGCCCGATTTCACCCGCCCCGCCTTCGAGGCCGCCCCCGATAAAGAGACCGAACCCGCCCCCGCCGATGGCCTGGCCCCTATCACCTTCTACGCCTCCACCAACTTCCCCACCTACATCAAGCGCAACGGCGAGTGGAAGCTGGTCCGCCGCCCGCGCATGGACGCCTGTATCGTGTGGGAGGACAAGGCCAAGCACGAGGAGCCAGGCTATGTGTGCGTCGAGATGCGTAAGGTGCGTGCCGGGCAGCCCGTAGTCGTGGGTATGGCCGAAGATGGCAGCACGGGATTGCTGGTACACTCGACCGGGTTCGTGCCCGTGGGTAGTGACCCGAGCGCCGAGGCTTTCCGCTTCATGGCGAGTGGGGCATCACGCGAGCGGCCGCTGAACTACCGGCGTATCGCGGAGTTGCTGATGTGGGACAGGCGGCGCAACGGGCGGAGCATCTGGGTGTTGGGGCCAGCGGTGGTGCACGCCGGGGCGCGGGAGAGCATGGCCTGGCTCATCGCAAACGGCTACGTGGGCGCGGTCTTCGGGGGCAACGCGGTGGCGGTGCACGACCTGGAGCAGGCGTTGTACGGCACGGCGCTCGGCATGGACGTTGAAGGCCACCTCATTTCGGGTGGGCACCGGCACCACATGGACGCCATCAATACGGTGCGCAAGGCGGGGAGCATCGCGGGCGCGGTGCAGAGTGGGCTGGTACGGAACGGCATCATGCACGCTCTGGTGGAGCATGGGGTACCATTCCTGCTGGCAGGCTCGATACGCGACGACGGGCCGCTGCCGGGCGTGATCACTGACGTGCTGGAAGCCCAGGACAAGATGCGATTCTTCACGCAGGGCGCGACCCTGGTGGTGATGCTCGCCACGATGCTGCATTCCATCGCTACCGGCAACATGCTGCCCACCTTCATCGACCGAGACGGCAAGATAGAGCCGGTCTACACGATAGCGGTCGACCAGGCGGAAGAAGTGATACACAAACTGATGGACCGGGGCACGCACCAGGCGTTCGGCATCGTGCGCAACGCCGACGATTTCCTCAGCAGGGTGGTGTCGGAGTTGAAGGTACTCCACCAGAAGTAGCTAAAACCTTTAGCGGCTCTTAGGTTTACCATGCAGATAGATGAACGCGTCCCGGTACTCGTCTGGCAAAGAAGCGCCCCAGATGAGCAGTAACTGGTCTAGAACGTCACCTATGCTCATATTATCATCCAACAATACGATACCAGGAATATGCCTTCCCTGCTCAATATGGTCCCGCTAATGCTCCGGCATCGACTTGCGGTTATTGTTACCAACATTGCCTGGTGCTCTTCACACCAGCGTAAAATCTCCGGGTCAGGAGTACTGAGCGGCACAGCACCCAATTCTCCAACCCGCCAGATGTCCATGTCAGGGACGCGTTTAAGTAACTCCCTACGCAGCACCGGATCGACATTCTCGTCGAGCAAGTAACGTATCATACCTCGGTGGCTTGTTGCTCTTGGAGCCTCTTCTGTTCTTCTTGCCTTCTTCTTAGCTCTTGCA
>JAXDKH010000263.1:0-11244 GCA_034667185.1 Chloroflexia bacterium | reverse complement strand
TCGCTTACACGCTACCCGCAGGGGGAATACTATGCAGAAGTTCTTCACGCTAGGAGTTGAAGAGGAATTCCAGATAATAGACCCCTCTACGCGCGACCTCAAGCCGTTCGTGGAGCAGATCCTCTCCAACAGTGAAGAGGAGTTCATCGAGCACGTCAAGCGCGAAATGATCCAGTCGATGGTCGAGACGGTCACTCCCATATGTGAGGACGTGGAGACGGCACGGAAGGAGGTCTATCGCTTGCGCGCAGGAGTGGCCGAATTGGCTGCTCGCAACGGCCTCGCAATCGTGGCTTCCGGCGCGCACCCCTTCTCCCACTGGCAGAGCCAGATCATCACCGAGCACGAACGCTACAAAGTGCTTGAGCAGGACCTGCAGGACGTGGTACGCTCTATCCTCATATTCGGGCTACACGTGCACGTGGGCATACCTGACCGCGACTTGCTCATTGACATAATGAACGAGGCCAGGTATTTCCTGCCGCACATGCTGGCCTTGTCGTCCAACTCACCGTTCTGGCAGGGGAGGCACACCGGGTTGAAGTCGTACCGTACTATCATCTGGCAGCAATTCCCTCGGACCGGCATTCCCTCCACAATGGGGTCGTGGTCGGAGTTCGAGAACTTTGTCAACTTGCTAATCAAGACTAACAGCATCGACAACGGCAAGAAAATCTGGTGGGACCTGCGCCCGCACCCGTTCTTCAACACGCTGGAGTTCAGGGTGTGCGATATGCCGACCAATCCCGCCGAGACGATCATGATCGTGGCCCTGTTCCAGGCGATTGTCGCCAAGCTCTACAAGCTTCGGCAGCAGAACCTGGGTTTCCGCGTCTACGACCGCTCCCTCGTCATGGAGAACAAATGGCGGGCGGCTCGCTACGGCATTGACGGCATGCTGATCGACTTCGGCAAGCAGCAGGAGGTGCCGATGCGGCAGCTTGCCCTCGAACTGCTTGAATTCATAGACGACGTGGTGGACGACCTCGGCAGCCGTGACGCCGTGAACTACGTCCACACGCTGCTACAGAACGGCACGGGGGCGGACCGCCAGATGGAAGTTTTCCGCCATACCGGCAACCTGAATGACGTTGTCGATTATCTCATCTACGAGACCATGAACGGCATCGAGTGGCAGGGCTACGCGCGCTAGCAGTGGCTCGCATGGTGCGGCGTTTGATTTCGGGGGCGGATTAGACCGCCCCTTTGCACGCTCCTTGTTCAAATGAGGCGAAACCGAGATAATACTAAATTGACAGAGTTCTCAAGGAGGAGACAAGAATGAAAGACGCGGTTACAGTGGCTATTACTGGTGCGGGAGGTCAGGTTGCGTACAGCCTGCTGTTCCGCATTGCGAATGGCGAAGTGTTCGGCATGGAAACGCCCGTCAACATGACTCTCAAAGAAGTGCCTGAGTTCGTCAGCACCCTCGAAGGCATCAAGATGGAGCTTGACGACTGCGCGTTTCCGCTGCTGCGCAACGTCACCATCACCGACAGCGATGCCGAAGCCTTCAGAGGGGCCAACTGGGCGCTGCTGGTTGGGGCCGCTCCACGCAAGCCGGGCCAGGAGCGCAAAGACCTGCTCACCATGAACGCCACTTCGTTCATCGACCAGGGCGCGGCCATCAACAAGACGGCAGCCGAGGATATCCGGGTGGTTGTCGTGGGCAACCCCTGTAACACGAACTGCCTTATCGCCATGCACCATGCACCCGACGTGCCTCGCGACCGCTTCTCGGCCCTCACCCGGCTGGACCAGAACAGGGGCAAGGCGCAGCTTGCGATGAAGTCGGGGAAGCCCCTCACGAGCGTCACCAACCTGGCGATCTGGGGCAACCATAGCGCCACCCAGTTCCCCGACTTCGAGCACGCCCGCATCGACGGCAAGCCAGCTACCCAGGTCATAGACGACCGGCAGTGGCTGGAGAACCAGTTTGTGGAGACGGTGCAGAAGCGAGGGGCGGCTATACTGGCGGCCCGTGGCAAGTCGAGCGCGGCTTCGGCGGCCAATGCCGTGCTCGACCACGTTCGGAGCGCCGTCAACAAGACGCCTGGCGACGACTGGGTCAGCGCTGCCATACTTTCCGATGGCAACCCCTATGACGTGCCGGAGGGGCTCATCTACTCCTTCCCGGTGCGCTCGGACGGCAAAGGCAATTACACGGTTGTAGAGGGCCTGGACATTTCGGACTACGTGCGCGGTAAGCTGACCGTCACCGCTGAAGAATTGCTTTCGGAACGTGCAGACGTGAGCGAATTGTTGTAAAATGTACTTTGGCATGTGGGCGGCAGCGTCGTCGCCCTGGTGTTGAAGGCAGAGTTGCCCCTTCCATGCTCTCGTATGGTAGGGGCGATTTTTATGCGCCCGGATCGACAAGTGTGCGATTTAACAGTGACGCGAAAAGGGTGTACAATTGCGGGGAACGTCTAGAACAGAGACGACATACAAACCCTAGAGGAGGGGACCATGAAAATAGGTGTCCCTAAGGAGATCGCTGCGAACGAGACCCGTGTCGCCTTGATCCCCGACACGGTGGGGCAGCTGACCCGGAAGGGGCTACAGGTGGTCGTCGAGAGCGGGGCCGGGCAGTTGGCCTCCTATCTCGATGAAGCCTACCGGAAGGCAGGGGCCACTATCGCCCCCGACGCGGCCACCGTGTACGCAGAGGCCGACATGATCTGCAAGGTGCAGCGGCCCCTGTTGAACGAGCAGCTTGGCAAGAGCGAAATCGCGCTCATGAAGCCGGGTACGGTGCTGATTACTTTCTTCCAGCCCCTGGTAAATCACGACCTCGTGCGCCAGCTTGCCGACGCCGGGGTGACCAGCTTCAGCATGGACGCGATCCCCAGGATCACCAGAGCGCAGAGCATGGACGCCCTGTCCTCGATGAGCACGATCGCGGGCTACAAGTCGGTGCTGATCGCCGCCGCCCGTATCGGACGCTTCTTCCCCCTGCTCATGACCGCCGCCGGTTCGGTGCCGCCTGCCAGGGTGTTTGTGCTTGGCGCAGGTGTGGCCGGCCTCATGGCAATCGCCACCGCCCGCCGCCTGGGCGCTGTTGTGGAAGCGTTTGACGTGCGTCCTGCCGTGAAGGAGCAGGTCGAGTCGCTCGGCGCGAAGTTCGTGGAGATGCCGCTTGAGGAGAAGACCGAAACTGCGGGCGGCTATGCCACGCAGCTTTCGGAGGACGCTCACAAGCGCGAAGTCGAGTTGCTGCACAAGCACGCCAAGGATTCGGACATCATCATCACCACGGCGCTGATACCGGGTAGGCCCGCGCCTGTGCTGATTACGGCGGACATGGTAAAGGACATGAAGCCAGGTTCGGTGATCGTGGACCTTGCGGCTGAGAACGGCGGCAACTGCGAGCTGACCGAAGCGGGGCAGGAGCTTCTGAAGCACAACGTGTGGGTGCTCGGCCCCCTGAACGTACCGGCGACCATGCCCATCCACGCCAGCCAGCTTTACTCCAAGAACATCGCCAACTTGCTCGCCCTGCTCGTCAACAAGGAGGCCCAGTTCAGCCCCAACTACGAAGACGAGGTAGTGGCAGGCACCTGCATCACCCGCGACGGCGAGATAGTCCATCCGGGCGTCAAGTCGGCGGTGGAAGCCAATCTACAGAGGAGCGCAGTATGATCGCGTCACTTGCGATATTCGCGAGTACAGTGGCCGCGCAGGCCAACGAGACGGGCACCGGAATGCCCGTTGAACAAAAGCTTGGCCTCTTCTTCGGCAGCATCACCATTTTCGTGCTTGCGGTGTTCCTGGGCGTCGAGCTAATCTCGAAAGTGCCCACGACCCTGCACACGCCCCTCATGTCTGGCACCAACGCCATTCACGGCATCGTGCTGGTGGGTGCCATGGTGGTGGCGGGGCTTGCGAACCAGAGCCTGCTCGTGACCATCCTTGCGTTCGTGGCGGTCATTTTCGCCGCGGGCAATGTGGTGGGCGGGTTCGTGGTCACCGACCGCATGCTGCAAATGTTCAAGTCGAAGAGACCTGACGCCGGAGGAAAGAAGTAACCCATGTTGAACCCTATTTCCTGGCTATTCTTCCAGGAGTCGGAGGGGGCGCAGCGGTCCTGGCTGGGCCTGACGACCTCCACAGACGTCTACCTGACGCTCGCCTACATCATAGCCGCCGTCTGTTTCATAATCGGCATCAGGCGGCTCAGCTCTCCCAGGACGGCCCGCACGGGCAACCGCGTCGCCGCCGTGGGTATGGCCGTGGCCGTGTTGGCGACTTTCTTCAGCAGCAACATCCAGAACATCTGGTTCATCCTGGTTGGCATCGTGATCGGTGGTGCGATAGGCCTCTTCCTTGCCCGCTCGGTGCAGATGACCGAGATGCCCCAGATGGTGGCCCTCTTCAACGCTATGGGTGGTGGGGCCGCCGCGCTCACCTCCACGGTCGAGTTCCTGGAGATCATCAACAGGGGCGCGTCCCCGGACCTTGACGTGGCGATCAGCACCGTCCTCGGCGTCCTGATTGGCGCGATGAGCTTCGCGGGCAGCATAGTAGCCATCGCCAAGCTGTACGGCTGGATTTCCAGCGCACCCATTACGTACGCGGGCCAGCAAATTGTGAACGGCGTGCTGGCGCTGGGGGCCGTTGGACTAGGCGTGTGGCTCATCATCCAGCCTAACCAGTTGGCGCTCATCGGGCTGATCGCTCTGGCTGCTGTGCTAGGCGTGCTGCTAGTGCTGCCTATCGGCGGGGCCGACATGCCCGTGGTTATCTCGCTGCTCAACTCGTTCACGGGTATGGCGGCTGCGTTTACGGGCTTTGTGCTCAGCAACCCGGTGCTCATCATCGCGGGTGCGCTCGTTGGCGCTTCCGGTATGTTGCTGACGGTGCTGATGGGCAAGGCAATGAACCGTTCTGTGACCAACGTCATATTCGGGGCGTTCGGCTCGGCGGGCGTTGAGGTAAGTGGCGCGTCTAACGCTGCCGGTAAGTCGGTGCGAGAGCTTAGCGTGGACGACGCGGCTACCCTGATGGCCTATGCCAATCAGGTGGTGGTCGTGCCCGGCTACGGCATGGCGGTGGCCCGCGCCCAGAACGCAGTACGCGAGCTTGCCGACCTCCTGCAGCAGAAGGGTGTGACCGTCAAGTACGCCATTCACCCCGTGGCGGGCCGCATGCCAGGGCATATGAACGTGCTGCTGGCCGAGGCGGACGTGCCGTACAACCAGTTGTTCGAGATGGAGGATATCAACCCTGAGTTCTCGCATACCGACGTGGCTCTCATCATCGGCGCGAACGACGTGGTGAACCCCGCGGCCCGCAACGACCCCAAAAGCCCCATCTATGGCATGCCCATCCTCGACGTAGACAAAGCGCAGAACGTCATCGTAATGAAGAGGAGCATGCGCAGCGGTTTCGCGGGCATCGAGAACGAGTTGTTCTACGAAGACAAAACGAGCATGCTCTTTGGTGACGCCAAGGAGACGGCTGAGGCCCTGGTCGCTTCGGTCAAGCAGCTCTAAGCGCCGGGCGTAACAAACCGATAGAATAGGGGGCTCCGGTGAATTGACCGGGCCCTCTTTTCCTGGTTAGTACCGGTCTGAGCATATTCCCCGACGGTTGCGATTTGAAAGGATAAGCACCAGGAGGTGTCATGGGCGTTTTGGATGATGTACGAGAGGCGCTGGGCGACGCCCAACCGGAGGAAGCAGTAGCAGAGCAGGAAGCCCTCGACGGCAAGACTTACGACTGCGCCGTCATCGGTGGCGGCCCGGCGGGTCTGTCGGCAGCCATTTACATGGGGCGAATGCGCAGGAGCGTCGTGGTCGTAGACAATGACGCGGGGCGCTCCAACTGGCACCAGGTGAACCGCAACTACCTCGGGTTCGTGGACGGCATACACGCTACCTCGCTCCGCGAGGTAGGTGAGAAACAGGCAAGTCGCTTCGGCGTCCGTTTCCTGCTGGCGAGGGCTACAGGTGCCAGTTACGTTGGAGAGGAAGGCCCTGAGAGGGTCTTCACCGTTGAGACCACGAAAGGCCCGGTTCGGGCTCGCACACTCATCCTGTGCACAGGCGTTAGCGACAAGTTCCCTGAGTTCGAGGGCAGCGAGGAGTGCATCGGCAAGTCGATGTTCTGGTGCATCATCTGCGACGGTTACGAGTCGATTGGTAAGAAGATCATCGTGCTCGGTCACAACGAGCGTGCGGCCTCCCTGGCGCTACAACTCAAAGTCTTTACCAACGACATTACGCTCGTCTCCTGGGACGAATCATTCAACCTTGATAATGAGAAACTTGAGCTACTTAGGGAGCACGGGATCGAGACGCACGACTGCGGTTGCAATCTCTTTACTTGCAGCAAGGGGCAGCTAGAGAACATAAGGCTGGACAACGGCAAGGAACTCGGCCTCGATATGGTGTTCGTGGCACAGTGGATTGAGCCAAATACGCAATTGGCTCAGGAGCTTGGTGTTTACCTGGACCAGCATGGCTACATTGTCGCTGATGCCGAGCAATGCACCAATGTGGGCGGGGTCTACGCAGCGGGCGACGTTACCAAGCTCAATAATCACCAGGTTACAAGCGCGGTACACGAAGGCGGCATGGCTGCGGCGGCAGCAAACTACTATCTCTACGAAGATTGGCAAAAAGAGTGAGCTACGGGTTGGCTAATGTCGCAATGCAAGATAGGAATTGCCCATGTACGTAAGCGGCATTTTGGTTGACCGGGTACTGCTAAAATGGTATAGTGCTGGGGGCACGCCCTGCCCCGAATCCCGCAACACAGAGGAGGCAGACTCTTGATCCCTGCCAGGAATCGCGAGCGTAAATGCAGTACATGCAAACACTACCAAGCCTCGCCGCTGTGGCGTAAGGGCTGGTGCCGTAACCCCCTGCTTTACGACCGCAACACCAACCACCTGGTCGAGGCCGACAGCCTTGCCTGCAACCGCACCTTTATCGACTACTGGGAGCCCCTAGATACCTCCCGAGTGGCTGCGGCAGCCGCGGGCGAGCAAACCACCAAGCCGCGAATAGCGGCCTCGGTGCCACTGGAGCAAGTGGACCGCAAAGGCAACCGGCGCATGGTAGGCGAGAACACTCCGGCTACCGGAATGCCTGTGGCTCGCAGTCGAGCATCAAAGGCCGCCGATCCGGTGGAAGCACCACCCAAGCAGGTGCTCACGCTCGACGCCACGCGCAAGCGCTCCCCGCTTTCTATCTTCACAGAGCAGGACGACCTGCTCGAAGAGGATTCGCAGTGGCCTAACGACCCCAAGGTCACCCAGCAGATAGAAGAAGTGGTCGGTCCCGATTCCGGGCACGACGCGCAGAATGGCAGACGGACCGCAAGAAGCACGAACAAGAAGCCACGCGCACCACGCCGCCCGACGATCTGGACCATGCCCCTCCCCTATGTGCGCGCTCCCCTCTGGATGGCACTGCTCGTGCTGGCGGTAATTGCTATCGGCGTCGGTGGGTTCCTGGTAATCAGGTCCCGATCCGGCCTTGGTACACCGAAGGTTGTGGCTCAGGCAAGCGTGACTGTGCCGTTGCCGACCGCCACAGGGTTCGGCGACCCCACCGCGACCACGCCTCCACAGCCCACCAGCGCCGTAACCGTAGCGCCCACTGTAGCGGTGCCGCCTGGAGCCATCGGCAAAGACGTGTGGATTCAGGTTAACTCGGCTCAGGGCCTCGTGGTGCGGACCGCGCCCACGCGCTCAGGGAGCCGCATCACCGGTCTAGCTAACGGCACCAAGGCCCTCGTGGTGGATGGTCCCAAGCAAGCGGACGGCTATACCTGGTGGCAGATAACGCGATTTAATCCTCAGAACCCGGACCTCACCGGCTGGAGCGTCCAGGACTTCATGCAGCCCACCACGGCTCCATAGTTAGCCCACGGGAGTTCTAAGGGAGTGCCATAACGGCACTCCCTTTTGATTGTGGCGTGTCATGCTGTTGCAGAGCTACTGCTGTTTGAAGTTGCGGCGGAACTGCAGATAGCCGATGAGTCCGAAAAAGATGCCCAGCATGAGCAACGCCAACAGTACCGCCGGGAAGGGTACGTCTCCCAGCCACACGGCGGGACTGGGAATCCCACCTCTCAGCATGATGACTTGCAGGCTGGATACGCCATACGTCACCGGAAGCGCGTATGAAACTGCGCGTACCGGCCACCACAAGGCTTCCAGGCGCAGGAAAAAGCCGCTGAAGAAGACTGAGGCGAGCAGCACCAGCATCGATATCTGCACTGCCTGGCTCTCTGACTTTGAGATGGTAGAAATGAGCAGTCCCAGGCTGACCGAGGCAAGGATTACCAGCACAATCGTGAAGAACAGCAGCACCCAGTCACCCAGTATCGGCACCCCCAGGCTGAGCCGGAAGCCCTCAATCGCCAGTTCGTTGCTCATCGCCGTCAGCAGGACCACAGAGATGCCGCCCAGGAGCAGGAGGTAACCCGCGTACTTGCCGGCCAGGATCTCCAGCGCACTCACCGGCGACACCCGGAAAAGCTCCAGCGTCCCAAGCAGGCGTTCCCTCACCATCGACAACGCGGTGAGGGTAATGGCAATGTGCTGCAGAATGAGAATGAGCACGCCGGGGGCGTAAAACGAGGTAAAGCTTGGCTTGATCGGGGCCGTATTCTCTATCTGTGGGTAGAAGGGCGCAGCCAGGACGAGGGGATTGATCGATTGGAACTGCTGCGTCAGGGCGTCCATCCGGTCCAGGTCCGCACGCACCTTCCCTATGCGCTCAAGCAGACGTGGCTGGTCGGGGTTAGAACTGTTAAGCTCCTCGTTCAGCGCCCGCAGGTCCTCCGAAAGCTGGCCCGCCGCCTCGCCTCCGTTTACCAGATTCACCTGCCCAGGGTCTTGCGATTGCGAAGGCTTGACCAGGCTACTATCGGACGCGAGCAACTGTGCCAGCAACACCACGGTCAACTGCACGCTCGTGCTCCCACCCTGCATGCGCTGCGTTTCCTCGCCCGCCTGTTGCACCTGCCCCTTGCGAACACGATCCTCTACCGCTGCCAGCGAGTTCCGCAGGCGGGCGAGGGCAGACCGTAAGTCACCCGCGCCTTCCTGGCCCTGGCTTGCGATCTCGGCGACCGTGTTCTTGTTGATCTCGTTCGTGTAAAGGAACGAAAGGTAGGTGATCCAGTCGCGCCGGAGGGGGTCTACCTCGTTGAAGTAGACAGGCAATCTAGCCTGGGCACCGGAAGCAATCTGTTTCGCGGCGTCCTGCGGCACACCAACTACCAGGTCTACGTCGCGGCGTCTGAGGCGGTCCAGCGCCTCGTCCAGGTTATCGGTGACCCCAGCTACGTTCAACTGGTTGCCCGTCATGGCGCGGTAGTCGGCAGCGTTGTGTGAGTACTGTTCTCCGGGCGGCACCACGACCAGAGCGGAAAGATTGTTGGTCTCGCCCTGGTACCCTACGCCGAAGAGGAGGAGGATCAGGAATGGACCGAGGATCAGAGCCAGTATGAGCCTCGGCTGGCGGCGGACCTCGTTGAACTCCTTGCTGATGAATGCGCTGGCTCTAATAAAGCGCTTCCAGAACCTAGACATGGGGCTTCTCTGCACCGTTATTTGCTTCTTGCTGCGCCCTCGCCGCCGCATCCTGTTCCATCAGCCTGATGAACACCTCGTCGAAGTTCGGGCGGTATTCCTCGACGCGCCGGACTTCGCAGTTCTGCGCGCTGATTACCTCGAGGATCGCCGGTATAGCAGGCCCAGCCTCACCAACGCCCACCCTGACCTCGTTTCGTGAGACGGGCTGGACGTACTTGACTATTGGCAGTTCCTCCAGCGCCTGGACCGTTGAGACGGTTAGGCCGTTCACGCCCACATCCACTATGTCGCCCCCGAAGGCACGCCGGCGCAGTCCAATCGGCGTGTCGACCGCCACGATCCTGCCCTCGCGGATCACTCCGACGCGGTCGCAATATTCGCTCTCGCCCACGTACTGCGTCGTAACGAAGATAGTACGGCCGGAGGTCTTAAGACGCCGGAACTCGTCCCAGAACTTGCCCCTAAGCACGGGGTCTATCCCGGCGGTCGGTTCGTCCGCGAAGATCAGCGAGGGGTTGTGCAATAAGGACGCTGCAAGCTCGATGCGTCGCTGCATCCCGCCCGATACATCGGACGCCAGGCGATTGCGGGCATCCTCCAACTCCACGAATGTGAGTAGCTCGTCTACGCGCCGGTTGCGGTCCCTCCTGCTCATGCCGTAGAGTTCGGCCACGAAGGTGAGGTTCTCGCGAACTGTCAGGTTGGGATACAGCACGAAAAGCTGTGGCATGTACCCGAAATGCTCCTGCACCTTCCTGCTTGGGTGGCTGGGTGCCACGCCCATGACTGTGACCTCGCCGGTCGTAGGCGTGTACACTCCAGTGAGCAGGCGGATGGTGGTGGTCTTGCCGGAGCCACTCGGCCCTATAAAGCCGAAAATCTCGCCCTGTTGCACCTCGAATTCGAGGTTGTGCACAACCGTGTTGCCGCCAAGCACCTTGCTGACGTTCCTGACGACTATGGTCGGAGGCGCGGCCTGGGAGCCCCCCACGGTGGGGATGGGCTGGGTGAGTTTACTTGGGTCCTGCAGGGCTGCGAGCTGCTGGGGAGTAGCTGGAACTTGGGGCATTTTGGCCTACAGGTCCGGTTCTTCCAGCTCGGCTGAAAGTTCCTGCGTATATGTGGGCAGATCATCAAGCGTGCAGTTGAGGACCACCTGGTTAGCGTCGGCCTGCTGGACAAGTTGGACTGGGATCAGGCGGTCCAACGCATCGACAGCGTCGGGTCTGCCTACCAGCGCGCTCACACGGCCGTCATCGCCGGTGAGCACCTCGTCCACGATGCCCCACCTGCCATCCAGGCAGGCTATCTCGGTACCCTGTCCGATAGAGAGTTCATCTTCCGGTATGTCGGGCACTTCCACTATGGGGATGATAGGCTGCAGCATGGTCGCGGGGAAAGCATCGGAGCCGGGGGCGTTATCGTCGGGGAACTGCCAGCCTTCAGGCACGGCGGGCATACGCTCCTCATTGTAGCCTGGCAGCTCGTCAATGTCTTCCGGGCTGAGGTTGATGGTAAGTACGTCCCCGGGGGATTCGCTCAGGGCGTCAACAGGCACTCGCACGGTGCGAGAGACCAGCGTGTCCGTAGTGGCCATCGCCACTTCCACGACTTCGTTATCTTCGTTCACCATGACGTGCCGCAGCACACCCGCACGCTCTCCGCTCGGGTAGCGAATCTCCGTGTCAAGA
>JAXDKH010000262.1:0-34203 GCA_034667185.1 Chloroflexia bacterium | reverse complement strand
CCAATGATCTCGCCCTGATTGCTCTTGACCTCTTCGGAGGCGACCACCTTGATGGGGAGGTCGGTCATCTGGGAGAGGGCGAGGGAGTTGGCCAGGCCGTTGTGGTCGGTGACGCATAGAGCACCCAGGCCCCTGGCATAGGCGGCATCCACCAGCCTTCGTGGGTCGTTAAGGGAGTCCGCGCTCAGGCGTGTATGGCAGTGCATATCTACTTTGATGAGAGTGTCGCGCAATTTGGCATGTTTCCAAGGCGGTGAGAAATGGTCACCAGCTTAGAATTATACCAAAGTGGGGAGGAATTTGGGAATTGGGATTTCGGATTGCGGATTTGTGGGGTGTCCCCACCTCCCCTCTTCTAAATCCGAAATCCTAATTCCGAATTCCCAAATTCCCCGCTACGTCGCGGTAGGCGGTGCGGAGGTAGTCTTCGGCAAGCTGCCAATCGGCTTCGACGTTGGTGGAGCGGTGGCCGGTGATTTCGTCTACGGTGTCGGTGCAGTGGGCGCGGTCGATGGCGGAGGGCATGGCGGCTTCGGGGGTGAGGTTGAAGATTGCGGCGTGGAGGTCGGTAAGGGACTGGACTAGCGGGGCCTTTTCGGGCTGGGGGCGACCGGAGAGCTTGCGGTGCTCGTCCCAGTAGACGTATTCGAGGCGGGCTACGGTGTCGGGGTCGAAGTGGAAGGTCTTGCCATGCTTGACGGCGAGGCGGTAGAACTTGCGGATGTAGAGGCGGACCTTACGGGTGTCGTGGTCTACGGGTGCCCAGGCGATGGAGGCGCGCGTGATGTAGTAGGCGGCCTGGATCGCACGCGGGACAGACAGGTGGAATTGTTCGTGGGCTAGCTGGGCCAGGAGGCGGAAGCAGAGCAGCCATTTGCGGTCGTAGTAGGCGCGGAAGCCTGCTACTTCGAGTTGGGCGAGGCGGTCGGGGTCGAAGGTGGGTTTTGGGGTTGAGGCGGGGGTTGTTTCTGTGGCTGCCAGTTTGGTTGCCATGTATCCTCTCCTTTGGGGTAATGTTTGTGTGCTAAGGGACGAGATTTCTCGCGGAGTTACCCTGTGCACAGCCGTATGTTCGAAATGACAGACGTGGCCTGGATCAGATGCCGGTCAACTGCTTGCCGCCTGCAATTCGGTTGGCATGATCCGCCTTTCCAGGGCTGCTGCGGCTAGACATACCGGGCAACAGGCATCGGCCCAGTCGAGGAGCGCGGGTACTGCGTCATCTGTTGATGTTGCGCGCTGGCGACGTTTTATGAAGAACCAGGCGATTAGTCCGGCGATCGCAAGAATGAGCAGAACAGGTAGGAGTGGGATGTTGAAGTTCGAGAGGACGGCACCCACGCCGGGACCGGCAAAGAAGCCCAGCAGCGTGTGGAAGCCAACGAACAGGATGGTGCCTGCCAGGAGGCCAATTGAGAATGTGCCGAGTGGGACGGAGGCGAGGCCACAGGCGGCTACGGCACCTATGCGCAGACCAGGGAGGGCGCGTGCGAGGGCTATGGCTACCCAGCCGCGGGTCTTTATGCTGGCGGACGCCTTGTCGAGGCGGGTCGGGGTGAGGCCGACGTATTTGCCGAAGCGGTAGATGATGCCACGACCAGGGCCGCGAGCGAGGAAGTACTGGACGAAGGCGCCAACGAACCCTGCGATTGTGGCAGCGAGGAGCACCTGCCAGAGGTCGAGGTTGCCCGTGGCGGCGCGAGCACCCGCAAGGAGCATGAGCAGGTCGCCGGGGACCGGCACGGGCACACCTATCTCCTTGAAGAGGATGACGGCGAAGAGGAGTAGCACACCGTACGTATCGAGCAGGCTGAGTATGTCGGGCATTGGTTCCTCTATTTATCAGGCGATTGGGTCGGGGCGGAGGGCGAAGTAGGCGGCCAGGTGGTAGTTACCGCGTCGGCTGCGCAAGTATGCCTTGCCGAGGTAGTAACCCCCGGAGATTTGCACCACCTCGTCAAGCACGGCACGGACCAGGAAGGCGGGGTTCTGCGGGAGGTTGTAGTCGAGGTTGAGGGTGGTTACGCCTGCGGCATCCACGGCGGGAGCATAGGAGGTTTTGAAGGTGAAGTATGGGTAAAGGCCGTTTTCGGTGCGAGTGGCATGCTTATACAGCGACCATACGATGCGGGCTACGCGACGACCACCAGGGGTGAGATAGTTGTAGCCGGTAGAGGTGGCTGAGTCGAGGCGCTTGCCCTTCCAGGGGAGCCAGATGCGGGCCATGAATCGTCCGAAGCTGTCGAGTGGAGAGAAGAGGGTGGTACTGAGCAGGTCGCCTCGGTAGGAGCCGGACATGGCAGGGTCGGGTGCAGTGCCGAGGTTGAAGATAGCGTTTAGGGTGGCAATTGAGCCTTCCCGGTCAGAGCCGAAGCGGCGGGCTGCTAGAGTAGCTTGTCGGGCCATACCGGCGTGGATGGAGTCGCGGCGTCGTTGTAGCAGAATGGCCTCGGCGGGAGAGAGGCTGCGGCTGGCGACTTGCAGGGCGAGGGCACGGTCTGCTTCTTGTAGACGGCTAACGTAGCGCGCTACGTCGGATTGGGTGGCGTGTAGGGGGTCTGGCTCGGCGGGTAGTACGTCGGGAAGGTGCACGAGGGCCGGGCGGGCTTTGGTTTGGGTCGGCAGGGTTTGGGTTTGCATTGTGGTGGCTCCTGGGCCTGGGGTTGTTGGCTTCGTAGCGTAATGATGTCACGATTGGGTGCTCAGGTGCAAGGCCATGCGGTGCTCATTTTATGCTCAGATTGAGCGTGGTATAGCTGGACCTGTGGAGGTTCTTTGCGGTACAATTTTCGGGTGAGCGCCCAGGATACGACCCCGAAGAGATACACCGTTGAGCCAGGCCCCATCGCGCCTTCGATGGGCGTCAATGCGCCTAACGCGGCTGTGGCTACTGCTGAGACGCCGCCGGTCGTTGAGGAGGCCCCCAGAAAGTCATCCCCCTTCATCGCGCTGAGGTACAGGGACTTCCGGCTGCTGTGGATGGGCGGCTTTGTGTCGCAGACCGGCAGCCAGATGCGCATCGTGGCTATTGGGGTGCAGATGTGGGACCTGACGCATAACCCCGCGGCGCTGGGGCTGCTGGGCGTGTTCAAGTTGGTGCCTCTGTTGCTGCTGTCGTTGTTCGGTGGGGTGATAGCCGACTCGTTCGACAGGCGCAGGCTGCTGCTGATGACGCAGGGGGTGTTTGCCCTCACATCGGTGCTGCTGGCGGCGAGCACGCAGTTCGGGTGGATCTCTCCAGGCATCATCTACGGCGTTAGCGCGTTGAGCGCGGCGACCACAGCGTTTGACAACCCGGCGCGCTCGGCGTTCGTGCCCAGCCTGGTGGAGCGCAAGCACCTCCCTAACGCGCTATCGCTGAACATCATCGTGTGGCAGATTGCCACCATCATCGGCCCTACCCTGGGCGGGGTTTTCCTGTTCCTCGGTTCGGGCGGGTTCGTGATCATCTACTGGATCGACGCTATTTCGTTCGGGGCGGTGATGCTGGCGCTGTGGCTGATGCGGGCGCGGTCGGAGAAGGGGCTGCAACGCAACGTCAGCATGGGGGCGGCGCTGGACGGGCTGCGGTTCCTGCGCAAGATGCCGATAATTATGTCAACTATGTCGCTGGACTTCTTCGCGACATTCTTCGGGGCGGCGATGGTGCTGCTGCCTCCATTCGCAGAGAGGGTGTTGCAGGTAGACCGGCTGTTCTGGGGAGTGCTGTACGCCGCGCCCGCCGTGGGTGCCCTGATTGCTGGGCTGGTGATGTCGTGGGTAGGCAACGTTAAGCGGCAGGGCCTGCTGGTGATAGTCTCGGTGATTGCGTATGGGGCGGCGACGGTGGTGTTCGGGCTGTCGGGGACGTTCTGGCTGGCCGTGCTGGGGCTGGCGGGTACCGGGGCTGCTGACACGGTGAGCATGGTGATGCGGCAGACCATACGGCAGTTGAACACGCCGGACGAGCTGCGGGGGCGGATGACCTCGGTGAATATGCTGTTCTACATCGGAGGGCCGCAGCTTGGCGAGGTAGAGGCAGGGGTAGCCGCGACGGTGATCGGGATTGGGCCGTCTATCGCGCTCGGTGGTGTGGCGGTGATTGCGGTGACGGCGCTGACGGCGTTTTTGGTGCCATCATTGAGGGAGTACAGGTCGGCGGACTGAATTATTCTCTGGCTCTATATTTCAGGAAGTCTTTAGACCGGAAACATTGATGCATAAGGAACGGCACACGGAGAGCAATCCGGGATTATGAGGGAACCTGTCAGAAGTGTAGGTCCAATTCCTTCGAGTCCTTAGTGAATGGATCTCTCATGCCTCATATACTCCCCAATTCAATTTACTCCTGATCCAGGGGACAGAGCACTAACACTCAAGAGAATCTGAAGTAAAGCTTTGATATGGTATCAGCTAACATCAACATATTGAGGGAAACGCTCACGGATTAGGGAAAGTATCTTATCCACTGCCTCTGCTACTGTCATGTGAGTTGTATCTACCACAATAGCATCCCTTGCTAGCTGAAGGGGACTAGCGTGGCGCTGGGTGTCCATCCGATCACGTTTAGCAAGCTCTTCTTCGATATCTTTGACACTCACATGTATATTGCGCTTAGCATTTTGTTCATAACGACGGCGCGCACGTTGATGAATCGAAGCTGTTATGTACAGCTTAAGGTCGGCATTGGGGAAAACAACAGTAGTAATATCTCTCCCTTCCATCACGACAGATCCGTTTTGTGCCAAAACACGCTGCTTTGCTTGCAGTGCGTGCCTAACTGCTACATATTGAGCTATTTGGGATGCTGCGCTATCAATTGTCGGTGACCTAATGGCAATACTCACGTCCATTCCATCTATGAGAACACGATATCCTGGCACTCCACGTATACTTTCGTACACAAATTTAATTTCTGAGGCTTCGGCCAGTTGCCCGACTGCGTTACTATTTTGTAAATCTATACCCTGATCAAGCGCCAGCAAAGCAACAGACCTATACATCGCGCCCGTGTCGATGAATTTATAGTTCAATCGTGAAGCGACGAGAGATCCGATAGTACCCTTGCCTGAACTTGCGGGTCCATCAATTGCTATAACTAGACCCTTTTTCACAACCATAGTACCGGGTCCTTATGAGGTTCGTGTTGCAGAAGGGCTAACGTGGACTTTATCCTATCTACTCCAGGATAAACCGCCCAATCCCATTCGTCGGGAACGCCTACTTCCTTCGCTAACTGGCGTCGCAAGAACTGAGATTCAACTACTGGTGCGTCAAAGATGTAGGCGACACCCGCTTGAGTTTCATAGTACAAATAGGGAACTCTCTTGTTCAGTTGCTGTTTGACATCAGTAAGTTCTAGAATATGATGCCCTTGAAAGCGAGACTGCAAAGAAGCTAATAAATCTACGTTCGTAGGAACGACGTGAAAATGGGCGTGATCAACACAACAACCACCACGCTCAGTTTCAGACATCGGACCATGCTCAAAAGTTAGCGGAGTTGCGTAAGCATCAGTTAGGAGCGTACGAATGTGCTCTTTTACCTCTATAAGTTCAGAAAACAACGTGTCCGGTAAGTGCGCCATTGATATGAAATGCGCTTTTGGGACAATCAATAGATAACCCTCAACAATTTGCCCAAGGGAAGGCATGACTACAAAATTAGGGCTCTGGTACAGCAAACGCGA
Source organism: Chloroflexia bacterium (assembly GCA_034667185.1). Classification (GTDB taxonomy): domain Bacteria; phylum Chloroflexota; class Chloroflexia; order QHBQ01; family JADMIH01; genus JADMIH01. The sequence continues at coordinate 28,535 of JAXDKH010000262.1, read as the reverse complement.
CCCGTATTCTGGTGCAAGCAGATTCCGGGTAAGATCGCTCCCTTTGCCAAAGGAAAGTTCAACACAAAAATCGCACGCTGCTTGTAACACTAATACGCCCCTCCGGAACCCCTTACCTCTTCAACATGCTATTCGCCGAGCTGTATTACGCGCGTGGCCGATAAATTATCAACTGGATCAAGAAAAAAACTAGCGGTATGAAGAAGGCAACCAATACGTCTCGCCATGAGAAACCCATAGCAGGCATAATGAGAAGGATCGCTAATAAGGAAACGACCGCTAACAGGAAACTCAGATATTTTAGCACAAGTCGTTTACTGGTGCCAAACAACTGGCGTGCGAGGAGGATCCCGAATGAGGAGGTGGCTCCCTCTTTATGAAAAACGACACTTGTGCCGAGCCATTCAATGACACCAGTATGCGAGACCGAGCCGAAGCTACGCAAGAATGTCGTCAACACTAAGGTCGAATCATGAACACCCCAGATGGACTTCGCATTACCAACAGAAGGATGATGCCAATAACCTTCTGGCTGTTGAGTGCGAATTATCCAGTTAATTGCTCGAAACACTTCCCGCCGATAAATACCAATGCCTCCGTTCAGGAGCGCAAGTACTACCCACTGGGTCTGAAAGTGACGAATACGTACTCGGTCCCATTGATTTGACCCTCTCGCAATGTCCCATTCCTCATGCATGTCTTGCGATTCCCACATAGTATCTTGATTCCAGTTCCTGTACAACCAACCTATGGCGCTCTGTATTGGGCTCGATACCGGGTCTTCACCACAGTTAAGAAGTGTAAGGACGCCCAAGGCAGTGTGCACGGGTGTGCTCAACTTGGTAGGTATTTCGCCCCAACCCCCGTCACTATTCTGGTGGAGTTTCACCCAGGTTCGCGCCATATCGAGTATGTCATAATGAATACGACTTAGAGACACGGCACATGTAGCCCAATATGTTGAATAAGTCCGACTTGCGCTGTCATGAACTGATCCCCAACCACCATCAGCATTTTGATTGTTCTTCAGCCACTCGACTCCTTTCTGAACCGCGCGATTCGAAAGTAGTGACTCACCGGATATGATGAGACCATAGATTACATAAGATGTTGCTTCTGTAATTGGATAGGCGCCAATGGAAGGGAAAGTCCAACCACCCTCGACTGCGAGATTGCTCTTACTTCTGAACTGGCTCTTGTACAATTCCTCTTTGGCTAAATTAGCATACTGGAACGGGCGATCTAACATACTGAGGATAGACAGGCCAATTGCTGTAGCCGACGGACCGCTTCGGTTTTGCCCCAAATACTGATGCCAGCCCGCGCCTGATGAATTTATAACGAAGTTCTGCACGATTGTATCTGCAGAAAGGTTACAAGCCCTGCTTATTTGTTCTACGGTTACTTTTTCTTGGAAATCAGGAAATTGGAAGTTGGGCATGTGAATCCCTAGGCATGTTGCCAAATCATTGACATATCTTAAAGTATACCATGTAGACACGCAGTTGGCGCCATCCGGCCTACGTCGCGTCGTGCAGGCTCGATGCAGGTGTGGTTATGACCTAGGGCCTCGGGTGCGGCGTGGCGGTGCTCCCTGGCCGCGTGATGGGCGAGGGCTGGAGTCCTTGCGGCGTGGCGGTTGGGCGGAGCGCGCGTTGGTGCTGCGTGTGCCTGTGCCCCTCCTGGGTGCAGCACCTGTTTCCGATCTTGGGCTTGAGGTCGGGGGCCTCGTTCCTGCGCCCCTGCCCGCTTCGGTCCTTGTTCTCGTGTTCGTGGGCCTTGGCCTTGTTTCAGTACCCTGTGGGGAGCCTGTGCCCCTACTCTCCTGCTTTGGGCGGTCCGGACGGAAGGCAGTTGAAGGCCTGCGGGCAGGCGTAGAGGTGGGCCGCGTGCGAGACGCTCCCGCCTGGTGCGGTGCGCCTGTGGGCTGCGGGCGGCGGGAGGGGCGCGTCCTGGCGTTCACCTTGGCGGGCGCGGGAGCAGGTGGCGTTGGGCTTGCGACCTGGTTGGAACCTGCGGATTTGAGCTTGACGGCTTTGCGGAGGGCGTGGGCCTCATGCACGGCCAGGTTGCGCCACTTGCCAGGCTGGAGGTCGCCTAGCTCGATGGGGCCAAAGCGCACGCGGGTAAGCTCGATCACGGGGTGGCCCACCGCGGCGCACATGAGGCGCACCTGGCGCTTGCGGCCTTCGCGGATGGTGATGCGCAGGCTGGTGTTGCCCTCGGTGCGACTGAGCACGTCTATCTTGGCGGGGGCTGTGAGGCCACCCTCTATCATGACACCCTCGCGCAGCTTGTTGAGGGCCTCACCAGTCGGCCTACCACGCACGATCACGTGGTACTCCTTGTCCACCTCGTAGCGGGGATGGGTCAGTCGGAAGGTGAGGTCGCCGTCGTTGGTGAGGAGGAGCAGGCCGGTGGAGTCGGTGTCGAGCCTGCCGACGGGATAGAGGCGCAGCCCCTGCTCAGTGAGCTTTGCGCTCGCGAGTAAGGTCATCACGGTCGGCCTGCCCTCCGGGTCCTTGACCGTGGACACGACGCCAAGAGGCTTGTTAAGGGCTATGTAGACGAACTTCTGGGCCTGCCCCGTCCCGGTGTTGAGCTTCAGGGGCTTGCCATCAACCGCGATGGTATCGGTGGCGGGGTCGGCGCGCACACCCATCTCTTTGACGACCTCTCCGTTGACGGTGACGCGGCCCGCGGCGATTAGCTCTTCGGCGGCGCGGCGGGAGGCGATACCGGCCTGGGCAAGTATCTTTTGCAGGCGCTCACTGGAGGTGGGGTCGTGGCGGTCCCGTGGCTCGGAGGGCACGCCGGGCTGGTTGGTGGCGTCAGGCTCGGCGGGGGAGAGACGCTTCCAACGGGGCAGGTCGTTAGGGTTGTGTTTCCAGTTATCTTTCTTCATCGGTTACCCCTCATGTTCGGGAGTGGGTGAGCCAGAGTTGGAGTTCGGCGGCCTGTGGAGGAGCGCGCGCACGGTGGCGATGCGCAGGCCATCAAGCTCTTCCACGCGGAAGGTTGTGCCCTGCGTTTCGACCTGGTCGCCTATCTCCGGTTTGCGGCCCAGTAGCTCGAATACGTAGCCGCCCAGGGTAGTGGCGTCGGTGGATATATGGAGGCCGAGGTTATCGTTCACTTCGTCTATGGGGACGAGGCCGCCAATTAGCATGCCTTCGGGGGTCACCGTGAAGTCAGACTGCGTCTCGGCCGTCTCGAACTCGCCGCGCACCTCGCCCACTATTTCCTCCACTATGTCTTCCAGGGTGACGATGCCCGCGGTGCCGCCATACTCGTCCACCACCAGAACGATCTGGACACCCTCTTTTTGCATGAAAGTAAGCAGTTCGTCAACGTCGATAGTTTCGGGCACTGCCAGTATGGGGCGCATGAGGTCGCGCACGCTGAAGTGGCTACTGTTGGAGAGGCCGATCTCTGTGGGCAGGGTGGGGCCATCTCCAGTGTTGGGTGGCGCGGCGAGACCGTTGGCTTCGGCTAGCTGGCTGAACACGTCGCGGACGTGGACTACGCCGACAATGCTGTCGAGGTCGTGCTCGTAGACGGGGAAGCGGCTGAAGCGGTGCTCCACCATGGTCTGCAGCACTTCCTGAAAGGTGGCGTCGGTAGGTATGCCCACAAGCTCGGTGCGGGGCAGCATCACCTGGCGGGCGTTGAGGTCGCCAAAATCGAACACGCGGCGCAGTATGACCTCTTCTTCGCGGTCGAGCACGCCTGCTTTGCGGCTCGATACGACCAGCATCTCCAGTTCCTCAACGCTGTAGACAGTCTCGTGCCCTTTGTCCTGGGGGAGACCGAGGAGACGGAGGGTGGCGTTGCTAAGCGTGTTGATGATCCAGATGAGGGGCTTGAAGATGATGAGCATCAGGTTCATGGGCCTGATGACGAACAGGGCAACGCTCTCGGACCGCTGGATACCGATGATCTTGGGCACCGTCTCACCGAAGATTAGCTCGACCACGGTGACGAGCAGCAGCGCCAGGACGAAAGCGAAGCCGTGGATGGAGATGAACTGCTCGACCCAGGCGCGAGGGAGGATAGCTACCAGGGGTGGGGCGATCAGTTCGACCAGGACAGGCTCGCCCAGGGCACCGAGGCCGAGCGTCGCCATAGTGATGCCTATCTGGGCGGCGGCAAGGTAGGTGTTGAGGTTGTGGACGGCGCGTTGGAGGTCTTTGGCGGGGCCGCTGCCTTCGCTGGCTAGCTGGTCCACGCGGGTGCGGCGGATGCTGACTAAAGCAAACTCAGCCGCCACGAATAAGGCGGTGATGAGTACGAGTACTACCGTTAGAATGAGACCGAATGCCATAGTGGGCTTGTTGTTCCTGGTATTTGTTGTCGGTGTGTAATTATGCTATCGGTTTTGTTTAGCATGTTTCAGGCCGCTATGAAGGTATGGTAAAGGTAGTTGGGGTGAGAGTCAATGTTGTGGGTAACAGGGTGGAGAACCAGCCCAGACCCATGTACACTGCAGGCAAAAGCAACAGGGGCACGATGCATCGTGCCCCTACACACCAACTTCGCCCTCATGTCAGTCTCGCCTAAGCTAGTTCGTCTCGCAACTCATGTAGGTGAGCGCCACCATCTTAGACACCTGCCCACGCGTGGCATTGGCATTGGGCCGGAAGTACTTCAGGTTGCCATCGCCGCAGGGTTCACCCGGCCCACCACAGGGATACCCACTGATTGTGCCGCGTATCGCCAGCCTGTAAGCCTCCGCATAGAACGGCGACCCCTCTGGCATGTCCTCGAAAGTCTGCGAGCTAGGATTCTCCGAGAAGCCCTGCGAAGCTGAGATGATCTTGGCTATTTGCCCGCGTGTAGCGTTCGCCGCCGGACGGAAGTACTTGTAATGCTCCGGCCCGCATGGCTCCCCGGGACCACCGCAGTCGTACCCACTGATAATGTTCAACTGCGCCAATCGCTGGATATAATCATAGAAAGTATGCCCCAGGGGTACATCCTGGAACAAGCGGGAGCCGGGGTTGTTGTTCAGCGGGATAGCGTTCGAAATGAGCTTCGACAGTTGCCCCCGCGTGATGGGGTTGTTCGGCCCAAAGGTGCCGTCAGGGTACCCGCTGATCACGTTGGCGCATACGAGGCATTGTATGTAAGAGTAGTAAGGGCTGCCCTGCGGTACATCGGGGAACTCTTTGCATTCCGACGGCATGAACTTGGGCTGGTCCTGCTTCGCCGGACCACTCCCCTTGCCGCCGTCCGCGAAAGCCACTCCGCCCATCACCAGCGCCGAAGCCACCGCCACAGCCAGTACCGCCGCCTTGATATTTGCCTTGAAGTTGAACTTGAAAAACATCGCGTGCTCTCCTATCTCTCTGCGAACTCGGCCCATCTGGACCCTGTAGTCATAGCTCACCGGCAGCTGCATAGCACCTGCCTGCTTACATTGTGACATGAGAGGGGGCATGGCACATCACTTAGATAAATTAACTTTGGGCACCAATAGTCAGTTAATTCGCGTCACAAACAAGATTGGGGCATGGTATTCCATGCCCCGCATATCTATAGGATGTAATCAGCCAAGATCAACCGCTGCCAGTCTGAGCAGACGTTTGCGCAACCTGAGGCCCTGACGTAGCGGCACCCGAGTCACCTTTCTCCAGGGGCACCATCCCCGCCAGCTTGTTCGCCAGGCGCACGCTGTAGTTCTGCCCACGGTCCTGCGGGTACACCTGGAACATGTTCCCCATGTACACGTTCGGCAGTGGCGTCTTCAGGGGCGGGATGTGCTCCTCGTACTCCCGCGTGACCACCGGCTGCGCGAACGGGGCCTTAAAGAACCACCTGTTGGTTATCCAGCTCTCGTCAAAATCGGGGTTGAGCTTCTTCAGGTGGGGGAGGAACTCGGCAAGCGTCTGCTCATCCGGCTGCTTGAAGTAGCGGTGGTCCATCGGCAGGTAGTTGCCCAAGTACATCAGCACGTTGCCGCCGTACTCCTCCTTCGGGATCATGTTGGTGTGCTCCACCGCAACCAGAAAGGGGTAGCCCAGGTCATTGATGTTCAGCCAGTAAACATCGCCCAGCAGCGATCGATTTAGCTCCAGCACCATCACATGCGCTCCCAGCGCGGTGCCCCAGTCGTACTTGTCGCGGTAGCTCTGCGGCAGGCCCTCAGCCAGCCTCAAGAACAGCTTGGTAGGCAGAGTGGACACCACGGCATCGAAGACGAACGTGCCTCCGTTGTCAGTGTCTATGCTCGTTTTGCCGCCTTCTAGGGGGGTGATCTTTGTGACCGCCGTGCCGAGCAGGATTTCCCCGCCCGCTTTACGCACCTCCTCCCCCAGCCGTTCGTACAATTGCTGGAATCCGCCGCGCAGGTAGCCGAGGCTGAAACTTCGCTCGTGCACCCGCGACCAGAACCACGGCAGCGCGATCTTGTCGTAGTAGTCGCCGAACTTGCCGTACAGCAGCGGCTTCCACTGCACCTCATACGCCTCTTTGCCCATCCACTTGCGTATCCACTCCGCCGCCGTCTGGTTGCGCAGGCGCTTGTAGTTGCCCTCGAACTTCAAGTACGCGCTAGCCGCCGCCATGCGGAACCTGGAAGGAAAAGACATCACGCGGTACGTGAGGAGCAGGTCCTTCGGTGTTACCTTCCACTTCTTGCCGTTGATGAGGGTGGAGGTATTGACGTTGTGCCATCCCAGCTTGTCACCCAGCCCCAGTTCCTCGATGAGCGCGACGATGTCCTTGTCGGTGCGGAACAGGTGATGGTAGAACTTCTCAAGGTAAGTGCCCTTGTCGCCCACCGGGAAGCCCGCCGCCAGGCCGCCAAGCTCGTGCTCCTTCTCAATGAGCGTCACCTTCGCGCCACGCCGGGCCAGCCGCATCGCTGCAGTGAGGCCGAGCGCCCCGCCACCGAGCACGCCAATATGCATCTGCGTCAATCTGTTACCTCTCTTACCTATACAATAGGGCGGGTTTGCGGCCCGCCCATGACTGAGTTTCCAATTTGCGGCAAGACTAGTCTTCCGAGTAAATATCGAGCGTCTTGCTGCCCAGTTTCGGATCGAAGCCGGGGAACGGCTTGCGGGTGTCCCACTGCTTTAAACGTCTCGCCTCGTCGCGAGTATACACGTCTTGCCCCTGCATCGCATACTGGTCAAACACCGACGAATAAGCCCCACCGGGAGCGCCGTCATGCCTCATGCCGTCCGAGCCGTACGTGCCATAGTAGACCACTGTCTGCGGGGCCTTGGCTTCCGCCGGGATAATCGTCTCCTGCAGCGGCTGCCACATGCCCGAGTCGAGCCATTCCTGCTCCTGCCTCCCACGCACGGTGATAACGCGGAAGACCTTGGTCTTCTTCCCCTTCTTCATTGCGTGCTTGGTATCCGGGTCGCCAGGCTTAACCTCAACCCACTGCCCGTCACTCACAATTTTCTTTCTAAACAGCGGCATCTCTCGCGCCTCCTGCCGAATTGTCACACCCACAATACATCAACCAGGATGATAGCACGCCCCATGCCACTTGTCAAAGCTTTCACAATCGGACGATGGACGATAGTGCCTCCTGCGATCGTCCATCGTCCGATTAGCTCCACCGGGTCAGGATCGACTCCCTTTGGAAGAATTGCACCGCCAGGTTCATTACGATGGCGGCTACCAACGCAAGCGCGACTGCTCCCCCTATCACTACCAGCGGCCCCAGCACCAGCACACCGCTTAGCTGTGCGACTATCAAGCCGATCATGGGCAGTATCAGCACCACGGATATTTGTTGCGCGCTGCGTGGATCATTGGCTTTCGACGATATCAGCACCGTCAATCCCACTGTTATGAGTGACAGCAACGGGGCCCACAAGAGCAGCATCAGCACCCACGTGGGGGACACGACTGCGGCATACGCTCGCGCCGACACCGCTGCCGGTATCATGCCCAGCGCGAAGATCGCCCCTGCTACCCATGTCATTATCATGCTGGGCAGCACCGCGGTGATGCTCTTCGCCAGCAGGAACTCAAGCGTGGTCACGGGGGTAGCCAGCACCGGCTCCAGCGTCCGGCTGTTCTTCTCTCCTACTACGCTATACGATGCGATTACGCTTGGTAGGATCATTGGCAATAGCAAGAACATGAGGCTAATCTGCTGCCCGATCACCGCCTGCCCGAACTCCAGCATGTTCATCCCCTGGAACGCAGGGTTGATCGCCAGCAACTGCTCGAAGTCCTTCATCTCGCCCTGCATGTCGCTTACGTCTACGCCTTTGATTACAAACGCGAACACCAGCGGTGCAAGCGCGAAGAACAACGGCAGCAGCCCTGTAGTAAGCAGCAACACCTTCTCCTGCCGCAGCTCCAGCCATTCCTTCCGCAAAATGACCCTAATTTTGTTCACAATACCCCCTGACGGATTTGGAAATTGGAATTTCGAATTGCGAATTTAGAACGCATCCAAACAAATTCGCAATTCGAAATTCCAATTTCCAAATTCCTTCCCTATCCACTCACCAATTGCAAATACACTTCCTCCAGCGAGTGCGACGAGGGTTGCACATAGCGCACAAAGGCTCCTGCACCGACCAGCGCCTGCACCAGCAAGGGGTTCATACTGTCTGGGTCGTCCAGGGCCACCGAGAGCGTGCCGTCGCCCGCGGTCACCTGCTTGACGAAGGGCAGGGCCTTCACCAGCGCCGCCCACTTCTCTGCCTCGCCGGCTACCGTTACTAGCGTGCCCGTGCCGAACAAGCGGCTCCGCAATTCCCGTGGCGAGCCTAGCGTCAGCAATCTCGTCCTGAACACACCAATCAGATCGCATAGCGTGTCAGCCTCAGATAAGTTATGAGTGGTCAGGAAAACAGTGCGGCCCTCGGAGCGCAGGTTCTTTATGAACTCGTGCACCGTGCGCGCGGCCTCCGGGTCCAGGCCCGCCGTTGGCTCGTCCAGGAAGACGATGGCGGGGTCGTGCAGTAGCGCGCGAGCTATTGCCAGCTTCTGCCTCATGCCCTTCGAAAAGCCGCCTACCTTGTCGTCGCGCCGTTCCCACAGGTCCATCAGCTTCAGGTAGCGCTCCGCCGCCTGTTTGGCAGCCTGCTCCTCCACCTCGTACAATCCGGCGAAGAACTCCAGGTTCTGCATGGCGGTCAGCTTCTCGTACAACCCCGGCGTCTCTGTTAGAATGCCCACCGAGCGTCGTATCTCGCTGTTCCCGTCCCCGAGCATGTGCCCGTTGACCGTCGCGGTGCCGCTGGTGGGCGCGATAATGGCCGACAGCATCCTTACGGTCGTAGTCTTCCCCGCGCCGTTCGGCCCCAGAAACCCGAACACCTGTCCACGCGGGATCGCCAGGTCCAACTGGTCTACCGCCAGCCGGTCCCCAAACTTGCGCGTCAAACCGCGCGTTTCAATAGCATTCATAGCGCTTCTCCACGCTTCCCGCGATATTTCTACCCGCTATATAGTAACTCTAATTCTGATAACCATCCACACTGCTCCCCTATCGGAAGTTTGCATTAGGATATTGACAAGTAGTCGCAACGGATGTATCATCTTGATTGACCAGTCAATCAAAAGGAACGAGGGAGCTAGATGCCGCCACGGGATGAGCAGGACTTTGAGACGCGCCGCCAGCAGATTATTGATGGGGCGTTGCAGGTGTTTTCTACAAAAGGGTTCGAGAGAGCAACCAACAAGGACATAGCGGAGGCGGCCAAGATAGGATCGCCTGGGCTGATCTACCACTATTTCAAGGACAAGACGGACCTGTTCAGGCAAGTGCTGGAGCAGCGCGCCCCTCCCCTGCAACTGCTTACCAATGCCGAGGAATTTATGGACAGGCCCCCTGAGGAGGTGCTGCGCATGTTCGCGGAGGCGTTCGTGTCGGCGTTCAGCCACAGGTCGTCCGTGGCGATGTTCAAGCTGCTGCTGGGGGAGTCGTTCAAGCACCCGGCGGTCGCGGACCTGTTCAACCAGATCGGGCCGGGGCGGGGGTTCAAGTTTCTGCGGCAGTACATGGAACACCAGATGGACAAGGGGACGTTGCGGCGCATACCACCGGGCGCGGCGGTACGCATCTTCATGGGGCCGATGCTGGCCTACGCCATTACCAGGGAGGTGTTCGTGCAGCCCGACTCTCGAACGCTGGACGCACGCACGATGATCGAGGCGCACTTGGACGTGTTCCTGCGGGGCATGGCAGTACCTGAGGCGGATGAGTAGAAGCGATCTTTTTTTCGGCTGGTTTTTGATTGACTAATCAATCAGGAAATGGTAGGCGCGAAGGAGGTTATATGGCTACGTTAGATGCAGAACGGCAGGGTGTGGGGGCGGCGGGCGTCACGATGGTGGAGGCGCGTCGGCTGGTGAAGAAATTCGGGGATGTGCTGGCCCTGGACGGGTTTAGCGTGGCGATAAGGCGCGGGGAGACTTACGGGCTGCTGGGGCCAAATGGGTCGGGGAAGACCACGTTCATCAGGATGATAGCGGGGCTGGTGCGGCCCACGTCGGGCGAGCTTGTGGTCATGGGGCATAGGGTGCCCGCAGAGGCGTCGAAGGTGCTGCCCCACCTGGGGTATATGACGCAGCAGCAGGCGCTGTACAACGACCTGTCGGTGTGGGAGAACGTGGAGTTCTTCGCGCGGATATTCGGCCTGAAGGAGAAGGAAGCAAGGCACGGGCGAGTGCGCGAGGTGCTCGAACTCGTGGAGTTGCTGGAGCGCAAGGGCTCTACCGTGGGCACGCTGAGCGGGGGGATGAAGCAGCGATTATCCCTGGCCTGCACGCTGGTGCACAACCCGGAGCTGGTGCTGCTGGACGAGCCGACGGTGGGAGTGGACCCGCAGCTGCGGCAGACGTTCTGGGGCTATTTCAGGATGTTGAACGAGCGCGGCGTGACGATTGTAGTGTCGAGCCACGTGATGGACGAGGCGGATAGGTGCGACCGGCTGGGGCTGATAAGGTACGGCGTTTTACTGGCGGAAGGCACGCCTGGGGAGTTGAAAGCCCTCGGCGGCAGCGACAACCTGGAAGACGCGTTCCTGGCGCTGTCGAGCCGGGACAAGGCGGCGGTCCGAGGGCAGGCAGAGGAGGCGGTAAGATGAGCCTGGCACGCATATTTGCGATCACGGGACGCGTGATTTCGCAGTTCAGGCACGATCACAGGAGCATAGGCTTGCTGTTCGTCGCGCCCATATTGGTCATGTCAATCTTTGGGTACGTGTTCCGGTCGCAGGAGAACGAGATTACCAGGGTAGCGATCGTGAACGAGGACAGCCCGGCTGCGGGGAAGGAGAGTGCAGCGACGCCGCTGATTGACAGCCTCAAAGCCAACAACGACCTGGTAGTGACGGAGCTACCGAGGGCGGCGGCTGTCGAAGCGGTGCGGGATGGCTCGCAAAAGGTGGCTATCATCTTCGGGCCGGACTTCTCGAAGGCGTTGACCGCAAACCGCAAGGCTGTTATTGACGTGACGGTGGAGGGGTCGAACCCTGGACAGGCAGGTAGCGCGCTGGCGGCAGTGTCGCAGTCGATCATGGGTCAGGCGACGGTGGTATTCAGGCAGCTTGTGCCCCCGGCGTTCGCTTCGGCGGTGCCCACGGAGCCACCGTTGAGCCTGGAGGTTACGCGGCTGTACGGCAGCGAGGACCTGAAGACGCTCGATTTCTTCGCCCCGATGTTCATAGCTTATATCGGCTTCTTTATGATCTTCCTGCTGACCAGCGTGTCGTTCCTTCGGGAGCGCACGCAAGGCACGATGGAGCGACTTTCGGCCTCTCCGGTGACGCGGCTGGAACTGGTGCTGGGGTATATGCTCGGCTTCGGGTTCTTCTCGGTGCTGCAGGCGGTGGTGCTGGTGCTGTTCACCGTGTATGCGCTGCAGGTGAAGTTCAGCGGCAACCTGATTTCGATCTTCGTGGTGACGCTGGCACTGGTGCTGGGGGCGGTGAACCTGGGGATATTGCTGTCGGCGTTCGCGAGAAACGAGTTGCAGGCGATACAGTTCATCCCGATTGTGATACTGCCGCAGGTGCTACTTTCGGGGCTGCTGTGGCCGGTGCAGGAGATGCCTGGCTGGCTGCAAGGGATAGCGCGCTTGATGCCGCTGACGTACGCGATTGATGCGCTGACGGACATTATGATCAGGGGGAAGACGCTGGCGAGCAACTGGCTGCCACTGACTGTGCTGCTGGCGTTCGCGGCTGTGGTGGCGGTGCTGGCTGCGACTACGGTGCGGAGGGAAGGTGCATGAGGAATTTGGGAATTGGGATTTCGGATTTCGGAATTGCTAGCATACCTAATAAATCCACAATCCGAAATCCCAATTCCCAAATTCCAACCACATGGCACCCTTCTTGCTTGCCTTTAAGCTGCTGTACAAGCCATAATACGGGCGTAACTATGGGTGGCGTTGTTGCTACCCGGCAAAACTTTAGGAGGCAACGTAAATGAGCAACAAGAAGACCCTCAAGGCACTCGAAGAGCTGGTAAAGACCGAGTACATGGCTATCGCAGCTCTCGATGCCGCGATGGACGAAGCCGAGGATAGCAAGCTGCGCAAGCAGTACCGCAAGTTCCGGGACCAGCACGCCAAGCAGGCCGAGAGACTCAACGAACGGCTGGAGGAACTGGGTGGCGAGCCCCTCACCTACGAGGTGGGCACGGGCAAGGGACAGGCGACGCTGTGGGGCAGGATTACAGGCATGCGCGACGACTCCAGCGTCGAGGGCATGCGCGTGGGTGCCGAGCGTGGCATCAAGCGCTATATCGACCACATCGACGAGATCGAGGACGCCAAGGCGCTGAACATCGTCCGGAAGAACCTGGAGAACAAGTCGGACGAGATGCGCTGGTACGACGACCAGGCCCAGAAGGAGCGCCAGCAGACAGTGGATACCAAGCTGGAGACCTCCAAGGACAAGGTTGAGGTGGCATCGGAACTGAGCAACGGGCACAAGAAGAAGGGCGGGCTGCCGCTGCCGTTGCTCTTGCTAGTGGGTGCCATTGGTGGCGCGGCCTACTTCCTCCTGAAGCGCAACGACGATGACGATTTCGATGACTACGGTGAAGACGCCTTCCGCTACGAGGGTGACGACACCGCCAGCGCCGATTCCGGGTCGAGCAGCTACATGGCGACGAGCGCCAACGACTACGATCCTTCGACCAGCCACGGCAGCGACCAGTAAGAGGGCTTGCCGGTCGTTCCAGAAGAGGGCTCGCATAGCGGGCCCTTTTTGTTTGCAAGCTTACGTAGTCTGTATAGTGCAAAATTACGATTAATTACGTAGGCGAAGCATTGTAATTCCAAGCCGCAGTATGCTATCTTCCCAACACTGACTTGAGGGGCTTACATATTGTAGTCCCCTCTATTGAAGGGGGAAGATGGCTACACCGGTGGAGTTGCGACACCTGTGCCTGTTACTGGCGGCGGGTGGTATTGTGTACGGGAGGCGGGGCTCTATGCTGCCGGCCTCGGTGCGCTGCGCGCTCTATATGATCGTGGCCTTCGCCCTGCGCCGTGGCAAGCTCGGCCGAGAGTTGCTACGCGGCACCCCTTCTCAGGTTCATAATTTCCCTCATGACGACCGGCATCTGTCGCCCTCCGCGCTGCTTCGTGGCTTCGCGGACAGGCCCGGCTTCCCCTCCAGCATTCTAAAGGACAAACAGGGTCTTCCCTACCCTTGTTGCATTTAGGTAGCCCTGCCTATACAGCAACCGGCATACGCGTACTCTCTCACCCATTACCCGGAAACGTCGCAACACAATACTGGCAACGCAAAAGCTAACGACTATATACCAGCCCTTTTTTGTGCGCGACGAAGTCCCAGCCTGGAGGAACCAATTGTCTCTCAACAAACGCCTCAAGACAGCCACCGGCGCGACGGTATTATCAGCGGTAATTCTCCTCAGCTCGTTCTTCGGTAGCGCACGGCCCACTTTCGCTGCGGAACCTATCACGGTGGGTGGTAAGGTCGTGGTGGTGAACACGGACGGCGACACTATTCGGATGCGTAGCGGCGCGGGCAAGAGCAACGAGCAGATAGGCGAGGCTTACGAAGGACAGGTGCTCTCGGTGCTCGCCGGGCCGGAGCGGGATGAGAATAACTATCGCTGGTTCAAGGTGAAGGGCCCGAACGGCACGGGCTGGATCGTCGCTGGGTACCTGGAAGGTAAGGCGGGCACAGCCCCGGCGGTCAAGGTGACTACGAGCGAAAGCGCGACGACCAGCAAGCCTGCAACTAAGGCCGCGCCGCAGGTTGCAAAGCCCGCCGCCAAGATCGTGGGCTTCGGCAAGGTAGCCAACACAGACGGCGACCCTTTGCGCGTGCGTAGCGCCTCCAACAGGCAGGGCAGCGTAATCACAAAGCTGGCACCTGATACCGTGGTGGCGGTGAAGAAAGGGCCGGTGACGGACGACGAAGGGATAGCCTGGTACCAGGTTTCCGCTAACGGCGTAACGGGTTGGGCGATGGCGCAGTACCTGGCGCAGTCGCAAGCAGTCACAGAGATAGCACCCGCCGCGCGGACCGAGACTAAGGCAGCCGATAAGACGGAGGCCCCGGCGGCCAAGGCTGCCCCCGCGGCTCCTGCGGCACAGGCTGCTCCTGCCGCTCCTGTCGTCGAAGTGACCCCCGCCGAAGTTAAGCCTGTTCTGGAAGCCGCCGCGCAGCCCGTGGCCAAGATAGAGGTCCCGGTCGCTGTGTCGGGCAGCGCGGACACGATTGTGAGCACGGCCATGAAGTACGTGGGCTACAGGTACCGGTTTGGCGGCACGACGCCCTCCGGCTTCGATTGCAGCGGGTTTGTGTACTACGTGCTCAACAAGTCGGGCGTGAAGATGAGCCGCATTATGGAGGGCCAGATCGCCTCAGGGCCGCGCGTGAGCACTAAGGAGTTGCAGCCGGGCGACCTGGTGTTCTTCTCGAATACGTACAAGCGCGGGCTGTCTCACGCGGGTATCTACATCGGCGGCGGCAGGTTCGTGCATGCCGAGAACGAGAGCACGGGCGTGCGTGTAAGCGACCTGTGGAGCGCCTACTGGGGCGCGCACTTCACAGCGGCGGTCCGGCCCCGGAAGTAGACTGGGGAAGAGACGAAAACGCAAAGGCGCAAAGGACGCGCAAAGATTAGGATGATAGGTTGGGCAATACAGGAAGGGCCGGGGTACGTGATGTCGTACTCTGGCCCTTTTGTCTTGAGGACGGTGTGGTAGTGCCGGTTGGCCTGTATCTTGCGGGGGTGGGTATATGGTGATTTCGCTTACATTAGTCAGGAGGTATGTGATATGTGTATGTCGTGTGGGTGTGGAGAGCCGAATGAGGACCATGGGAACCCGGACAATATTACGTTAGACGATTTGAGGCGCGCTGCTAAGGCGGCACGGATTGACCTTGAGCAGGCCGCGGATAATATCCACGATGCCGCCAAGCAGTTGCAGGACGAGGGGAAGATAAAGTAGGGAGTTCAGAACTGGCTACCAGCGTTGCGCTCCAGTGCGTACTCTATGCCGTGGACGAGGCTCATGGCCTGCCCCTCGTCCAGGGCTGCTCTCCAACTCGCTTCGTCTAGCTGGGCGCGGGTCTCGGCTACATACCGCTCGTAAGTGGCCCGCTCCGCCAGCCAGATTGCGTCTCCCAGCGTCTCCCGCAGCCCCGTAGAAATGCCAAGGAGCCGTGCGGCTCGTACGGGGTCCTGCATCGCGGTGGCCACGCCTGCCAACCCGACCAGGCACTCAGCAGTGCCAAATTTGTTTCCAAGCTCCTGGTGGAGGGTAAGGCCCTCCATAAAGAGCCCCTTCGCTCTGAGATTGTCACCTTTTGCCAGGGCGACGTGCCCAAGATTATGCAGAGAGGCCGGGACATCCCTCTTCACGCCCAGTTCGCGGTAAAGGTGCAGGCTTTCTGTGTAGAGAGCGCTTGCCCGGTCGTAGTCACCTTGCATCCGGGCCATGTCGCCCATCGTGTTCAGCGTCTGCGAGGTGCCCCACCTGTCTCCTACCTGCCGGAAGAGCGCCAGCGCTGCCTCCATCGCTACCTGCGCAGGTGCCACGTCACGCTGCCCACCCAGTACCATTGCGTACCTCATCAGTACGTTTGCCATGTCCCAGCCTCCATACCCCGCTTCCCGTGCTACCCTGGTCGCCTCCTCAGCTGCGGAGCGAGCCGGGGCCGGCTCCCCGTGGATGAGAAGCCCTATCCCCTCTACTGCCAAGGCCCATCCCAGGCTTGTTCGGTCGTTGATTTCCAGCGCTAGCGCAGCACTCTCTTTTGCGTACCGTATTATCGAGGGAACCTCACGGAGGCCGCGACAAAGTACGGCCAGGGCATATAATGCCTTCGCGTGCTCAGGACTCTTGTTGCCTTTGGCCGCAGCTAATTCGACCGTCGCCTCGAGCCAATTACGTCCCTCGGTCAGGTGGCCTCGTACCCACCAGAAGTGCCAGAGCGAGGTGGCGAGTCTCAGGGCCGTCTCCACCTTTTGGTTCTTCAGAGACCATGAAAGCGCCGCGCGCAGGTTGTCGTGCTCTGTCTCGAGCCGCTTGAAGCACTCCAACTGCTCGGATTGGTGCAACTGCGGCTCCGATTCTTCGGCCAGCGCCACGTAGATGCTTGCGTGCTCCCGGGCTATCTCTTGCGCCTCTCCACTTTCCTGCAGACGTTCCAGCGCGTATTCTCTGATCGTCTCCAGCATCCTGAAGCGAGGTTCGCCGTTCTCCTGCTCCTCTTGCCGCAGCAAGCTCTTATCGACCAGCGACTCGAGGCCGTCAAGCACATCCAAGTTGAGCCCACGCTGGCCGAGGACCTCCAGAGCGTCTAGCGAGCACCCTCCGGCGAAGACCGAGAGCCGCCGGAAGAGTACTTGCTCATCCTCGCTCAAGAGGTTGTAGCTCCAATCTATCGCTCCGCGCAGGGTTTGCTGGCGCGATGGCAGATTCCTCTCACCGCTTGTCAACAGTTTCAGCCGGTTCTGCAACCGCCCAAGCATTGCCTTTGGCGGCAGTATCTTAACTCTAGATGCCGCCAGCTCTATTGCCAGGGGCAGTCCATCCAGGCGGGCGCAGATCTCAGCCACCGCCGCGGCGTTTTCGTTCGTCACCTCGAAGTCGGGCTTGATCGCCACCGCACGCTCAATGAAGAGCCGCACTGCTCCATATTGGGTCAGGCCGGCAAGATCAGGCGGTTGGCCCGGCTCGGGGAGTGACAAGGGAGGCACCATGAACTCGTGTTCACCTGCTATGTGCAACCTTGACCTGCTGGTGACAAGCACTTTCACGCCGGGAGACGCCGACACTATCTCCGCAACGACCGATGCCGCCGAAAGCGCCTGCTCAAAGTTGTCCAGCACCAGGAGCATATGTTTGTTGGCGAAGTAGTCTTTGAGGCTCGCCATCAATGGGCGCCCTTCGCCTTCACGCACCCCAAAAGTCTGCGCGATTATAGACGCGACGAGGTGGGAGTCGTTCACAGCCTCTAGCGGGACAAAGAAGACGCCGTCGGCGAACTGCTCGATAAGATCGGCTGCCACTTGCAAGGAGAGGCGCGTCTTTCCGATGCCGCCGGGGCCGGTAAGGGTAAGGAGCCCAACTTCATCGCGCAGAAGGAGCGTGCGAATGGCGGCAAGCTCCTTCTCTCGACCGACGAGCAGGCTGCGCTGAGAGGGGAGATTGTTGGGTAGGGAATTGAGCGTCTTGAGCGGAGGGAACTCAGATGGGACGCCTACCACGCTGAGCTGGAAAATACGCTCCGGCCTTTGCAGGTCCTTCAGGCTGTGCTCTCCAAGGTCCCGCAGTTCCAGCCCCGGTGGCAGCGCCTCGCACACAAGATCGTATGTGGTACCGGAGAGGAGAGTCTGTCCGCCATGCGCCGCCGAGCGAAGCCGTGCACAGCGATTGACGGCGGTGCCGTAGTAATCGCCTTCACGCAGATCGGCTTCCCCGGTGTGCAGAGCAATGCGCACACGGAGAGGCGCAGGTGTCGCCCACTGCTCGGCGTGAAAAGCCTTCTGCAAAGCGGCAGCACATGCCGTGGCATCAGTGGCCCGCGGGAAGACGGCGAAACGGCTGTCACCTTCGCCGCGTGGGCGCACGAGCATGCCATTATGCCGGCCCACTGCCTCTTCGACGATCTTGTCGTGCCGGCCCAGGGCTGTTCGCGCCTGCTCAGGGTGCTGCTCCCAGAGGACGGTGCTTCCCTCTATGTCGGTGAACAGAAAAGTCACCGTGCCAGATGGAAGGTTGTGCATAGAAAACCACCCCTTCGTAATGATAAGGTCCGGCCAACGGACGTCGAGGAGTGGGTCTATTATAGCAGGTCGTTGTAGGAAAGTGGGGGAGGAAGGAGGAGTAGGGTTTCCGCCTAAGAAGCAATTTCGCCTTCACGAACCCTGTTTAGCAAGCCGCATCACGTTTCACGTTTCACGCTTCTGAGCTACGCTTCACCCTTGCAACTCGTCGGAGACTATCTGGCCGTCCTGCACGCGGATGACGCGCTGGGCATGAGAGGCAAGGTTTACGTCGTGGGTGACGAAGACTACCGATTTGCCCTGATAGCTGAGTTGCAGGAGGAGTTGCATGATGTTCTCGCCGCTGGCGGTATCGAGGTTGCCGGTTGGTTCGTCGGCGATGAGGATGGGTGGGTCGTTGGCGAGGGCACGGGCTATGGCTACGCGTTGTTGCTCGCCGCCGGAGAGTTCGCTGGGTAGGTGGGCGGCGCGTGGGGCGAGGCCGACCAGGGCCAGGAGGGACATGGCGCGTTCTCGGCGGTGGGAGCCATAGGAGTTGAGGAAGTCCATCGGGAGCATGACGTTTTCTAGGGCGGTCAGAGTGGGGAGAAGCTGGAAGAACTGGAAGACGATGCCGATGTTAGCCCCACGCCAGCGGGCTAGCTCGTTCTCCGACATGCGGTGGAGGGGCATGCCGGCCATGATGACCTCGCCGCGGGTGGGTCGGTCGATGCCGGTGATCATGTTGAGGATGGTGGACTTGCCGGAGCCTGATGGTCCAACTATGGCGGCGAACTGGCCCGCGTAGAGGGTCAGGTCTACGTCGCGCAGGGCAACATATTCGCGGTGGCCCATCGGGTAGGCTTTCACTACGTTGGAGAGATGGCCTACAGGGGTCTTGTCGGTGTCTCGGCTGGCGGACGGTTTGTTGTCGCTGACTGCGCTCATGATGTCATTTTACATTAGGTGGCGGCTGTGTGTCGCGTGAGTGCGGACCTCAATGGCATTATTATTGCAGCCAGGTGAGCAATTGCGGCTTGGCTCTCATGTCTTAGCCTGCATCTCGTGGTCCTGCTATTTTCCAGGTAGGTTGTTTGCTGGGCCGGGCAACAAACACGCACACAGAATAAGCTATGGGGGGATTGATGGTCCCAGGGTCTGAGGGAGAGAGGCTCGTGCTGATTGTTGAGGACGAGCCTGATAATCGCGAGATCATGCGCGCGGTGGTGGAAGACATACTGGGGTACAGGGCGCTGCTGGCCGCCGACGGGGAAGAGGCACTGCGGCTGGCGGGAGAGTATAGGCCCAGGCTGATTTTGATGGACCTGATGATGCCGGTGCTCGACGGGTTTGAGGCGATCCGCAAGCTGAAGGCGGAAGAGGGCACAGCGGGCATCCCCATAGTGGCGGTCACCGCGTTGAGCCGCCCCGTGGACCGGCAGCGCGCGGTAGAAGACGGGGCAGACGACTACATCGGCAAGCCGTTCGACCTGGACTCGCTAGCCGAGGTGGTGGAGCGCTATGCCTCGGACGTGGCGGGGAGCGGTGCGCAGTATGAATACAGCGACGGTGGAGAAGCGGCGATCTAAATAGCCTGCTGCGTGGGTGTAAAGGTAATCGTCGCCACTACGCCGTTGCCGTCCTCGCCGGGTGCGATCTTGAACTTGCCTCTCAGGTCGCTGTTCACCAGCGTGCGCACTATGTTGAGGCCCAGGTTCGCGCTCTTCTCAGGGTCGAAGCCCTCCGGCAGGCCGGTGCCGTCGTTCGCCACCTCGATTGTCACCTCACAGGTGCGCGGAGTTATGTTCGTGCCCTCCCCTGGCGCGGGGTCTTTGAGGCCGGTACTCGTCCAGGCGCGCATGGTAAGCTTGCCCTGCTCCCTGCCCGCGAAGCCGTGGAGGATGGCGTTTGAGGCCAGTTCGTTGAACAGCAGAGCCAGGAGGGTGGCTTCGTGAGAGCCTACGCGGATGGCGTCCGCCTCAACCGGGTCGATCTGGAGATCGAGCTTGAAGCGGGGGCTTACCAGCGTAGAGGTCGCGGCTTCGATCACCTTGCGGGCCACTTCATATATGGTGATGGACTGCACGTCGGTGTCGCCGCTGACCATAAGGTCGTGCACGGCGGCCATACTCTGGATGCGGGATATGCTCTCGCGGACGGCAACCGCGGCCTCGCCCTGTGGGGCCATACGGCGCAACTGCATGGAGAGGAGGCCCGCCACCGTTTGCAGGTTGTTGCGCACCCGGTGGTTCATCTCCTGGAGCATGGTGGACTTGGTCTTGAGGCCACGCAGGGCGGCGTCGTAGAGGCGAGAGTTCTCCAGGGCAATCGCGGCTTCGTGGGCGAAGGCGTCGAGCAGGCGCACCTCGTCCTCGGTGAACACCTTGGAGGTGAGATTGTAGAGGCAGATGCCGCCCATGATGCCACGGGGGGCCACGAGGGGCACGCAGAACATCGATTGGTAGTCGCCGTGGGCGAAAGGCACCCCCTGGTCAGCGTCAGTGTCGGGAGGTAGCTGGGCGGGTATGCCGGTCATGATAGCCTTGGCTAGGCCGCTGTTGTGCATGTTCAGCGCCAGCGCGGGGACGACCTTGGCCTGGTGAATGCTGTGCTTGGGGTCCTGCAAGTCGTATTGGGCGACCAGGTTGAGCGTATCGGTGCCGGGGTGGACCTCGTAGATGGTGGCGGCATCGGCGAGCACCAGGTGGGCCGCCTGGTAGGCGATGAGGGTGAGCACCTCGGACAGATTGAGGGTCGCCGCGATGTGCGCCGACACACCCTGTAGCGTGGAAAGCTCGGCTACCTTCTGGCGCAGCTTGGCGTCGGTCTGTTCGTAGAGGCGGGCGTTTTCTATGGCGATGGCTATCTCGCCCGCCACAGTTTCGAGGAACTTGATTTCGTTGTCGGTGAAGTTGCGCTCCTCATAGGTGTTGATCACGATCACACCGACCAGTTTCTCCTTTGTGAAAAGCACCACGGGCACGACCAGCGTGGAGACCGCCTTCTCCTCACCGAGGAAGGGCACGTACTTGAATCGGGGGTGGTCCCAGGAGTTGCGCACCGCAATCGGCTTGCCCGCCATGGCCGCCCAGCCCGCGATGCCCTCACCCAGGCGCAGACGCACCCTGCCGACGGCTTCCCGGCTCAAACCGCTGGTGGCGGTGAGGACGAGCTGGTCCCACTCGGCCTCGTAGAGGTAGATGGAGCAGATGTCAGCGTGGGTGACGGCGACGACGGCCTGCACTGTCTCGTGGAGCATGTCGCCCAAATTGAGGGACGAGTTGGCGGCGCTGTTGATGCGGTGGAGGGCGGTAAGCTCGGCCACACGATCGCGCAGCTCGCGTTCGGGAAGGCTTTCGGTGAGGCGGCCTTGCGCTTCCAGGTAGCCTTCGGTGGCGGCGCTCACGATGGGCACCAGCAAGTTCTCGCCCTGTTGTAGCTCAGTGAGGGCCTGGGCTACGCCGGTAGCTTCTGCTATTACCTCCTGGAGTTCGTGCGCTTGCTCCGAATGGTACGCGCCGCGCTGCCTGGCCCAGTCGAGCAGAGACTCGGTATTGGCTTCTTCCAGGGCGACGCGGAAAGCCTCCTCGGCTGCGGGGTCGTCAATGCCAAGCACCTTGAGCCTCGACATGAGGTTGTCTAGCGTGGTGGTCTCTTCAATCCGGGAGGTCATGCGGTGCTCCTGTACAGGTTGGAAAATTACGTGGGAGCGCGCTCCAAAAGCCAACCGATCGGCCCCAGCCTTGCGGGAATGTCGCTGTAATGCATCTCCCCCCGCACCAGGGCGAAAATGGCCGAGCGCAGCCGGGAGTTGTGGGCCAGCAGCCAGGCGAAGAGCCGGGGTGCGTAGCCATAAATCTTGACCAACTGCGCCGCCCGGTACAACTCGACCGCAATATGGGCGTCGATGCCTCGCTGGTAGTTGCTGAAGTCGAGGGGCGCGCTGCCCGACATGACTTCAAGTATAGCAGCAGCGGCTATCTGCCCGCTACTGATAGCGTAGTATATGCCCTCGCCATCCAGTGGGTTGACCATGCCTGCCGCATCGCCAACCAGCACGCCGCGTTGCGCGTGGATGGGGAGACCGGCGGGGCGGACCGGCAGCCTGTGCCCCTGGGTGTGCACCACTTCATATTCAGCGAGGATAGACCGGCAATAACCGGTAAACCGCGCGGAGTATTGCTTCACCAGTGGAGCTTGATCGGACGGGCCGCCTACCCCGATGGAGAGGTGATCGGCCTTGGGGAATATCCAGCCGTAACCGTGCTTGAGCAGGGCCATATCGAGCAGGAGCAGGTCGCGCCACGTGTCGAGGTCGCCAGGCGCGACCCGAACCTCGCTCTCCAGCCCAATACCTATGGTGCCTTCATGCCCCAGCCCCAGGCCGCGAGCAACCACACCGTTGGCCCCATCTGCCCCCACTATTACCTTGCCGTGGAACTGGCATCCGTCCCGCGTGGTAACTACTACGCCCTCGTCGCTCACCGCAACGGTCTTGGCCGGGCTGCCCTCCAGGATGCGAGCGCCTGCCTCCTGGGCCTTTTGCGCTAATAAGTAGTCGAAGCGGTCGCGCATGACCATGTAGCAGAGTGGCTCATCGCTGCGCCAGGTGACGCCGGGGGCCAGGCGGTTGGTGACGCTGACGCCCATGATGGTGCGTTCGATGACAGGGCTGATGTCGAAGTCGAGCAAGCGGGCGCACTTTACGGTGATGCCGCCACCGCAGGTCTTGTAACGTGGCAGGCGCTCTTTTTCTAGCACGAGCACGCTCACGCCCCGGCGTGCCAACTGGTAAGCTACCGTGGAACCGGCAGGGCCCGCGCCCGAAACTATGACGTCAGCGGAATAAGTGTCCAGGTCAAAGGCCCTCTTTATAGTGCGGTTGCTTACGCATAGTACAAGTCATCTCAAAAATGGCAGGACATAAAGACCCAAGCCCCTACCTTGTCATTTCGAACGGAGTGAGAAATCTCGTCCCTCAGCACATCATAGCATTTTGCTTATGACACGGACCCTCGTGAGAAAAGAGTTCCATCTTGGTGAGGGACGAGATTTCTCACTACGTTCGAAATGACAATACCTGATATGTGCTCACATTCAACGTTTTCATTTTTGAGATAGCTTCTAATGCTCTTCGAGAGAGTATAAGAGATGTGAGGCAAAATTAGGGGGCCCCAACGCGTCAGGAAGTATCCCCTGCACCGTCAGGTGTAGGTAGCCGTACCAGGCCCAGGTAAAGGGCGAGCGCGCCGGTCACGAGGTGCAGGATGTGGCCGGGTGAGTTCAACGGCAGCACGCCGAGGAACAACTGGTCGGGTGGCAAGCCTTCTAGGGCGGCCTGCACCATGCCCGCGAGGAAAAGCAACAACAGCACCACGCCGGTGATTACGCCCCACTGCCGCGCCCAGGCAAGGCGTCTGCTTGCGAGCAGTCCTGTGACTCCGATTGCTAAGTGGATCACGTTGTGGAGAGCATTGATGGCGACAAGGTTCAGCAAATAAGGGGTCTCTATGTGCTCGTGGTGTAGCGGGTTGATGGCGTCGGAGGGAATGAAGCCTGCCAGGCCGAGCACCAGATAGACCGCACCTATCAATAGAGCACCGAATTGTATGACCCTGGAATATACCGCTTGCGACATTATATGACCCTCAGCGGTTGCGGTAGACGGAGAACATAAGCACGGTAGTTGCCACCCATTCGAGGAACATCAGCGGCAGCAAGATGCCGAGGGGCGATGACCAGTTGTAGGGGCCGCCCCCGAGGAGCAGGCCCAGGAGTTGCGCCGCGCCCACAGTGCCAGTCAAGGCCAGGCCGAGGCGGTTATGCTGCCAGCGCAAGTCCCCGAGTAACACGATAGCGCCGCCCCAGGCGTTGATAGCAAGCTGGCCCATGAAGACACGGACTTCTAACGGGGTGATGGGCCACGGCCAGTCGGGGACTATGGAAGGTGCAAAGAGCAGGCCCAGGACGGCCAGGGCGGCATATAGCCCCCCACGTGCGATGAGCCAGTAGCGCCAGGGGGTGGAGATGTCCACTCCGGGGGCGCGGTCATTGCCGTTGCGGGCCATCTGCACTCGGGACAGGATGGGGTAGCCAACGGGCGGCAAGTAGTAGAGCACGAGCCAGAGGAGAGTGGTGGGAACGTAGGGGCGGAAGCGGTCCCAGTGGAACATAGTGGCGACGAGGAGGGCCAGCGAAAAGAAGATCAGCCCTCCCACTCCGTTGCGCGCGATGGGCCAACTGTTGCGACGGAGGGCCGCGGCGTAGTAGATAGGGGCACCCACGTAAGCGGCACCGACCAGGTAAGCCGAGTGGGCGTTGGGGATTACCCACGGACCATAGATGTCAACCGCGCCGGGGAGGACGAAGAGGAGCACGCCAAACGTTACCGCGATCAACAGGTTGACCACGTAGAGCCAGCGAAACTCGACTATCAAGCCATTCCGCATGCGTCTCGTCCACCGCCCCGTGCATAGAGACTTGCATGAGAGCGAGTCGCGCCGAGGTGTCGTAATCTTACTGCAAAGTGCCGCGAATGTCTACCACCCTCAACCGCCGTTCCCAGGCCCTAACGGCTTCAAGAAGTGCAGCCAGTGTCGTGCTAAGACGAAGCCGGAACGGAGGGCGAGGGCCTGGGCCGCGGTGTTCTCGCCCGCAGTGTCCAGTTCGACGCGTGTGACGCCTCGCTCGGCCAGGTAGCTCAGGGCGGTGGCTACCATTGCGGTGCCGAGGCCTTTGCCCCTGGAAGATGGTTCCAACCGGATTTCGTGGAGGTAGCCGCGGCGGTTGTCAGAGCCTGCGCCGCTAGCCCGTATGACGCCCACTATGCGCTCGTGAGGGTCTAGCAGAAAGAGTATTCCGGCGGGGTCCCAGGTGGGCGACATGGCAGTGCGTTCCAGTTCTTCGGGGCGGACGAGGGTGTAATTTGGGTCGTAGGAGCCGAGGCGGTTGGAGGTCTCCATGTAAAGCTCAGGGGACTCGTGGAGGTCGGCTAACGAACGGATGGAGTAGCCTTCCGGCAATTGTACCTGGGGCGAATCGCCGGTGTTGGGGCGAACCAGGTGCAGGGCGTGGCTGACGACCTGGAAGCCCTTGCGGGAGAGGAAGCCTTTCGACTGCTCATCTTCTGCGGCGACGGTGGTTTCGAGCACTCGGTGGCCGCGTTGGAGAGCGGCCTGCTCCAGGTGAGCGAGGAGGCGGGAGCCGAGGCCGTGCCGCCAGTAGGAGGGCACGACGTACATGTCGAAGTTGCCGGGCAGCCTGTCGGTGAAGATGACGGTGGGGTAGACCACCGCCGCGACTACAGGCTCGCCCCGGTGGAGCATGAGCCAGGCGTTGGATGCCAGGTCGAAGTCGGCGCGGTAGTAGTATTGCCGCATCTCTTCGGCGGACACGGGGCGGTAGTCTTCGGGCAGGGTAGTCGCCTGGAGGGTAGCGTTACGTATGGCAGCCAGGGCCTCATAATCGGCCTCGGCATGCTTGAAGGGCCGCAGGGTTAGCTCGTGCGGGTCGTCTAGGGAACGCTGGGCTACGTGGATGGGCGTCACCTGGCATGTGCCTCCATATTGACACTCGTGCGAGTGATATCTTATTATAACAGGTGGTACACTTCGCGCCCGTAGCTCAGGGGATAGAGCAGGGACCTTCTAAGTCCTTGGCCGGGGGTTCGAATCCCTCCGGGCGCACAGGGCACATCTCAGATGTCCCTACATACCGTGACAGCGCAGTCACACCGGTCGTGACCTTCTCCTCCATACCGTGCAACTCCCACAGGGTCTCTACGTTTTAGGTTCGTGAGGGTTTTTCCCCAACGCCCACGCTCAAAGGAGCCTTGCGCTAGTCTGGTATAATACTGCCATGCCAAATCTGGCTGTTGTTATTGTCAACTATAATACCCGCGATCTGCTGGATACCTGCCTTGAGTCGGTGTTCGCCAGCCAAACGTCCTTCCCCTTTCACGTCCTCGTCGTAGACAATCGCTCCTCTGACGGCAGCCTCGAACTGGTTGGCAT
Organism: Chloroflexia bacterium; assembly: GCA_034667185.1. Taxonomy (GTDB): domain Bacteria; phylum Chloroflexota; class Chloroflexia; order QHBQ01; family JADMIH01; genus JADMIH01. The sequence goes on along the minus strand of JAXDKH010000262.1, from coordinate 2,337 downwards.
GAGGTACCCGCAGGCGACCCTTATTTCCAGCGACCGCAACGGCGGGTTTGGCTATGCCAACAACCTGGCTTTACGCTGGCTGTCGGGGCTGGAGGCGCTACCGGACTCCGGTAGCAACGGCCAAGTGCTACAACTTGCCGGACCTGGGGATACGTCGCAACCGCGCTCGGAGGTGCCTTCAAAGGGCGATTCTCAGTTGCGCTTCCCTTGCGAGTACGTGTTGTTCCTCAACCCCGATACGGTGGTGCCAAGAGATGCGTTTGAAGAGACCGTGAGATTCCTGGAGGAGCGGCCGCAGGTGGGCGTGGTTGGGCCGAAGGTGATCAAGCTGGATGGGACGCTGGACCTGGCCTGCCGCCGTTCGTTTCCCACGCCTGCGTCCTCATTTTTCAAGCTGGCAGGGCTGAGCAAGGTCTTCCCCCAAAGCAAGCTGGTGTCGCGCTATAACCTCACCTTCTTGGGCGAGGACGAGACGGCCGAGGTGGACTCAGTGATGGGCGCGTACATGCTGGTACGAGGGCGCGTCCTGGAGCAGGCGGGGCTGTTCGACGAAAGGTTCTTCATGTACGGGGAGGACCTCGACCTGGCGTTCAGGATCAAGGAGCGAGGGTGGCAGGTGTTTTATTACCCCGCCGTGCACGTGCTACACCACAAGGGTGCAAGCAGCCGCAAGCAGAGCGGCCGTTCGATCCGCGAGTTCTACCGGGCTATGCACATCTTCTACCGGAAGCATTACGCCGAGAGCAGACCTGGAATAATAAATGCTGTAATCACGTTTGGGATAGCTTTGAGGGGCACAATCGCCCTGCTACAAAACGCATTGAGGCCAACCGAGCGTAAAAGGGTGACTTAGCACGCGTATACATTAGTTAATAAGCCAACTGACTTGTCAAAAATCACTGGCTGAACTGCATGAATTCTCGATGAGACCATCCAACGGACACGCAAACGGGCGCAACCACGGCCCAAACAGACCACAGCTGATGGCTGCCAGCCACTCGCCGGTGGCCGAGCCTGCACGCGCGTCGAAGGCCACGCAGACGGCTGGTGGCGCGCCTGCTGAAGTGCTTGAGACCGCACCCGCCCCTTCGGCAGTGCCCGTACCCCTCTCGCCTGCGGAAGCCGAACAGGTAGCGCGCGCCCAGCGTGACGTGCGACAGGGGAGGGTCAGCCCTGAAGAGCCGGTACAGATACCGTCGTTGCCGCCTTTACCCCGGCAGCCGGCCAAGCTGACGCCGGTGGTGCTGGTGCTCGCGGAGATGCTGCTGGACATTATGGCGGTTGGAGGGGCTTTCACCGCGGCATACGCCATCAAGTCGTCGCAGGAGGGGCAGCAACTCGCTCCCAGCAACAGCCCGGTGTACCTGACTATGCTCGGGGCAACCATCGCCAGCATCATCGTCAGTTTCTACCTGAGCAAGCTGTACAAACTGAAACGTGGGGCGTCGCGGGTAGACGAGTTCTACAAGATCGCTCTGGCGGTGTCGATGGGCACGCTCGGTGCGCTGGCCCTAAGCTCCCTCTTCCTGGGTGAGGAGTTCAATTACTCGCGCCAGGTGCTGCTAACAGGTTGGGTATTGGCCGTGCTGTTCGTGACCGTGACAAGACTGGCGTACAGTGCCGGACTGGGCACGTTGCGGCGGCGTGGGTTCGACAGGGCGCGGGTGCTCATCGTCGGCACGGGGCCTACTGCCCAAATGGTTGAGGAGCGACTGCGCTACCACAGCACATTGGGCTACACAGTCGTCGGTATGGTGGACGTGGACCCGGCTGAGACGGCCCGCAACGAACAGAAGCTGCGAGCGCCCATCTTAGGCAATCTACGGAGCCTGCCGGTGCTCGTCCGCAAGCACAACGTGGAAGAGGTGATACTGGCTCTCAGCGGGGCTTCCGACAAGCAGCTGCGCGACGTCCTGGGACTGTTAGAGGACGAAACGGTGTCGGTGAAGATATATCCCGACGCCTTCCAGCTCATGACCCAGAACGAAGTGAGCGTGGGCGAGTTGAGCGGTCTGCCGCTGTTGAGCGTCAAGGACGTGGCGCTGCGGGGCTGGAATCGCCGAGTGAAGCGGGCCTTCGACATCGTGTTCAGTCTGATTGTGCTTGTGCTCACCGCTCCCCTGATGCTGGTGCTCGCGCTGGCTATCAAGGTGACCAGCCCCGGCCCGGTATTCTTCATACAGGAGCGTGTGGGCCTCGACGGCAAGGCGTTCCAACTGGTCAAGTTCCGCACGATGAAGGTGAACGTGGAAGAGGAAGGGACGCCCAAGCTAAAGGACGGGCTGCCTGGGTGGACTGTTCGCAACGACCCGCGACGCACCAGCATCGGTACCTTCC
>JAXDKH010000261.1:0-6743 GCA_034667185.1 Chloroflexia bacterium | reverse complement strand
AGCATTTTTAGCCAAATCGAGACTCGTGGTAAACAACCAGTCCCCGAAGGGGGACTTCGTCATGTGTAGCCCGCGATTTCAATCGCCGGGCGTCTCCTGGCAACCATACTGCTCACATACCTGCCACACATCCTGCTTGATGCACCTAGCTATGACTTTGCCCACGAATCGCTAGGCGCTATCTCGCCTCACCTAGAAAGGACTATCTGCCTTGCTCGTCCCGGATGAAGGTGCCGTAGATGCGCTGGAGTTCCTCGTCCGAGTAGAAGTAGATAACCAGCCTGCCACCCCTGCGGCTCCTGGAGAGTTGTACCTTCGTGCCGAGGGCGTTGCGGAATTGCTCTTCCAGGTCGCGGATGGGGTCGTAAAGGGAGTCGCTCTCCCCTTCTGTGGCTTCATCATCGGGGGTCTCTTCTTCGGCACTTGCTATTTCGGCCAGGCGCCGAGCTAGGGCTTCCACCTGCCGCACGCTCAGGCCGGCAGAGGCTATACGCTCGGCGAGTTGCAGTTGCATCTCGGCGTCTGGCACCTGTAGGAGGGCACGAGCATGTCCCTCGGTGATCGTGCCTGCGACTAGCGCCTCCTGTATGGCCGGGGGCAGCCTGAGCAGGCGCAAGGAGTTGGCGACTGCCTGCCGGCTCTTGCCCACCCGGTCGGCTACCTCGTCCTGCTTCATGCCGAAGTCGTCCACCAGGGCGCGGTAGGCCGTCGCCTCTTCGAGGGGGTTGAGATCGGCACGCTGCAAGTTCTCCACCAGCGCCAGTTCGAGCATCCCCCTGGACGAGGCCTCTTTGACGATTACGGGCACCTGTTCCAACCCGGCAAGCATAGCAGCCCGCCACCGGCGCTCGCCCGCTATCAGATTGTAGCTGCCCTGTTCGCCTGCCTGGGTAACTATCAGCGGCTGCAACACCCCGTGCTCGCGAATAGAGGCGGCCAGGTCTTCCAATTCCTCCAGGTCGAACGCGCCACGAGGCTGGCGGGGGTTCGGCGCGATGCTGTCCACCGGCACCGTGAACACGCCCGCATGAGCCGCCTGCTCCGCAACTGCTTGTGTAGAAGCATCAGTCTCTGAGACAGCGTGAACCTGGGCATCCGTGGTCGCCTGGGGTGACGTGGAGATGAGGGAGTCGAGGCCGCGACCGAGGCCACCCTTATGCTTGGGCATCGCTACTCACCTCCTCTACCACGTGAGCCTCGCCAACACCACTACGGGCAGCCAATTCGTCGGCCAGCGCAGCATATGCGATAGCGCCCCTGGAATTAGGGTCGTACTCCAGGATCGTGAGGCCGTAGCTGGGGGCCTCGCTGAGGCGCACGCTACGGGGCACCAGCGTCTCGAACGGCTCGCCGGGGAAGTGGCCCTTCACTTCCTGCACCACCTGGGGCGATAGATTGGTCCGGCTGTCGTACATCGTCATCACTATGCCGAGTATGTAGAGGTCTTTGTTCAGGCCGCGCAGTACCAGCGAGATGGTATTTCTAAGCTGCATCAACCCCTCCAGCGCCAGGTACTCACACTGGAGAGCGATTATCACCGCATCAGCCGCCGTGAGCGCGTTCAAGGTGAGCAGGCCGAGCGACGGCGGGCAATCTATCAGCACGAAGTCGAAGTCGTAGCGTAGCGGCTCCAGGGCTGTCCTGAGCCGGTACTCGCGCTGGCCCTGCTCCTGCCCCGCAAGCTCCACCTCGATGCCCGCCAAATCCACCGAGGACGGCAGCAGGTAGAGACCCCCGCGGAAAGGTGGGTGGTCCACCTGCACGACGGCCTCCGAAGCGGGCGCACTGCCTTCCAGCACATCGTAGAGGGAGGGTGCCGCACGCTGCTTGTCTACACCGAGGCTGGACGTGGCATTCGCCTGCGAATCGGCGTCCACCAGCAGCACGCGATAACCCCCGGCTGCAAGATAAGCGGCAAGGTTGACGGCCGTGGTGGTCTTCCCCACGCCGCCCTTCTGGTTGGCAAAGCAGTAGATGCGCCCCTTCCGAGGGCGAGAGTTGGCTTCCACTGGGGGATATTATAGCACAGCGGAAGCTGGACGATGGTAGGAGTGGTTAGTGGTTAGTGGTTCGTGGTTAGTAAGAAAAAGAATCATCCTCTTGGCGTCCTTGGCGTGATGCGGTTCCGTCTCTTCTTCTACCGTCCATCGTCCGTCGTCCATCGTCCACCCAACGGCTGTGCTATAATACGCGCGGGTCAGGCCCATGTTGCGGGGCGAGAGGAGTGGAAAACTTCAGGTATGCGGGTGGCGTTCTTCGATCCGGTGTCGGGGCTTTCGGCCGAGATGATACTTGGCGCCCTGGTGGACGTGGGCGTGCCTGTGGAATCGCTGCGGGCCGAACTGTACAAGCTACCTCTCGCCAGCTACTCGTTTGACCTGGTGAAGGCGTTGAGGCAGGGGGTCACAGGCTCCTATGTGGAGGTAGGGACGGGGCCGGGTTCGCTCAACGGAGTGGCCCAACTGACGGGACGCCTCGGCAGGTACAGCGTCGCCACTCAGCCTGACACCAGCCTGGAAGTAGCCGCTATGCTGCGCATGATACTGGGCAGCAGCCTGCCCACGGCGGTCCAGCAAGGCTCGGTCAAGGTGCTGAGGAAGCTGGCCGAGACCGAAAGCGAGTTTGCCTCTCTACCTCACCACGATGAGAAAACCCCATGCCTGTGGAACGTCGAGACGCTGGTACAGGTAGTGGGCACGATGTCGGCCCTCAACATGCTGGGAGTGAACCGGGTGGACTGCGCCGCCTTCGGTATAGGCTGCGATTACGACAGCCTACCCTCGCATGACCGCCTGGGTATAGCCCTCCTGCGCCGCGCCCCCCGCGCCTGCGACGAGAACAAGCTCGACAGGGGCTATGTGACCCTCACGGGCGCGGCCATCATGGTGTCCATCGTCACGACGTTCGGCACGATACCCACCATGCGCATCGACGGCGTGGGCTACGGGGCCACCAGCACCACCGAGGCGGGCAAGTCCGGCCTCATCCGAGTGCTTGTAGGCGAGACCACTGCCCGCCCCACCGACGAATCGCAGACCACCATCCCCCTGATGCTCACTCCCACCAACGGCCACCACGCAACCACACCAGGCGAAACGCTCATCGCCGGCAGCCACCAGCAAAGCGGCAGGCATAGGATGCTGAAACGGGGTTCAGAAACGTGAAACGTGAAACGTGATGCGGCTTGCTCTTGTTGGTGCATAGATGCCGAAAGGCGTGTACTACAGCACCCAAGAGTGGCTGTGTCATCCTGAGCGTAGCGAAGGATCAGCAACCCGTTCTTGACTCTTCCTACTGTGGCACATTGTTCCTCTTGCCACCATCATCCTGAACGTTGTAGACTCTCCCTTACCCACCTGATCCTTCGCTACGCTCAGGATGACAGGGACACTACTGGTCCCGAACAACCAACAATGTGACATCCACAGAACCCCGTGCCCCTTGACGCATCACGTTTCACGTTTCACGTTTCAGCCTTCAGCCCACGACTCCTCTCTGCCGCATGTACTGCAACACCAGGTCCTCGAAGGGCAAATCTGTCGTGACTTGGAGGTAGTTGATCCCACGGCGGCGGCAGAAGGTCTCTATGCCGCCTTGCCACTGCTCGAACTTCTCCTTGTAGAGGTCGAGGATGCCGCTTTCCAGGCTTACCTCCTGGGTGGCCCCGGTCTCAACATCGCGCAGGCGCAGGTCGCCCATGAGCGCGAGTTCGGGGTTGACCTCAGCGGGAGCCAGGATGTGGACCAGGTGGACTTCGTGCCCTGCCGCTTGTAGCGCCTTCAATCCCTCCAGCCCGCCGCCCTCCACCAGGCAATCGCTGAGCACGTACAGCAGGCCGGGGTAGCGCGCCTGGGAAGCGTACTGGCGCAACGATGTGTCCAGGTCCGTCTCGCCTTCAGCCCGCACGCCCGCCACAAAGCGGAGGAGCGACACGGCGTGCCCTTTGCCCCTCACCGCCGAGTAGCGCTGCACGCCCGCCTTGCTGATGCCCGCCACTGCCAGCCTGTCGAGGTTGGAGAGGGAGATGTAGCCGAGGGCGGCAGCCACGCGCTTGGCGTACACCAGCTTGTTCTGCCCGCTGGTGTCCACACCCTCGCTCCCCTTCACCACCGGGCCGTGAGCGTCCACACCCTGCCCCCGGTCCACGGTAGCTATTGCGGAGGTGAGCGTCACCGCGTTGGGGTCGCCCCAGTCCATCGACTTGCTCGCGTCGATCAAGATGTGCACCGTAATATCCTCCTCCTCCTGGAAGAGCTTGAGGAAGAGGCGCTCCATGCGGGCGTAGGCGTTCCAATCGACGCGGCGCAGGTCGTCGCCGGGGGCGTAGGTGCGGTAATCGGCGAACTCCACCGACTGCCCACGCCTGGGACTACGTCGCTCGCCTTTCATCCGGCCAGCCTTGAGCTTGCGGCTGATGAGCGACAAACGCTCTAGCTTGCGCATGAAGTCGGCATCGAACAGTTGGCTGTATAGCGTCTGCACGCCGGGGGTTGCTTGCATAATCACTCCATTACTAACGCATGCCAGAACGCGAGGGCGTCATCTACGGTGCCGGGCTGCCAATCCGTATCGCCACGGAACTGCATGGCCGTGGTGCCTTCCTGCCAGCGACCACCCATGGGTGCGAGGGCTATCTCCGCCAGCCGCCGGTATAGCTCGAACTTGCGGGCGCGGTCCGGCTCAGCCAGGCAGCAGCGAAAGAGGTCCAGGTACTCAGGATCGCTCTCGGCCAGGTAGCGGATGTCGTGCTTCTCACCCAGCGACGGCAGCCGCCGCAGCTTGAAATACGCCTGCCACATCTCCATGATCGTGTACAGCAGGCGCAGGTCTACCGTAGTCTGGTACACCGGGTCGGGCGAGGTGAGCATGCGCTGGGTCTGCACCAGGTTGTAGTTCACGCTGAACCACGTCTGATATAGTTGCAGGTCACTCTGGGGCGCGAACCAGTCCTGCCACTCACGCTCGCGGAACCTGTCTTGCGCCCGTGACAGCAGACCAAAACGGTCAAAGGCGATATGCCCGGTCTGCAGCCAGCGTATTACCGCCGCGTCAATATCGACGGGCTGCAAAGGCGGGTCGGCAGCCAGATAGCCTTCCACTTTCTCAGGAGAACCGAAGTAAATCTCGGCCAGGCGGTGGTCTATCTCGCTCGCCACCAGGTAGAGAGGCGAAGGCATCTCGTTCAGCACCACGAACAGGTCGTAGTCGCTGGCTAGGTGCATATCGGCGCTACCACCTGACCCCATGATGAGGATACCGTCAACCGCGGGCTTCTTCGACAGGCGGACAATCACTTCTTCCAGGCTCAGATCGGCTGTCAGCGATCCGAGAGTGGGCGGTATGCGGCTTTTGCTCGCCACGTTGTGTCGCACTTCGCTCCTTGCGCGGGAAAGCTATATGTAGGCACGAGGTGGCACCCGCTGCACCCAACACTCGATATACAGGCACACAGGGTCAGTGGTTCACCCCAGACATGTGCAGTCTACAGCCAAAATCGAACGTGGGCAATGAGCGGTACACGATAACGCAAGGCCACTACTCTGCCATGCGGGACCAAAGCCTCACCCTGTCATCCTGAGCGTAGCGAAGGATCAGTCACCCGTTCTTGACACTGACATGAAACAGTACTTTGTCTATATCATGACAAACAAGAACCGCACCCTGTATGTAGGCGTGACCAACAACCTGGAACGTCGCGTATATGAGCACAAGAACAAGCTAATAAAGGGCTTCACTAGCAGGTATGGCCTGACTGAGCTTGTGTATTTTGCTGAGACCGATAGCATCCGAGAGGCCATTGCGTGTGAGAAGCAGCTTAAAGGTTGGGTACGAGCTAAGAAAGTGGCACTCATCCAGGAAGACAACCCGCTGTGGGTTGACCTGAGTGCTGATTGGTTCGTGGATTGGGAGCAACCAAACACGGGTGGCTGATCCTTCGCTGCGCTCAGAGGGTGTCTAATAATAGAGTAGAGGTTGGAAAGGAAGAGGGAAGGACAAGTGCGGGATGGGTAAGGGAAGCTAGTAAGTAGGCTCCATAGACACAATGAGTGCTCTCCCCTGTGCTCCTTCCAGCCTGTGTGACCTTGTTTTTGTGCCTAAATCTACCCTCTGCCTTTATTAGACACCCTCTCAGGATGACGGGATGGACTTAGGTGCCGAGATACTAGCCGCCGAGCAGTGAGACTTAGTTGCTATATGAACGCAGCTTAGAGGCTATACCACTACAAAGAGGGGTCCACTATGCCGCATAACCCACATGTGCCTAACGGGCGCACCAGCTACACCATCAAGGAACTGCCACTTGATGCCAGGCCCAGGGAGAAGCTCAAGGGGCTGGGGGCGGGCTCGCTGTCCGAGTCGGAGTTGCTGGCGATCATACTCAGGGTGGGTACGCAGGGCGAGAGCGTGGTAGACCTGGCGAACCGCCTGTTAGTGACGTATGGTGGGCTGGTGGGGCTGTCGAGGGTCTCCTTCCCCGAGTTGTGTGGGGTGCATGGGTTGGGCGAGGCCAAGGCGTGCCAGTTGAAGGCGGCGCTGGAGCTTGGGCGGAGGCTGCTGCTGGCCCAGCCGGAGGAGCGTCTGCAGGTGCGCTCGCCCTCCGATTTGGCTCCCCTATTGATGCTCGAAATGTCGCCGTTGGACCAGGAGACGCTCCGGGTTGTGCTACTCAACACGAAGAACCAGGTGATCAAGTTCGCTGATGTGTACAGGGGCTCGCTCAACTCTTCCCTGGTACGTGTGGC